>NZ_JBEZVJ010000004.1:0-361550 GCF_040636935.1 Streptomyces sp. NPDC032940 | reverse complement strand
TGGGTGGTCCCCCCCCGCGCGCGGGGGGGGGGGGGGGGCGCCCCCGCGCCCGCCGGGGGGCGGTCCGCGCCACCAGCCACTCCCCACCGGCGTGGGGGACGTAGAGGGGGATGCGATCCGGCATGGCCAATTTCTCGAAGTCGAACGTGCCGCAGTTCTCGGTGGACGTCTATCAGAACGAGTACCTGCCCGAGGGCGGCCGCGAGGTCAACGCGATCGTCACGGTCACCGCGACCGGCGGCGGCACGATCGGAAGCGCGGTGGCCGCGCCCCATCTGTACGCGCCGGGCCGGGGGCCGTCCGCGGCCGTGGCGCTGATGGTCGACTGCTCGGGCTCGATGGACTACCCGCCGACCAAGATGCGCAACGCGCGGGACGCGACGGCCGCCGCGATCGACACCCTGCGCGACGGCGTCCACTTCACGGTGGTCGGCGGCACGCACGTGGCCACGGAGGTCTACCCCGGAGGCGGCCGGCTCGCGGTCGCCGACGCCTCCACCCGGGAGCAGGCCAAGCAGGCGCTGCGCAGGCTGAGCGCGGGCGGCGGCACGGCCATCGGCACCTGGCTGCGGCTGGCCGACCGGCTGCTGTCCACGGCGGACGTCGCCATCCGGCACGGCATCCTGCTCACCGACGGCCGCAACGAGCACGAGTCGCCCGAGGACCTGAAGGCGGCGCTCGACGCCTGTGCCGGACGGTTCACGTGTGACGCCCGGGGCGTGGGCACCGACTGGGAGGTGAAAGAAGTCACAGCGATCGCCTCCGCCCTGCTCGGCACCGCCGACATCGTCGCCGACCCGGCGGGCCTCGCCGCCGACTTCACGCGGATGATGGAGACGGCCATGGGCAAGGAGGTCGCCGACGTCGCCCTGCGGCTGTGGACCCCGGTCGGCACCACGGTGAGGTTCGTCAAACAGGTCGCCCCCACGGTCGAGGAACTGACGGACCGGCGCACCGAGGCGGGCCCGCGCGCCGGGGACTACCCCACCGGGTCGTGGGGCGACGAGTCCCGTGACTACCACGTCTGCGTGGAGGTTCCGGCCGCGGAGCTCGGCCGGGAGATGCTGGCGGCCCGCGTCTCGCTCGTCGTCCCCGAGCCCGGGGGCACCGTGCGCAACCTCGGCGCGCAGGGCCTCGTCCGTGCCGTGTGGACCGACGACATGGTGGCGTCCACGTCGATCAACCCGCAGGTCGCCCACTACACCGGCCAGGCCGAACTGGCCCAAGTCATCCAACAGGGGCTCGATCTGCGCAAAGCGGGAGACATCGACGGAGCGACGGCCAAACTGGGCCGCGCGGTCCAGCTGGCCGGAGCGTCCGGAAACGCGGATACGGCGAAACTGCTTGCGAAGGTGGTGGACGTGGTCGACGTGGCGGCAGGTACTGTGCGACTGAAAGCGAAGGTCGAGGAGGCCGACGAGATGACTCTCGAGACCCGGTCGACGAAGACCGTCCGCGTGAAGAAGTGACGCGGTAGAGCACCGAAGCAGCACCGCACTACCGCAGGACAACACAGCGACAAGCTCCGCAAGAGGGGGAAGCTCCGACATGCCGACCTGCCCGAACGGACACCAGTCGGGTTCCGACGACTGGTGCGAGGTCTGCGGTCACCGCATGGCCGGTGCCGTGCCGCCCCCTCCGCCGCCACCGCCGCCGGGCGGGGGCTACGGCTTCCCGCCGCCCGCCGGTCCCGGCGGCCAGGGCGGCCCCGGCCCGCAGGGTCCGGGCGGCCCCGGCGGGGAACCGCAGCTGTGCCCGCAGTGCCGCACGCCCCGCGAGGGTGCCGCGCCGTTCTGCGAGGAGTGCCGGTGGAACTTCCTCACCAACACCGCCACCTCGTACACCCCGGCGGCTCCGCGCCCGCCGGCGCCCGGCCCGGGGCCCCGGTTCCCGCAGCCGCCGGGCGGACCGTCGTACGGCGGCGGTGACGCGTACGACTACCAGGGCTCGCGCCCGTCCCAGGTGAACCGGCCCGCCGAGCCGATCCCGCCGGGCCCGCCCTTCGGCGGCGACCCGTCGGGCCCCGGCGGCCAGGGCGGCCCCGGCCCGCACGGTCCGGGTGGCCCGAACGGCCCCGGCCCGCACGGTCCCGGCGGTCCGAACGGCCCCTCCGGCTTCCCCGGTCCCGGCGGACAGGGCGGTCCCTCCGGCTACCCGGGTCCCGGTGGCCCGGGCGGTCCCGGTGGCCCGGGCGGCCACGGCGGTCAGGGCGGGCCTTCCGGTCCCCCGGCCCCGCCCGGCTTCGGCGGCGACCCGTCGCGGCCGGTCCCGCCGCCTCCCGGCCCCGTGCCGCCCCCGCCCGGCCCGGGAGGCCCCGGTGGGCCCGGTGGTCCGGGAGGCCCCGGCCGTCCCGGCGGCCCCGGTGGCCCTGGCGGCCCCCCGCAGGCGTTCCAGCAGTCCGCGCCGTCGGCCCCGCCCGGCTTCCCGCAGGAGACCGGCCGCCCGCCGCAGCACGGCGGCCCGCAGCAGGGCGGCGGTCCGTCCTTCGGCGGCGGTGAGGACGACTGGGTGCTGTCCCCGCCGTCCGGCCCCGCGGGCCCCGGTGGTCCGGGGGGTCCTGGCGGCCCCGGACGTCCCGGGGGTCCCGGCGCTCCCGGCGGCGGCTATGGCTACCCGCAGCCCGGTGCCACCCAGGCCCCGCCCGGCCACGGCTTCCCGCCGGGGCCCCCGCAGCCGGCGACCTGGACGGCGACCATCGGTCCGGACCGCGAGTACTTCATGGCGATGATGCAGCGCTCCGGCCCCGAGGCCGCGGGCCTGAACCTGCCCGCGTACTCGCCGGAGCAGCAGCGCACGCTCACCGGCAACCAGATCACGATCGGCCGCCGTCGGCACTCCACCGGCGACACCCCGGACATCGATCTCGCGGTGCCGCCGGAGGACCCGGGCGTCTCGCACCAGCACGCGGTGCTGGTGCAGCAGCCGGACGGCGGCTGGGCGGTCGTCGACCAGAACTCGACGAACGGCACGACGGTCAACGGCGGCGAGGAGCCGATCCAGCCCTTCGTGCCGGTGCCGCTCCAGGACGGCGACCGGGTGCACGTCGGCGCCTGGACGACGATCACGATCCGCCGCGGCTGATACGGGCGCGGGCCCTCAGGTGACGGGCCAGGCGTACGGTCCCTCGGGGTCGTCCAGCCAGGCCCACACCCGCTCGCCGCGGACGGTGACGCCGTAGCGCTCGCGCCCCGGGGCGTCCTCTCGCTGCCACAGCGCGTACGCCTCCGGCGGGTCGAGGCTGCCCCGGGTCAGCGCGAGCAGGAACCGGAAGAGATCGTCGCCGCGGACCCGGCGGGGCACCCCGCCCGCGCCCGGCGGCTCCGGCTCGGTGCGCCCTGCGCCGCGCAGGGGCACGAAGTAGGCCGGCGTGGGCAGGAAGCGGCCCTCGGCGTGTCCGGCGTCGCGGACGGTCAGCGCGATCAGACCGGTGGCGAGCGGCGCCAGGATGCGCCCTCCGGGCCTGCACTGGACGAGCCAGGCGCACGGGACCGTGGGCAGCGCGCAGGTGGCGATGATCCGGTCGAAAGGGGCGCGTTCCGGTGCCCCGCGCGCCCCGTCGCCGGTGACGACGGCCGGGTGGTGTCCGGCGGCGGCCAGGTGCCGGCGGGCCGACTCGGTGATCTCCGGGTCCAGGTCGACGGTGGTGACCAGGTCGTCGTCGCCGAGCCGGTGGGCGAGCAGAGCGGCGTTGTAGCCGGTGCCTGCGCCGATCTCCAGGACCCGGTCGCCGTCCGTCACGCCCAGTTCCACCAGCATCGTCGCCATCAGCGACGGCTGGCTGCTGGAGGAGAGCAGTTCCCCGTCGCGCAGCCGGGTGGCGAGCGGGACGTCGGCGTAGGCGCCGCGCAGCCAGCGCTCGCGGGCCGCGGGGTCGGGGTGCTCGCCCCACCGGCGCTCGTAACCGCCCCGGACGCCGACGTAGTAGTAGGGCACGAAGAGGTGGCGCGGGACCGTCGCGAACGCCTCCCGCCAGACCGGGTCGGCCGCCCAGGCGCCGCTCAGCTCGATCTCGCGCACCAGCTCCGCCCGCGCGGAGGCGGCGAGGCCTGCCAGGTCCCGGTGCCCGTGCATGCCTCCACGGTAGGTCCTAAGTCTCAAGGCCTATGCCGCCCCGTCTGAGACCATGGACGGCGTGAATGAGATTCGGCGCGGCACGCTTCAGGAGCAGACCTTCTACGAGCAGGTCGGCGGGGAGGAGACCTTCCGCCGGCTCGTCCACCGTTTCTACGAGGGGGTCGCCCAGGACCCGATTCTGCGGCCGATGTATCCCGAGGAGGACCTGGGCCCGGCGGAGGAGCGTTTCGCGCTCTTCCTCATGCAGTACTGGGGCGGCCCGACGACGTACAGCGAGCGGCGCGGTCATCCCCGTCTGCGGATGCGGCACGCCCCCTTCGCCGTGGACCGTGCCGCTCACGACGCGTGGCTGAAGCACATGCGGGTGGCGCTCGACGAGCTCGGTCTGTCCGAGGAGCACGAGCAGACGCTGTGGAAGTACCTGACATACGCGGCGGCCTCGATGGTGAACACCGAAGGCTGACCGCGCCCCGGGGGCCGATGAGCGCATTCCGGTCCCTGATCGCCGAAATCCGGTCACGATCCGGTCAAGTCCGGCCCTCGAACGCTTACCCGCGCCACGGACCCTCTGACAACATCACCGAGAGGTCTGGACAACGGTGCCGGGGGGCCGGGTGGCGGGGAGCGGGGGAATCACGGGGCTCGTGCTGCTGCGCGCGCGGGCGCATCGCCTGCTGCTCGCCGCGGCGCTGTTCACCGTCCTGCTGACCACGGCGGTGCTGGCGACCCTGGCCGCCTATTCGGGCGCGATCGGCGACGCGTCCCTGCGGCACGCCCTCGCCGACCCGCGCAACGCCGCCGACACCGCGCTGATCGTCAAGGCGGACGTCCCCGAGGAGGCGCGCGAGGACGCCGCCGCCACCGTGCGCGAGGGCGCCCGGGACACCTTCGGCGGACTGCCGGTCACCGTCCGCACCCTGACGCGGTCCGGCCCCTACGCCCTGCCCGGCACCCTGCGTCCGCGCGGCGAGGGGTCCGGCGACGATCCCGGCCTGACGTACTTCGCGGCGCTCGATACGGCGCAGGTGCGGATCGCCGAGGGCCGGATGCCGCGGGAGGGCGGCCCGGTGACCGAGGCCGCGCTGCCGGTGGCCGCCGCCGAACGCCTCGGCGTGCGCACCGGCACCCGCCTCACCCTCACCGACCGGCTCGACGGCCCGGCGGTGCGGATCGAGGTCACCGGCCTGTACCGCCCCGCGGACGCGGCGTCCCCGTACTGGGAGCTGGACGACCTGGCCGGACGCGGCGTCAAACAGGGCGGTTTCACGACGTACGGGCCGCTGCTCGCCGCCCCCGGCGTGCTGAGCGGCGGCGAGGTGAGCGCCGGGCCGTCCGGGTGGCTGGCGACGGCGGACTTCTCCGCGATGACGGCCGGGCGGACGGACGCGCTGCGCGAGTCGGCCCGGGACGGCACGGCGTGGCTGCGCGGCCGGCCCGTGCTCAGCGGGGCGACGGCCGCGACGACCTCCCTGCCCGAGGTGCTGGACCGGCTCGACCGCTCCCTGCTGGTGTCCCGCTCGACGCTCCTCGTCGTGGCGCTCCAGCTGGCCCTGCTGGCGGGTTGCGCGCTGCTGCTGGTGGCCCGGCTGCTGAGCAGCGAACGCGCGGGCGAGCTGCGGCTGCTGCGGGCACGGGGCGCCTCCCGGGCCCGCCTCGGACGGCTCGCCGCGCTGGAGGCGCTGCTGCTGGCCGTGCCGGCGGTGCTCTGCGCGCCGCTGCTCGCCGGTCCGCTGACCCGGCTGCTGGCCGGTCGGGGGGCGCTGGCCCGCATCGGGCTGCGGCTGGAGGTGCCGGCCGTCGGCGGGGCCGGGGTGTGGCTGGTCGCCGGGGCGGCGGCCCTGGGGTGCGCGCTGGCGGTGACGCTGCCCGCGCTGACCGCCTCCCTGTCCGCCGGGGGCCGGGGCCGGCCGCTGCCCGCGCCGCTGCGGGCGGGTGCGGACGTCGGCCTGCTGGCGGTGGCCGGGGTCGCGTACTGGCAGCTTTCCCGGCAGACCTCGGGCGCGGTGACCGGTGACGGCGGCGGCGCCCTGGGCATCGACCCGTTGCTGGTCGCGGCGCCCGCGCTGGCGCTGCTGGCCGGCACCGTGCTGACGCTGCGGCTGCTGCCGCCGGTGGCGCGGCTCGCCGAGCGGCGGGCGGCCGGCGGGCGCGGACTGGCCTCGGCGCTGGCGGGCTGGCAGCTCAGCCGCCGCCCGATGCGCGGGGCCGGCCCGGTGCTGCTGCTGGTGCTGGCCACGGCGCTGGGCATGCTGGCGATCGGCCAGGGCGCCTCCTGGGACCGCTCGCAGGACGACCAGGCGGACTTCCGTGCCGGCGCCCCGGTGCGGATGCTGGCCGCCGGCACGGTGGACCCGGGCCGTACGGAGACGTACGCGGCCGTCCCGGGCGTCCGGGAGGCGACGCCCGCCGCCCGGACGGAGCTGCCGATGTCCGGCGACCGGACGGCCACCGTGCTGGCGCTGGACACCAAGGGCGCCGCGGACACGATCCTGCTGCGCCCCGACCTGTCCCCCGTACCGGTCCGGTCGCTGCTCGCCCCGCTCGCGCCCGAGGGCGAGGCGGCGGGCGCGAAGGTCCCCGAGGGCACCGCACGGCTGAGCCTGACGGCGGCCCTGGGCCGCGCGGGCGCCGGCGGGGACACGGGCGCGACGGCGGACGTGACCGTCACCGTGCAGGACCGCCACGGCGTGCCGTTCCGGCTGCCGGCCGGTGTCCTGGACGCCGACGGCCGCAGCCACACCCTCGACCTCGCCGTCTCCTCGGGACCGCTCACCGTCACCGGTCTGGAGCTCGTCATGGCCCAGCCGAGCGGCAGCGCCCAGCAGCACCGCTTCACCCTCGAGACCCTGACCGCCACCGCGGCCGACGGCACCGTACGGCGGCTCGCGCTGCCCGGCGCGTGGACGGCCACCGCACGCGCCGCCGGCCAGTACTCGCCGCCGGACTCGCCCACCAGCCCGACCCGGCCCCGGCTGCGGTCGTCCGCGCCGCCGGTGCTCGAGTACGGCACGGGGTACGTGCCGGCCGACATGCCCTGGGAGTCGGCGTCGCTGACCGTGCGGCTGGACGCCCGGCAGCCCGCCCCGCCGCAGCTCACGGCCGTGGCGACCGACCGCTTCCTGGACTCCGCGGGCGCCCGAGCCGGACAGTCGGTGGACGTCGCGCTGGACGGCCGGACCGTCACCGTGCGGATCACGCGGGCGGTGCGCGCCCTGCCGACCACCGGCGCGACGGCCCCCGCGGACAAGGACGGCGGGGCCCTCCTGGTCGATCTGCGGTCGGTGAACCGGGTCCTGCAGGCCCGGTACGGGGAGAGCCTCGCGCCCACCGAGTGGTGGCTGCGGACGGCGCCGGGGAAGGCGGCCGGGGTGGCCGCCGCCCTGCGTGCCTTCCCGGACGTCGATCCGGCGCAGGTCGTGGTGCGGGACGAGCTGGCCGGGCAGTTGCGCGACGACCCGTTCGGCGCGGGCCCTGGGACGGCGTTCACCGCGGCGGCCGGCGTGGCGGCGGCGCTGGCGGCCGTCGGGTTCGCGGTGAGCGCGACGGGGTCGCTGCGCGAGCGGGGCGCCGAGTTCGCCGTGCTGCGTGCCCTGGGCGCCCCGCGCCGCCGGCTGGCCCGGGCGGTCGCCGTCGAGCAGGGCGTCCTGGTGGTGCTGGCGCTGCTCGTGGGCACGGCGCTGGGTGCCGTGCTGGCCCGGGCGGTGGTGCCGCTGATCGTGCTGACGCCGGAGGCCGCGCACCCGGTGCCGGCGGTGCTCGTCGGCCTGCCCATGGGCCACGTCGCCGTCCTGCTGACCGCCGTGGCGGCAACGCCCCTGCTGGTCACGGCTGTTCTGGCGCTGCGCCGGGCGGACCCGGTCCCGGCCCTCAGGGAGCAGGGAGGCGAGAGCCGGTGACGACGCGTGGGTCCGTGGGAGCCGTAGGACGAGGAGGTGTCCGGAGGTGAGCCCCGTAGCCGCCCCGTGGGTGCGGACCCGGCTGCGCACCGCCCCGGGTGCCGCGTGCGCGCTGGCGCTGCTCGTGGCGCTCACCGCGTGCCTGGCCGCCGCCTTCCCGAGGGCGCTGGACCGGTACGCGGACACCAGCCTCCACCACGACCTCCGCCAGGCCCGCCCCGACCGGACCAGCGTGCTCCTGACGACCGGGCGGCCCGACTTCGGTACCGACCCCGCGGAGTTGGAGCAGGGCATGCGGCCCGGCGCGCTGCGTGAACGCTACGACCGCGCGCTCGGCATCGTGGCCGGCCGGCTCCCCGTCGACCGCATGCAGTCGGCGTACGGGGTGCGCACCACCGAGACCCTCGTGGTCCCCGAGCCCTGGCTGCCCCGGCCCAGCGGGCTGCCCCCGCAGGTGTACCTCGCCGCCCAGGACGGCCTCGGCGACCACGCCCGGCTGCACGCCGGCCGGCTGCCGCGCGCGTCCGGCTCCCCGGTGACCGCGGCCGTCGGCGAGGTGGAGGCGGTCGTCACCACCGAGACGGCCGCGGCCCTGCACATCCGGGTGGGCGCGGTCCTCCACGTGCCCCGCGTGGCGAGCGACCCGCTCGCCGTCCGGATCACCGGCATCCTCGCCCCGCGCGACCCGGACGGCGCCTACTGGGCCACCCGGCCCGCGCTGCGCACCCCGTCGCTGCTGAAGGTGCCGGGGCCGCCCGGCGCGGACACCGACCGGTACTGGGTCGGCACCCTGCTGCTCGCCCCCGACGCGGGGCCCGCCCTGCTGGGCACGGCCGCTTCCCCGGTGCGCTACTGGCACTTCGCGCCGGACCCCGACGCGCTGCACGCCCACGGCCTGGACCGGCTGAACTCGGCCGTCGCCGCCCTGGAGTCCGGGCCGGGGCTGCGGGAGGTGCGGTCGGCCGTCGCCCCGGACGCGGAGGTGAGCACCGACCTGGACGACGTGTTCGCCGCCTTCGACCGGCTGCGGTCGGGCATCGGCCCGCTGGTCACGGTCGCCGCGGCCGGCACCGGCACGGTCGCCGGCGTGGTCCTGCTGATGGCGGCCGGGCTCGCCGCCGACCGGCGTCGCGCGGAACTCGCCCTGCTGCGCGCCCGGGGCGCGTCCCTGCGGGGTCTGACGGGGCGGCTGCTGGCGGAGACCTCGGTGGCGGCGGTGCCCGCGGGCGCCGCCGGCCTGGCCGTCGCGCTGCTCGTCCTCCCCGGGGGCCGTCTCGCGCCGGCCGTGGCGGCGGCCGTCGCGGTCACCGTCGTCGGCTGTGCCGCGCTGCCCCTGCGGGCCGCCGCCGCCCACCGCGCCGTCCGGGTCCACGACGGCCGGCGGGACCTCGCGTCGGCCCGCCCCTCCCGGCGCCGCACGGTCGCCGAACTCACCGCCGTCGTGCTGGCCGTGGCCGCGGTCGAGACGCTGCGCCGGCGCGGGGCGGCGAGTTCGGCCGACGACCTGGTCTCGCTGGCACCGGTGCTGGTCGGGGTGGTCGCCGCGCTGGTCCTGGTCCGCCTCTACCCCCTGCCGCTGCGCCGACTGACCCGTCCGGCGGGGCGGCTGCGCGGCGCGGTGGGGCACCTGGCGCTGGCCCGCGCGGGCCGTACGTCCGTCTCGGCGGTCCTGCCCCTGCTCGCGCTGCTGACCGCGCTCACCACGGCGGCCTTCGGCGGCTCGGTCCTGACCGGCGTGACGGACACCCGGGACCGGGCGGCCCTGCTCACCACCGGCGCCGACGCCCGCGTGGAGGGGGCCGGGCCGCTGCCGTCGGCGGTGACCGACCGGGTGCGCCGTGCTCCGGGCGTGGCCGGGCTGACCGCCGTGAGCATCGCCTACGGGGCCAGGACGAGCAACGGCCGCCAGACGCTGGCCGTGGCGGGCGTCGACCCCGCCGCCTACGCGAAGCTGGCGGCGCGCACGGATCTGGGGGCCTTCGACGCCGCCGACCTGAAGCAGCCGGCCGGCCCGGACGAGCCCCTGCGCGCCCTGGCCTCGCCCACGGTCGCCGAGCGGTTCGGCACGGAGCCGTTCCGGGCCCGCATGGAGGACGGCACCGCGGTCGTCCTGCGGATCGCCCTCGTCCGCGACCTCACCCCGGCCCTCTCCGGCGACGAGTTCCTGGTCGTGGACCGGGCCGGACTGTCCACGGAGGCGGCCCGTCCGAACGTGCTGCTGCTCACCGGCGACCGGATCGACGGCGCCGCGCTGCGCCGGGCGGCCGGCGACGCCGGGACCGTGCTGCTGCGGGCGCAGGAACGGGCCCGGTACGTCGACTCGCCCCTGCAGTCCGGTGCCGAACGCGTCTACACGGCGGCCGTGGCGGCCGGCGCCGGGTACGCCGTACTCGCCCTGCTGCTGTCCCTGCTGCGCGCCGCGCCCGAACGGGCCGCGCTGCTGGCCCGTCTGCGCACGATGGGTCTCACCCGGTCCCAGGGCCGGCGCCTGCTCGTGCTGGAGTCCCTGCCCCAGGCCGCCCTGGCGGCGGCGGGCGGTGCGCTGACCGGCTGGGCGACCGTCCGGCTGCTCTCCCCCGGCATCGACGTGACGGCGATCGCGCTGGCGACGGCGTCGTCCCCGGAGGGGCACGGCGGGCTGCGCACGGACCCGTGGTCGCTGGCGGTGCCGACGGTCGCGGTACTGGTGGTCGCGGTGGGAGCGGCGGCGGTGCAGGCGTGGTGGTCGGGCCGCCGCGGGTCGGTCAGGGAGCTGCGGGCGGGTGACTCCCGATGAGGCGGGTGACTCCGGGTGTGACTCCTGCTGAAGATGCTCCTGATGAGACTCCTGCTGAAGATGCTTCCGATGAAGGGACCGGCCGGCGACACCGCGTACGGCACGTGCACCACGTGAGACACCCAGGGCTGCTGCCGAGGAGACCCCGATGACGACGAACCCCACCCTCGCCGACCTGGCCGACCGCGCCACCGCCGCCCGGGACCGCCCCGTCTACGGCCACGACGCCCTCATCACCTGCGACCGACTGGTCCGCATCTTCAGCGCGGACGGCGTCGAGGTGCAGGCCCTCCAGGGCCTCGACCTGCTGGTCCGGGAGGGCGAGCTGATGGCCCTGGTCGGCGCCTCCGGCAGCGGCAAGTCGACGCTGATGAACATCCTCGCGGGCCTCGACACCCCGACCGCCGGCGCGGCCCGCGTCGCCGGCCGGGACCTGCTCACGATGACCGCCAAGGACCGTCTCTCCTACCGCCGTGAGGTGGTCGGCTTCGTCTGGCAGCAGACGGCCCGCAATCTCCTGCCCTATCTGACGGCGGCCCAGAACGTCGCCCTGCCCGTGCAGCTCGCGGGCGCCCGCGGCCGGGGCCGGGCGGCCCGCCGGGCGCGCTCGGAGCGTGCTCTTGAACTGCTGGAGCTGCTGGAGGTCGCCGACTGCCGCGACCGGCGTCCGCACCAGATGTCGGGCGGCCAGCAGCAGCGCGTCGCCATCGCCGTGGCCCTGGCCAACGACCCCGCGGTCCTGCTCGCCGACGAACCCACCGGTGAGCTGGACTCCCACACGGCGGAACAGATCTTCGCCGCCTTCCGCACCGCGAACGAACGGCTCGGCACGACCATCGTCATCGTCACCCACGACCAGGCGGTGGCCGGCGAGGTCCGCCGCACCGTCGCCATCCGCGACGGCCGCACCTCCACGGAGGTCCTGCGGCGCAGCGAGGTGGACGCCACGACCGGCCACGAGACGGTGGTGGCCCGTGAGTACGCCATGCTCGACCGGGCCGGCCGTCTCCAGCTGCCCGCCGAGTACACGCAGGCGCTCGGCATGCGCGACCGCGTCGCCCTGGAGCTGGAGCCCGACCACATCGCCGTACGTCCGGACGACAGCGAGCTCCCCTGACCCGCGCGAGGCGTGCGGAGCGCCGGGTGGCTCAGCGCACGCTGAGGCCCAGGGCGCCGGTGCCCGCCCGGCGCAGGACGACGGATCCGTAGGGGGTGCGCAGCCGCAGCCACGCGCCCGAGGAGACCAGCGCGGGCCCGTTCCCGGCCGCGTCGGCGGGGCGCAGGAAGCCCAGCGACTGGGCCGCGTGCACGGCCCGTACCGGCAGCCCGGTGTCGCCGACCGTCCGGGACCAGATCTCCCGGCCGATCCGGTCGAGCTCGGCCCGGGTGCGCTTCTCGGGGGCCAGCTCCCCGGTCCGTGACCGGAACTCGGCGACGGCCGCGGAGACGAGGGCCCGCAACGCGTCCGGGTCCGGCAGGCCCGGTTCGGGGCGCCAGCCGCCGCGCGGGGGCAGCACGCCGGCCCACGGCGGTCCGGTGACCGCGCCGGGCACGGCGGCGGTGGCCGCCGGTTCGTCCACCGACTCCAGCAGCTCACCGGCGGACACGGTCACGTCCAGCGTGACGTCGAGCCCGTCCTCGTACGGCTTCGCCAGCCGCACCGCCCGTACGGCCAGCACCTCGAACGAGGGCGGCCGCCCGAAGACGGCGAGCGCCGTACCGTGCGCCTGGAGGCGTACGGCGGCGCCGCGGTCGTAGTAGAGCAGACGGGAGAGGAAGGCCGCGAGGTCGGCGGCCTCCCCCTCGTCGGCGAGGTGGAGAACCGTCATGCGGCGACGGCCTCCTCCTCGTCCTCCGCCTTTTCCCCGTCCGCGTCGTCCGTGTACTCCTGGAGGAACTCCCGCTCCTCCGCGGTGATCCGGCGGGGCCGCTGCGCCTCGAAGTCGAACGGCACGATCACCGTCGAGGCGCGGACGTAGATCTGGTCGCCGTCCTTCACCTCGTAGGTGAGCGTGAAGGACGCCGCCCGGATCTCGGTGACCCACAGCTCGATGTCCACGGGCGCGTGCCGGTGGACGAGCTGCCGCTTGTAGTCGATCTCGTGGCGCGCCACCACCGACCCCTGCCGGAAGTCCTTGTCCGGACGGAACAGGAAGTCGATACGGGCCTCCTCCAGGTAGCGGAGGAAGACCACGTTGTTGACGTGGCCGTACGCGTCCATGTCCGCCCAGCGCAGCGGGCAGCGGTAGATGTGCCGCAAGATCGATCAGCCCCGGGTCAGCTTCTTGTAGGTGGCACGGTGCGGACGCGCCGCGTCCGGGCCGAGCCGCTCGATCTTGTTCTTCTCGTACGACTCGAAGTTGCCCTCGAACCAGAACCACTTGGACTCACCCTCGTACGCGAGGATGTGCGTGGCGACGCGGTCGAGGAACCACCGGTCGTGGGAGACGACCACGGCGCAGCCCGGGAACTCCAGCAGCGCGTTCTCCAGGCTGGAGAGGGTCTCGACGTCGAGGTCGTTGGTCGGCTCGTCGAGGAGCAGCAGGTTGCCGCCCTGCTTGAGGGTGAGCGCGAGGTTCAGCCGGTTGCGCTCGCCGCCGGAGAGGACCCCGGCCGGCTTCTGCTGGTCCGGGCCCTTGAAGCCGAAGGCGGAGACGTACGCCCGGCTCGGCATCTCGACCTGGCCGACGTTGATGTAGTCCAGCTCGTCGGAGACGACGGCCCACAGCGTCTTCTTCGGGTCGATGTTCTCGCGGCTCTGGTCGACGTACGAGATCTTGACGGTCTCGCCGACCTTGATGGAACCGGAGTCCGGCTCCTCGATGCCCTGGATCATCTTGAAGAGCGTGGTCTTGCCGGCGCCGTTGGGGCCGATGACACCGACGATGCCGTTGCGCGGCAGGGTGAAGCTGAGGTCGTCGATGAGGACCTTCTCGCCGAAGGCCTTGGAGAGGTTGTTCACCTCGACGACGATGCTGCCCAGACGCGGGCCCGGCGGGATCTGGATCTCCTCGAAGTCCAGCTTCCGCATCTTGTCGGCCTCGGCGGCCATCTCCTCGTAGCGGGCCAGTCGCGCCTTGGACTTGGCCTGCCGCCCCTTGGCGTTGGAGCGCACCCACTCCAGCTCGTCCTTGAGGCGCTTCTGCCGCTTGGCGTCCTTCTGGCCCTCGACCTTGAGACGGGCGGCCTTGGTCTCCAGGTACTTGGAGTAGTTGCCCTCGTAGCCGTGCAGGCGGCCGCGGTCGACCTCGCAGATCCAGCCCGCGACGTTGTCCAGGAAGTACCGGTCGTGGGTCACGGCGACGACGGTGCCCTCGTACTTGGCGAGGTGCTGCTCCAGCCAGTTCACCGACTCGGCGTCGAGGTGGTTGGTCGGCTCGTCGAGGAGGAGCAGGTCGGGGGCCTCGAGCAGCAGCTTGCAGAGCGCGACGCGGCGCTTCTCACCACCGGAGAGGTTGGCCACGGGCCAGTCTCCGGGCGGGCAGCCGAGCGCGTCCATGGCCTGCTCGAGCTGGGCGTCGAGGTCCCACGCGCCCGCGTGGTCCAGCTCCTCCTGGAGCTTGCCCATCTCCTCGAGCAGCGCGTCCGAGTAGTCGGTCGCCATCTGCTCGGCGATCTCGTTGAACCGGTCGAGCTTGCCCTTGACCTCGGCGACACCCTCCTGGACGTTCTCCAGGACGGTCTTCTCCTCGTTGAGCGGGGGCTCCTGCAGCAGGATGCCGACCGTGTAGCCCGGCGACAGGAACGCGTCACCGTTCGACGGCTGCTCCAGCCCCGCCATGATCTTCAGAACGGTCGACTTACCGGCACCGTTCGGACCGACGACACCGATCTTCGCCCCCGGCAGGAAGTTCAGGGTGACGTCGTCGAGGATCACCTTGTCGCCGTGCGCTTTGCGCGCCTTGCGCATGGTGTAAATGAACTCAGCCAAGAGAAACCGTCCGGCAGCTTAATCAGGCAGTGGGCAGATACACCCCATCTTGCCGTACCGCCACCCCTGGGCGGAAACGCGTTCTCCGCGAGGGCGCTGACCTGGCGTTTTACGCGTGGCGCCATTCCCTCACCCCCGCGCGGGCCATCGTGCCGGCGTGATCAGCGCACCGCGGCGCCCCCTCCTGTTCCTCGACGTGGACGGCCCGCTGATCCCGTTCGGACCGCCGCCCGGTCACCGCCCCCGGGCCGGTGCCCCGGCCGCCCCGGCGGCCGCCGGCCGGGGTAACCCGCTGCTCGCCCGCCTCGACCCCGGGATCGGGGCCCGCCTGCTGGCCCTGGGCTGCGATCTCGTGTGGGCGACGACCTGGCGGGAGGAGGCCAACGAGGTCGTGGCCCCGCGCATCGGCCTGCCGCCGATGCCCGTACTGGACCGGCCGGACGCCGGCACCCCACCGAGGAAGGCCCACACGGCCTGCACTGGAAGACCCCCCTCCTCGTCGAGTGGGCCGAGGGCCGGCCGTTCGTCTGGGTCGACGACGAGATCAGCGCCGTGGACCGCCATTGGGTCGCCGCCGGCCACCCCGCGCTGTCCCTGCTGCACCGGGTCGACCCGGCCACGGGCCTCCGGGACACCGACTTCCACGTCCTCACCGCATGGCTGGACGCCGTCACGCCGAACGTGTGACGACCCGCGTCACGGCGCCGCCGGCACTCGCAGCTCCGTACAGCCGCCGAGCCGCGTCTGGTCCTGTGCGAACGCGGTCACGTACGCGCGCAGCCGCTCGCGACGCTCCTTGCGCTCCGCCTCCGTCGGCGGCCCGTGCTGCTCGCCCTCCTCCCGGTACGGGTAGTCGTCGCCCCAGTGCGCGGCGAACCCGGTCCGCTCACCGTCGCACCGGGCGACGGCCCACGCTCGGTCCTCGGTCAGCGCCGGCTTCCAGGGTCCGTCGCCCATCGGCATCGGGTCCGGCCCCGAGCCCATCTCGCGCACGTCCACGCCCCAGTCGCCACGCCAGCTCGTGAGTTCCACGAGCGGCCGACGCCGGTCACCGTCGCTCTCCGCCGCCGCGTACAGGGTGCACCGGCCCACCATTCCGCCCTCGGCGACGGCGATACGGACCTGGCCGTCACGCCCTTCGGCCGGGACGCGGGCGGTAGCGAAGGCGGCGCAGGCGGTGCCCTGTGTCTTCGCGCGGGGCACGTACCTGCCGGGGTCGGGCACCGCGCCGTCCTCCGGCGGGGGCAGCGGTTTCCCACCGCAGCCGAGCTTCTCGGTCACCACGTTCGTCATGCGCACCGCGAGCCGCAGCATGGCCGCCTTCTCCTCGCGGCTCTCCGCGAAGTACGTCCAGGTCCCCACCAGCAGCCTGCGCGGATCCCCGTCCCGCCCCTTGCCGCGGCCCGGGCACTCGGGCATGAGGTAGACGAGGCTGTTCTGGGACTCGAAGCCGGGAAGGCCGCCGGGCAGCACGGCCTGCGGCGGGTAGGACTCGCCGACGTACGACAGCTTGTCCTCCCGGTCCGCTCCGTCCAGGTAGGCGTCGACCGCGACCACGACCTTGTCCTGGTCGGTCACCAGCACACAGTGGTACCGGCCGCCGCTCTCGTCGAAGGACTCGCGTTCCTCACCCAGCCGCCCCTCCGGCCGGACCGTCCTGAGGTCCTCGCCCGGCAGCTCGCCCCCGCACGCCTCGCGCGACAGCCACCAGTCCTTCACCGGGGCACGGACCGAGAAGCCGACGACGACCAGTGCGAGGACCGCACAGGCCGCGCCCCACAGCCACTTGCGGTATCGCCACACCCAACTCTCCACCGAACTCCCCCGTTTTCCCCGCTCACCGGGCGAACCGCCGCCCCCCGTAAGCGAACTTCGTCCACGCCCCCGCAGTGTGCCACGGGGGTCTTCCGCACCCACCGGTACCGCCTTCCGCGGCCGGCCGCCCGGTAAGGTGGCGATCTTCGGCCGGCGGAAGCCGTCCGGAGTCCTCGAAGGCCGGGCACACCATGCACCTCGCCGACCACCGTCCCGCGGACCGCCGCCTCGCCGCCGCCCTGGACGGCCTCGCCGTCACCTTCCGCGGCATGACCGCGCGGCCGGACGAGTACAACTGCGACTGTCACTGGGGCAGCGCGGAGGAGCTCGCCCTGCTGAAGACGCCGGACGTGGAACTGGAGCCGGATCTCCTGCGCCGGACCTGGCAGGCGATCGACTGGACCGATCACGCGGCCGTGCTGCGCCGCATCCTGCCCCAGTTCGCGAGAGTCCTGGTCGCCGGTCAGGCGGATCCCCTCTTCGGGCTGGAAGAGGCGGGGTACTCCCTGGCCCGCGGCCGCTGGCAGCAGTGGCCCGACGAGCACGCCGGTCCGGTACGCGAGTTCCTGCACGCCTGGTGGGTGCAGAGCCTCACCGATCCGGACGCGGCCGTACCGGCGCACCAGGTGCTCGCGCTGTGCGCCGAGGCGTCCGGGACGCTCGCTCCCTGGCTCGCCGAGTGGGAACGGCAGACCGGGCACCTCAGCGACCGGCGCCTCATCGAGGCGGCGGCGGAATGGGAGTACGAGCTCCTCGGCGACGGCCTGCCGTGGCACGTCGACTGGTACGAGAACGACGAGGAGGGGATCCGCGCCGAACTGGTCGCCTGGCTCCTCGGCCACGGGGCCGTACGGCTGCGCGAGTCGGGCGCCCCGGCAGAGCTGCGGCACCGGATAAGGCTGCTCTCCCTCACCGACGAGGCCCGCTGGACGGACCCGCACTGGCCCGGCCACCGCTATTGACGGTGCCGCGCGAGTCCGTCGACGGACCGGGTGGGTCAGCTCTCCCCGCGCTCGTTCCTCCTGCGCACGAACAGCAGGACCGCGCCGCCGATCACGACCAGGCCGATGGCGGTGCCGCCGATCAAGGGCGTCGCGTCGGAGCTTCCGGTCTCGGCGAGGTCGGTGTCCGGGGTCGGGTCGACCACCGCGGCCGGGGCCGGCTCGCCGAGGGTGCGGGTGGCGGGCTCGACGGGGCTGCTCTGGGTGCGGCAGTCGAGGACGCCGGAGAAGCGCTGCTCGAAGCCTGCGGGACCGCGGACCGTGAAGTCGTAGGCCCGGTCCTCGGGCAGCGGGGCCGTGACCGTCCGGGTCTCTCCCGCCGCGATGACGTACTCGCTGTCCAGCAGCTCGAAGGCGAACGCCTCGTCGCCCTTGTTGACGGCGGTGATGTCCAGGCCGCCCTTGGCGCAGTTCTTCGTCCCGGACAGCGCGGGTATCGCCCCCCGGTCCGCCCAGGTCGCGCTCGCCGTCGCCGCCACCGTCGACTCGCTGGACCCGGCCAGGATCTGCGTCTGGCTGCGGCTCTCGGAGGCGAAGGCGCGGCCGACCGGCACGGTGGTCGAGGCCTGGACGGTCAGCTCGACGGTGTCCGCCGCGGCGCCCTCCGGCACGTCGAAGAAGACCTGCGAGCCGTCGGTCACCGACGTGACGGGCTTGCCGCCCTTGTCGACGAACCGCACCCCGCCCGTGGTGGCGTCCGCGGGCGGCGTGACCGCCGCGCTGCCGGCGTTGGTGTGCACCGTCACCGGACCGAGCCGCTCGCCCGGCCGCCCGGAGACCGCGGGCGGGTCCAGCGTGAGCGACGCCGCCGGCTCGGGCAGGTCGCGGGCGTGCTTCTCCAGGTAGTCCGCGAGCCGCTCGGCCTGCGGGTCGACGGCCTCGACGTCCGTGTCGTCCGAGTAGCGCCAGATGGCCACCTGCGTGCCGGCCGCCGCGTCCTGCTCGGTGAGCCCGCCGCGCACCCCGGCCTTCTTCGCGAGCGCCGCGAGATCGTTGACCTGGGGGTAGGAGTTCTGCAGGATCCAGCGGATGCGGCCGGCGTCCTTGTTGGTGCCCAGCGAGGTCCCGCTCCAGGGCGTCTCGTGGTACTTGGCGTCCTTCTGCGTCGGGTTCTGGATGTCGACACAGTAGGTCTGCAGCATGCCGCCGCCGTCCACGGACATCTCGAACAGCCCGGCCGACACCTCCTGGTCACCCGCGGCCCCGTGGATGACGGCGGTGCCGTAGGTCTTCAGGCCGCCTATGGTGGCCGCCGCTCCGCCCTCGCCCTGCGTCTTCCCCTGGGCCGCGGCTGGGCCGGCGCCCGCCGCCACGCCGGCCGCGGCGAGCGCGGAGACCAGCACCGTGGCGGCGAGTCGCGCCGCCACCGCTCGGCCGGACACGGACAGGGCAGAGAACGAAGAAAACACCAAATTCCCCTTCGAGCAGGACCCGTTGGTGTGGGGGCACGGTCCCACCAGCAGAATCAGCAGCCCCGCAGGACATGTTCGGCATCCTAAGTACCTGGCGCACCGCGCCCCTCGATGATGTTGGTCCGAGCGGTGATCCGACTCGGAATCGTTATGGCCGACACCTCTGCGAGCAGGGCTTATCGACAAATCCACGCGGGTCGTTCCGTGCGCTTTCGCCGATAAGCCGTACTTCGGTCACCCTCGCCAGAGCGCCGGCTCATGCCACCGCGACGGGCTCCGGCCGCTGTTCGGCTCCGGAATGCGTCGAATCCCCTTGCGGTGTCTCCCAGTTGGGCTCCGGACGCGGCGGCGAGGCCGCCGTCTCGGCCCTGTTGGTGCGCCGGAACGCCGCCGTTCCCCGTGAGAGGTCGTGCCCGATCGCCACCGCGTCGATGTCCGCGGAAGTCCAGTTCTGCCCCTCGCGCACATCCGTGCGCACCTTCAGCCGACCCTGCACGACGACGGGATCCCCGACCGCCAGCGACGCCGCCGCGTTGGTGGCCAGCTGCCGGTTGGCCCACACCGTGAAGAAGTTGGTGTGACCGTCCGTCCACTCGTTCTTCTCGCGGTCCCAGTACCGTGCTGTGACCGCCAGCCGGAACCGCGCCGACGGTCCGCTCGCCAGGCCCCGGAACACCGGCTGCGTCGCCACGTTGCCCACGGCACAGATCATGGTCTCGTTCATCGCGAGTCCCTCCCTCCACGCGTACGGGCCCGGCCCGTACGGCTGCTGTGTCTGCCTGCCGGCGACCGCTCCGACGCGATCGCCGCGAGGCCAGACTGCCTCCGACCGGACCGGGCCCGCCGAGCCCTGTGGACCGTCCCCCCGCCTGTGGAAAACCCCGCCACCCGAACGGGTGGGGCCCCGGGGATCCCCCAGATCCTCTGGGGTCGGCAGGGATTCCGGGGGCCCCAGGAATCCCTGCCGACCCCAGGATTCGCCCCACCGCCCTCCCCCATCTCGTACGACCCCCTACCTCGTACGCCCCCTACCTCACCTCGTACGCCCCCCTACCTCGTGCGGCCGACTACCTCGTGCGTCCCCCCGCCCCCATGGCCGTCCCCACGCCCGCCCCCGCGACGCGCCCGTACTGCTCCCGAACCTCGCGGTACCGCAGCAGCTCCGCGGCCAGCGGATCCAGCACCCGCGCCCGGCCGCACCCCGCGGCCGCCTCCCGCAATCGGCGTTCCGCCTCGTACCCGTACCGCCGGGCCGGCCCGCGTGCCGCCATGCGGCAGCTCCACTCGATCACCGGGCCGCCGACGATGCCGGACACCATCAGCAGCACCGGCACACCGAGGTTCGGCGACATGAAGCCGATGATCTGCCCGAGCAGCCACAGCCCGCCGACCACCTGAAGCAGGGTCATGCACGCCTGGGCCAGCACGGCCACCGGCCACCACCCGGGCCGCGGCGGGCGTCCCGTCGGCAGCGCCTGCCTGGCCGCCAGTTCGTCGAGCGCCTCGGGCAGCCCCTGGGCGCCGCGCACCGCCGCCTCGCGCATCGCCTGCGCCCACGGCGCCGGCAGCCCGGCCGACGCCCGGTCGGAGACCGTACGCACCGCCTGCTCGACGCGCTGACGGGCCGTGGCCTCCTCGTCCTCCTGGGCGCGCAGCGGCAGCCGTCCCGTGGAGGGGCCGCGCCTGTCGTGGTACCAGCGCCACAGCCGCAGCCAGGGCGTGCCGCAGGCGCGGTTGGCGTTGCGCAGCCAGGCGCGTTCGGCCGCGTCGCCCGCGGCGGTGGCACCGACGGCGTCGGCGAGCCGGTCCGAGAACTCCTCCCGGGCCTCCTCGCTGAGCCCCGTACGCAGCCCGGTGACGTACACGGGCCGCAGCCGCCCGGCCGCGACGTCCACGTCGGCGGCGATACGGCGCGCCGGGGCCTGCCGCTCGGCGACGAACTGACCGAGCGTCTCGCGCAGTTCACCCATGCCCTCCCCGGTGAGCGCGGACAGAGCGAGCACGGTCGCGCCGGGTTCGCCGTACTCGCCCAGCGCGATGCCGTCCTCGTCGAGCAGGCGCCGCAGGTCGTCGAGGACCTGCTCGGCGGCCTCCCCGGGCAGTCGGTCGACCTGGTTGAGGACGACGAAGGTGACCTCGGCGTGCCCCGCCATCGGCCGCAGGTAGCGCTCGTGGAGCACGGCATCGGCGTACTTCTCCGGGTCGACGACCCAGATGACGGCGTCGACGAGACCCAGGATGCGGTCGACCTGCTCGCGGTGCTGCACGGCGGCGGAGTCGTGGTCGGGCAGGTCGATCAGGACCAGCCCGCGCAGCGGCGAATCGGCGTCCGGGTGCTGGAGCGGGCGGCGGCGCAGCCGGCCGGGGATGCCCAGCCGGTCCAGCAGGCTGGCCGCTCCGTCGCTCCAGCTGCACGCGATCGGCGCGGCGGTGGTGGGCCGGCGCACACCCGTCTCGGAGATGGTCACCCCGGCGAGCGTGTTGAAGAGCTGTGACTTGCCGCTGCCGGTCGCGCCCGCGATGGCGACGACGGTGTGCTGCCCGGAGAGCCTGCGCCGCGCGGCGGCCTCGTCGAGGACCCGCCCCGCCTCGGCCAGCGTCCCGCCGTCGAGCCGGGTGCGGGAGAGCCCCACCAGTTCGCGCAGCGCGTCCAGGCGCGACCTGAGATGCCCGTCGTAGGCCAGGGGCATCAGAGCGGAGGAACTCGCCGGCCTGCCCGGCACCGCGGCGTACTGCTCCGCACCGGCGGCCTCGTCCACCCGCCGCGCGATGAGCCCGTCCCCCCAGGCCTCCTCGTCACCCGCCGCACCGTCGGCCTTCCCCTTGCGGTCCGTACGCGCCACGCCGCCGTTCTCCGCCTCGGTACGGTCCGTACGCCGAGGGCCGGCATCGTCCGCCACGCGCGCGTGCCCCCGAAGTTCAGGGACACGCTCACCTTGCCCCTGCCCCTGCCCCTGCCCCTGGCCCTGGCCCTGGCCCTCGCCATCGGCCTCCCCCGGGCCGTCACCGTCGGGCTCGCCCCGGCCTGCGTCCTCGGCGGTCCGCCCCTCCCCGGCGGGTTTCTCCTCACCCCCACCCTCGCGCCCCGGCCCCGCGGCATCCCGTTTCCGGGTACGGCCGCCGCGGGTGTCCGCCTCCTCCATGTGGTCGGTGTGCTCGGTGGGGTCCTGGTCAGTGACGGCGGTCACCGGTCACCTCTCCTTCTGCAGTACGGACAGCGCGGCGATGAGTTCGGCCTGCGGCTCGGGGTGGACCTCCAGCGCGTCGAGGGGTGCGAGCCGGCGCTCGCGCTCCGCGTTCATGACGCGGTCCATGTGGTCGGTGAGCAGCCGCCCGCCCCGGTCGCGCAGCCGCAGCGCGCCGTGGGCGCCGATGCGTTCGGCGAGCCCCTCCCCCGCGTTGCGCGCCCGCCTGCCGCCCAGCAGCACGGTGGCGCCGAGCGCGGCGACCATCTCCGGGTCGGGCGCCAGGCTGCGGTCGAGCCGGCGCACCTCTTCCTCGGCGTACTCCTCCAACTCCCGCCGCCAGCGCCGTACGGCCACCCCGATACGGTGCTCGGCGCTCTCGGGCGACCACGCGCGGGAGGTGAGTTCCGGGGCGTCCGCCGCGGGCTCGCGCCGCCAGGCCTCGTCGACGTGTTCGTCGGCGGCGGTGACGGCGCACAGCAGCAGCGCGCCGAGGCTCTCGACGAGCGAGTCGAGGAGTTCGCCCGGGGTGCAGTCGAGCGGGAAGGACCGCCAGCGCTTCAGGGCGTCCCCGGCCAGCACGGCCCCTGCCTGGAGCCGCCCCCGTACGCGCGCGTGCTCGGCGTCGTACGCGCTGTCGACGGCGGCGGTGAGCCGCAGCGCGGCGGCGTACTGGGCGGCGGTGGCGCTGGCCAGCTCGGGCATCCGGGCCTTGAGGGAGTCCAGGATGCCGTAGGCCGTACGGGCCATGGCGTCGTGGCGGGCCGCGAGGTCCTGGGCACGGTGGACGAGCCAGGACCGCAGCGGCGCCACGGCGGTGGCCGGCAGCAGCCCGCCGCCCCAGGCCGACTCGGGCAGTTCGGGGACGGTGAAGCGGGGGACGTCGCCGAGCCCGGCCTTGGTGAGCAGCGCTGCGTACTGCCGTGACACCTCGGCCACCACCTGGTGGGGCACCCGGTCCAGAACGGTGACGAGGGTGGCGTCGTACTCCTTGGCGGTGCGCAGCAGTTGCCAGGGCACGGCGTCGGCGTAACGGGCGGCGGTGGTGACCATGACCCAGATGTCGGCGGCGCAGATCAGCTCGGCGGCCAGGACGCGGTTGTCGGCGACGAGGGAGTCGATGTCGGGTGCGTCCAGGAGGGCGAGGCCGGGCGGCAGGGTGTCCGCGGTCTCGACGCGCAGCACGCGCGTGGGGCTCTCGCCGGGCAGGAGCAGGTCGTCGTCCGGCGCCTGGTGGGGTACCCACACGCGCGTGAGATCGGGCAGCACGCGCATGCCGCTGAACCAGTGGTGGTCCTCCGGGTGGCACACCAGCACCGGCGTCCGGGTGGTGGGCCGCAGAACTCCCGCCTCGCTGACCCGCCGGCCCACGAGCGAGTTCACCAGCGTGGACTTCCCGGCACCGGTGGAGCCGCCCACGACGGCCAGGAGCGGTGCTTCGGGATCTCTCAGCCGGGGCACCAGGTAGTCGTCGAGCTGGGCGAGCAGTTCGTCGCGGTTGGCACGCGCGCGTGGAGCCCCCGCGAGGGGCAGCGGGAAGCGTGCGGCCGCGACACGGTCGCGCAGCGCGGAGAGTGCGTCGAGCAGCTGAGGCCGTACGTCCAAGGTCACCACATGGGAAGAATGCCCAATTTTAGGGGAATTCTGAAGCATATGCGCATGTCTGCGCGCCGACCGGACACTACGGACGGAAGGGACTACTGGGACGCGAGCACAGTCCAGGCATAACGAGTACACAACACCCGATGCGCGAGACGCCAAAAGCGATGCACGATTCGTACCTGCCTGCGATTATCGGTTCCGCTTCACCGAACCTCCACATCGAGCCACGGAGGCGAAGCGTCAGGGACACGGAACCGGGAGCCCTATCCTTGTCCCCGGCACCATCGTGGTCGGCCCACACCCGGTCCCCACGACCGAGACCACCACACCAGGCCCCCGTAGCTCAGTGGATAGAGCAGGCGCCTTCTAAGCGCTTGGCCGCAGGTTCGAGTCCTGCCGGGGGCGCCCACCTCTGCCCTCCCGTCGGGGGGGGCTTCTGCATCTGCCTGTCAGTCCAACCAGACGAGCACCACGTCGTCCGCTCCGGCAGCGGCCTCCAAGAACCGGGTGAGGCCGTCGTACCAGTGACGCCCCCACTCCAGTGCACCGGGCTCGCTCCATCCGAGGGGGTACACCTCGGCAAAGAGGGCGAGCAAGCGCCGCGAGGTGGATCAGTTCGCGTCTTACGTAGGGCGACTCCTACTTGGCTGCCGACTCGTTTCATGGTGCCGATCCCCTCGGCCACGCGGGCGGCGGTCGCGACTGCCTCCTCGTCGGACCAGGGCAACCGGCGTGCGTGTACCCCCGCACCAGGATCGCCCACAATTGAGTGATTACCTCGGTATAGAGGACACGCTGGTAATGATGGGACGGTTCGCCACTTTCCGTCCCTCACCGGAGCCGTTCATGCGCACAGCCGTCACCAACGCCCAGGAAGCCACGACAGGGTGGGCCGGACCCGTTGCCGCTGAACCGGGGCAGGTGGAGGAACGGAGCCTCGTTTTCGAGGGGTTCGCGTATCAGTGCCGCATCGTGCGTCAAGAGGCCCCGCAGACCGCGCCGTTGGTGCTGCTCGGGGGGTCCTCGCAGAACCGGTACTCATGGCAGGGGCACGAGAAGTGGCTGGCGCCGCTGTGCACGTTGGTCACCGTGGATCTGCCCGGTTACGGCAGTGCGGACTTCCTGCCCGCCGAGTACGACATCGGCTTCCTCGCCGACGCCGTCCGGCACATGCTGGTGGAGATCGACATGCCGGAGGTCAACCTCTTCGGCGGCTGCTTCGGCGAGGTCGTCGGCCTCCGCTTCGCCCAGCTCCACCCCGAGTTCGTCCGTCGCATCGTCTTCTGTGGGGCCGCCAAGCGCCTCCCCGACCTCTACACCGAGGCCGTGCCGAAGCTCACCGACGTCCTCGAGCGCGGGGAGATCGACGACGCCGCCGAGGGGCTCGTGCGGCTGTTCATGTCGAACCCGGGCGCCGGCCAGGTACGCAAGCACGCCGCCGTCGCGCGTCTTCTGCACCGGCAGTTCCTCAACCAGACGCCGGACGAGATCAAGAAGGCCGTCGAGCACAACACGCGCCTCACCACGCACGGCTGCTACGAGCCCCTGCCCGTCCCCGATGTGCCGTCCCTCGTGTTCACCGGCGAGCACGACACCCTGTGCACTCCCGAGATGGGCCGCGAGCTCGCCGCGATCATGCCCTCCGCGCGCTTCACCACCATCACGGAGGCCGACCACCTGGTCACCGTCGAGCGCAGGGAGGAGTCGGCGGATCTGATCGGCCGGTTCTGCACCGACCGCCCCATCGACGGCCTGCCCTACTGCACGCCCGTGGAGTGACTGCCCCACTGGAGCCCACTTCTGGGGGTCGGTCCGCCGCAACCGTGCGGACCGGCCCCCGCTCCATTCCCCTCAGGGGCCCCGGACGACCCGGACGACACCCACAGACACCCAAACGCCAGACACCCGAAACACCAGACATGCGAAACGCCAGATGGCCGACCCCGGTTGTACGGGTTCGGCCATCTGGCATGCGGGGCAGCCGCTGCCCATGACGCTGCGGCGGGAGCCAGGTGCAGATCGGCGGGAGGGCGGCTGCGTCGAGTGGGCGCAAGTGCCTCAGTCGAATCAGGGGTGGTGGATGGAGCAGTCCACAGTGCTGTTGCCCTTGATGGCACAGCCTTCGCGCGAGACCACGACGTGCACCTTGCCGTCCTCGGTCGTGTACTGGTACTCGCGCTTCTGCCCGCAGTGGCCGTCGCTGGCCGTCTCGTCGCAGACGGGGATGGTGACGTTGTGGGCCTGGGCGGTGCCGAGCCCCATCAGTACGGAGCCCCCCAGGACTCCCGCCACTACTGCGATCTTCTTGAACTTCTGCATCCGCCTTGTCCTTTGCGGTTGTCCCCCCAGGCGCTGTGCGACGCGAACCCTGCGGCCACTGCCTGTGTGCCCTTGGAGAAATGTCACGAAATCAACGCTCGGGTAAGTGTGAAAAATGTCAGGGAGAGGCCCCGGGACTCACGTCCCGGGACCTGTCCTCATGCGTGTGGCAGGCGTCAGCCCGTGAAGCCGCGGGTGGAGCAGTCGACCTTGTGACCCTGCTCGTTGTCCTGGGTCCCGTGGTCGCCGTCCTGGCCGAAGGTCAGGAGGCCGCCGACGACGCCGTTCAGGACGCCGACGTTGCCGATGAGCTGGTTCGAGTCACCCGACACCGAGCAGCCGCCGCCCTTGACGTCGAAGCTCGCACCCTCGCCGGCCACCGCGGTACCGGCACCCAGGGCACCGACACTGCCGAGCATCGCGACGACGACCGCAGCCTTCTGGATCTTGCGCATTACCTCTCCGTTTCTGTGAGAGCAACACGGTCCGTGTTGGACCGGTCACTGTTAGTACCTACTTTAGAGGACGTCCCAGGCTTTTGGCGAATTAAGCGCCCAAGCACGTAGATTTCTTGTGAAATCTCGCTCTGCCGCCCTGTTGCACAGGAATCGGGCGGAGCGACCGGCGTGTCGCAGGGGTTGCTCCGGCGTGTCGAGCCCCTCCTGCCTCATGGGCGCTCACGCGTACCTGTAGATCCGGCCGACGTCCTCGAGCTCGGCCGGCGTCACGTCCCAGGGCGGCAGCTTCTGGTGGCGGGCGACGATCCGGCCGTGCTGCGCGTCGCCGGAGCCCGGAGGTGTCGCCGGGAGGTAGCGGGCCCCGCCGTGGCGGCGCTGCCAGCGGGACCACTGCAGGTCGACGAAGGCGTGGTGCAGCCAGAAGACGGGGTCGTTCACGGAGGCGGCGCCGAGCATGGTGCCGCCGATCCAGCGGTGCACCCGGTTGTGGTTGCGCCACGAGGCGCTGCCCCGGCCGCTGCCCCAGCCCTCCATCTTGTTGCGGAAGCCCCGCGTGACCGTCGAGTCCCAGGGAGCCACGTCGTACGTGGCGTCCTTCAGGGCCCCCTCCAGATCGCTCCTGGTGGGCAGGCCGATCGGACCGCGGCTGCGGCCGAGGTCCCGGGTCAGGAACTCCGCGTCGGTCACGCCCACGCCGAGGGGCCAGTTGCCGGTTCCGTGGGCGAACGGGCCGGTGGTCACCTGACGGTCGGAGGGACGGCCGTTGCCGCCGAGGAGGTCCGCCGTCCACGGCGCGGAGGTGGCCGTGCGGTCGCGTGTCCAGTCCCAGTAGGGGATGGTCACCGAGGAGTCGACGCGCCGCAGGGCGTCCTCCAGGTCGAGCAGCAGGCGGCGGTGCCAGGGCAGGAAGGACGGCGCCATGTGCGCGGCGCGCAGTCCACTCTCGCCGTCGGCGGAGAAGTACGCGAGGTGCATGCGGACGAACTCGTCGTACTCGCCGCGCCGTTTGAGCTCCAGCAGCGCTTTGACGAAGCGCCTCTTCTCCGCCGCCGTGAGGGTGGCGGCGTCCTTACGCACGTACGCCAACGCGGCCTCCCCGGTGCGGGTGTCCCTCGTCCGGCCGCTCCCCCGGCGTGGCGCGCAGCCGCTCGCCGGGGGCGAGTTCGTCGACGGCGGCGCGGGCGGCCTCGAGGGGGGTCGGGTACGAGCAGTAGTGGTCGACCGTGCTCAGCCAGGTGCCGTCGGCACGCCGCATCAGGTGGAGGGGGCGGCCGTCCACCGTGACGTGCCACCGGCCGCCCCCGGGCCGGCCGGGCTCGGGCGTCCACACTCCGCGGATGCGGCGGCCGCGGTGGACGGCGGAGAAACCGGTGCCGCCCCGGCGGCTCCCGGGCACGGGCCGGGTGCGTGGGGGCGGGGCGGCGGCGACCAGCGCGGCCAGCGTGGCGGCGAGTGCCGCGCCGTGCAGGCCGTGCGCGAGGTCTCTGCGGGTTCTGCCCGCCGGTCCGGGTGGTGCGTCCTCGGTGTCCGCGGGAACGCCGCCTGTGCTGATGGCCATGGTCGACTCCTCGTCCGTTCGGTTGCCGGCAGCGGTAACCGTCGGACGTAGCGCGCGGTCACCGCCGCGCGGCCGGAACGGTGAAGCCCGTACGGGAAAGGGCGGCCCCCGGTGGAGTCCGGGGGCCGCCCTCGTCCGGGGGCGTGCTCTCAGCCCTGCAGCGGCAGACCGCGGTGCAGCGGCGACTCGGGGCTCGTCAGAGCCTTGCCCGCGTTCTCCACCTTGTGCAGCGGCGACTCGGTGTTCCGGGCGTCGAGCAGGGCCGCCGGGTCGTCCAGCTGCGTGTCGAGGACGCGCACGTTCTTCAGCGGCGCGCTCGAGCTGTCGTCGATGGTGTAGGGCACCGGCTCGGCGGCGAACGCGGGCGCGGCGGCGCCGGAGGCGATCAGGGACCCGACGACGACGGCGGCGGCCTTCAGGGACTTCATCGTGTTCCTTTCTTCGGCAACGCGGGTCGCCGGAGGAGGGTGTCTGCCGCCGTGCCCAACGACTCCGAGGCGGAGCGGAAGCGGGGGTGCCGGAGATTCACAAGTCCTCATATGAGAGGTCTGAACGACCGGTTCCCGGGACCGGGAGCGCGCCTCGGGCTCAGGAAGCCGGCAGCAGTACCGGTGCCGGCGGGGTGAGCGCGGGGAGCGTCGAGGGCGTCGTCGCCGACGGCGTCGTGGCGGGCGGGGTCGCCGGTGCGGGCAGGGTCGACACCGTCGGGTCGCCGACGGTGAGGGCGTCGACGAGCTTGCTCACCTCGGCCAGGAGCTGGTCGAGCGAGGGCGTCGTCACGTCGGTGGCGTCCGCGGCGTCCGCCGTGCCCGAGGTGTCGGCGGTGCCGGAGGCGTCCGCCGTGTCCGCGGTGTCCGTCGGGTTCGTGGCGAGGATCGAGCCCAGCAGGTCGTCGACGGCCTTCTGCACGGCGTCCAGCGCGTCGCCGATGAGGTCGGCGCCGCTGGCGGGCGCGAGCCGGTCCGTCGCCGGGGTCCGGGTGGCGGCCTCGGTGGCGGCGGCCTTCGCGGCCGCCTTGTCCAGGGCGTCCTTGGCCGCCTCCCCGAGCTCCTTGGCCTCGGCCGGGGGAAGCGCCCGGTCGCCCGACGCGACCACGGCCGACAGCAGGTCGGCCACGGGGGCGAGTTCGGCACCGCGTGCGTCGAGGTTCTTGACCTCCCCGAGGAGCTTCTCCGGGGCGGGCAGCGGCGTGTCGGACGACGCCGCGCGGGTGTGGCCGGGGTTGTGGTCGGCCGCCAGGGCGACGGGGCCGGTGATCCCGGCGAGGAGGGCGGCGCACAGGGCGCCGAGTGCGATGGGCCGTGCGGGCAGGGCACGCATGGGGGTCCTTTCGACGGTGGTCGGGGTCGACGAAGGTCGGAGTCTGAAGCCCACGGTCGGCGCGCCCTTGACGGCCCGCAACCGGTGAGGGGCCATCACGGTCCGCCGTTCACCCTGCTGCCGCGACGCCGCTGATGGGGCACCGTGCGCAGGCGTCGTGCCGCCGGCCCGCTGCGACGGCACGGGCGCTGTGGTGCGCCGTGGGCGGGGACCGGCTCGCGGCCGCGCGGTACCGTGCGCAACTCCTTCACGTTTCCAACACAGATCGCGGTATGCCCCGAATTTCGGTGAATTCGTCCGCTTGATGACTAGAGTTGCGAAACGCTGACGCACCCCTCAGGCGGACGTGACGCATCCGTGCCGCTGCCTGCCACCCCCTTCCGAAAGGGCACCGACGGTCATGCGCCATTCCCCGGGCCAGCTGCTTCGCCATGCGACGGTGGGCGTCCTCGCCCTCGCCTCGATCTGGGCCTCCTGCGGTTCCCCCGCGGCCGCGCCGGCCGCGCCGCCCGTGCCCGAGGCGGACGGCATCGCCTTCTCGCAGCGGTACTCCGCGCTCCAGCACGGCGGCATCGTGCGCGCCGCCAACACCTCCATCACCTGCCGCGCCCAGGCCCCCTCGTGCGCGGGCGCACAGGCGGGCGGCCCCGGGGTGAACGGGGACTTCGACATGTTCTACGTCGACGTCGACCGCGACCCGAACACCTACAACTCCTCCCGGGCCGAGGTCCGCCTGCCCGCGGGCGCCCGCGTCACGTACGCGCGCCTGTACTGGGGCGGCAACCTGCGCGTGGGCGAGCAGAAGCCCTCGGCGGACAACGGGCGGGTGCTGATCGCCGAACCCGGCGGGGAGTACAAGGAGGTCATCGCGGACACGCTCGTCGGACACCGCGTGACCGACAGCGCGGACGCCTTCCAGGCCTCGGCGGACGTGACGGCCCTGGTCCGCGACAGCGCGCCGGGCCTGTACACCGTGGCACAGGTCAACGTGGCCGCCGGCGGCTCCGCGGCCGGCGCGTGGGGCGGCTGGACGCTGGTGGTGGCGTACGAGGACCCGGCGCAGCCGCTGCGGCACCTGGCGCTCTGGGACGGCTTCGCACCGCTCGGGTCGGGCGCGGCGGAGCTGCGGATGCGCGGCCTGGACTTCGCCGCGGGTGCGGCGGGCCGGGTCGGCGTGGTGGCCTACAACGGCGACCGGGGCACCACCGGCGACTCGCTCACGGTGGCCGCCCGTCCCGGGTCCGGCTCCACCCGGCTCAGCGGGCCCGCCGACCCGTCCGGCGACGTCCTGAACTCCACCGTCAGCGGGCCCGCGGGGGCCGCCCCGGCGCGGGTGCCGGCGTACGCGCACACCCTCGGCTACGACTCGGACGTCTTCGACGTCCCCGGTGGGCTGCCGCGCGCCGGCGACGAGGCGGTCGTCCGGCTCGCCGCCGAGCGCGACGCCGCGTGGGCCGGAGTGCTCTTCGCCTCAGTCGACGCCCGGCGGTGAACGCGCCGCCGTCCGTCCCGAGCACCCCAGTGAACGAGGAAACCGTGCCTGTGGCCCCGTCGCCCCGCGGCCGTCCGCCGCGGGTCCTGCACCTCACCCAACCGGTGGACGGCGGGGTCGCGCGCGTCGTGACGGACCTGGTGCGGGCGCAGCTGGCGGACGGGATGGAGGTCACCGCGGTCTGCCCGGACAGCGCGCTCACCGCCCGGCTGCGGGCGCACGGCGCGCACGTGAGGCACTGGCGGGCGACGCGGTCACCGGGGCCCTCGCTCCTCGGGGAGGTACGGCGCCTCGCGCGCGTGCTCGACGAGGTGCGCCCCGACCTGGTGCACGCGCACAGCGCGAAGGCGGGGCTGGCCGGCCGGCTCGCGGTGCGCGGGCGGATCCCGACGGTCTTCCAGCCGCACGCCTGGTCGTTCGAGGCGGTCGGCGGGACCACGGCCGCCCTCGCCCTGCGGTGGGAGCGATGGGCGGCGCGCTGGGCGGCGCGCATGCTGTGCGTGAGCGAGGCCGAGCGGGCGACCGGTGTCCGGGCCGGCATCAGCGGCAGGTGGGCGGTCGTCCCCAACGGCATCGACCCCGAGCGTTACCGCCCGGCCCCGGCCGCCGCCGTGCGGGCCGCCCTGGCGCCGCTCGCCGGCGTCCACCCGGCCGCGCCGCTCGCGGTGTGCGTGGGACGGCTGTGCCCGCAGAAGGGGCAGGACGTCCTGCTGCGGGCGTGGGACGCCGTGGTGCGCGAGGTGCCCGACGCGCGGCTCGTGCTGGTCGGCGACGGTCCGGACCGCGACCGCCTGCGCGGGCGGGCACCCGCATCCGTGCTGTTCACGGGCGCCGTCGCCGACACTTCCGTCTGGTACCAGGCCGCCGACCTCGCCGTCCTGCCGTCGCGCTGGGAGGGCATGGCGCTGGCCCCGCTGGAGGCGATGGCCTGCGGCGTGCCGGTGCTGGTCACGGACGTCGACGGCGCCCGCGAGAGCCTGCCGCCCGCCCTCACCGCCCGGTGCGTGATCCCGCCGGAGAACCCGGGGGAGCTGGCCGCGGCCGTCACCGCCCTGCTGCTCGACGCGCCGCTGCGCGCGTCCCTCGGCCTCCAGGGCCGCCGGCACGTGCTGTCCCTCCACGACGTACGGCACACCACCGAGGCCGTCGCGGACGTCTACCGCGATCTCCTCGGCCCATGGCCCGCCTCACCCGGTGCGCGCCCGTTCGCGACGGTCGAACGCGCCACCGCCCACGGCGTCGAGCGGGGCCGACCGCTCGGCAGGGGCCGGGGTCCCGGGGCGGACCCGACAACACAGGACGTCGAGTCCACCGAGCACAGGGAGTCCATCCACTCGTGACTGCCGAACGTACCGTGTCCTCCCCCGGTGTGACGCCGCGGGACCACGGCCTCCCGCCCGTCTCCGTCATGCAGCCGCTCGGCACCGCGACCGGTGTGCGGTTCTCCGCCCCGCGCTCCCCCGCGCCGCCGCCCTCCCCGGTGCCGCTGTTCCTCGCGGACGGCGGCGCCGCCGTGCTGGGGACGCTGGCGCTCACCGGCGCCCATCGGCAGCCGCTGCTGATCGCGCTGCTGGTCGTCACGTCCCTGCTGCTGCGGGTCCGAGACGGACGGCAGCCGGTGCCGGGCGTGCTGGAGGAGCTGCCGGCCGTGTGCGGCCGTACCGCCGTCGCCTGGCTGGTGCCGGCGGTGCTCTGGGCGGCGTACCGGCCGGGGGACGCGCTGTCCGCCGGCACCGTGCTGACGGGCGTCGCCTTGCAGGCGGGGGTGTGCTGTGCGCTGCGCGCGGCCGTGCACGGGCGGCGGCGCGCGGCCCTGGTGCGGCATCCGCACGCCGCGCTGGTGGTGGGCCCGCCGGCGACCGCGCAGCGTGTGGCCGCCGCGGTGCTGCGCCATCCGCGGTGCGGGGTGCGGCCGGTGGGGGTGGTCGCCGACCAGCCGGAGGGCGCCGAGGGGATCCCGGTGCTGCGGACCGGTGAGGAGGTCGAACGGGCGGTCATCCAGAACGGGGTGCGCGCGGTGCTGGCCGTCCATCCGTCGGTCCGGGCCGAACAGGCGCCGCTGCTGCGCACGCTGGCCGAGTCGGGCTGTGCGGTCTGGGAGCTCGACGCCGGCTCCCCGTCGTACGCCTCGGGGCAGCGGCTGGCCGGGTTCGCCTGCCGGCGGCTGGATCTGTCGCCGGCGCGCCACGGCGGCGCGGGCAAGCGGGTGCTCGACGTCCTGGTGTCGGGCACGTTGTTGCTGCTGGTCAGTCCGCTGCTGCTGGCGTGTGCGACGGTCCTGCGGCTCAGCGACGGGCCGGGTGTGGTGTTCCGGCAGGAGCGGATCGGGCTGGACGGCAAGCCGTTCACGCTGCTGAAGTTCCGCACCCACCGCCCGGTGAACGAGCACGAGTCGGCGACCCGGTGGAGCGTGGCGGGCGAGCACGAGATGAGCCGCTTCTGCCGGATGCTGCGGCGTACCTCGCTCGACGAGCTGCTCCAGCTGTGGAACGTGCTGCGCGGCGACATGAGCCTGGTCGGCCCGCGGCCCGAACGCGCCTACTTCGTCGCGCAGTTCAGCGACGCCCACCCCGGTTACGCGGCCCGGCACCGCATGCGGACCGGCATCACCGGGCTCGCCCAGATCCACGGGCTGCGCGGAGACACCTCGATCGAGGACCGCTGCCGCTTCGACAACGCCTACATCGACGACTGGTCGCTGTGGCGGGACGTCTGCATCCTGCTGCGCACCGCGGCCACGCTGGTCCGGCCGACGGGGAGCTGACCGACGTGAGCCACGCTCTCGCACCGCTCCCGCGCCGGGCCGCCGCGCTCGGACCGGTCCTGCCCCTGGCGGCGGTGCTCGCCCTTCCGGCGCTGCCGGCCGGGCACGGTGCGGGGCCCGCCGACGTGGGCTCCGCTCTGGTGGTGGGGTACTGCGTGATCCTGCTGCTGCGGGAGGGACGGCGCCCGCTGTCACCTGCCGCGGTGCTGGTGCTCGGACTGCCGGTCGTGGGGATCGCGCTCGCCGCGCTGGGGGCGTCCTCGCCCACGACGGGGCTGGCCGGCCTGGCCCGCTATCTGCAGATCTTCGTCCTGGTCCCGGCGGCGGTGCTGTTGCTGCTCCGGGACCGACGCGACTTCGGGGTGCTGGCCTGGACGTTCGTGGGTCTGGCCCTGTTCGAGGGCGCGGTCGGCGTCCACCAGTACGTCACCCGGACCGGTGCTTCCTACCAGGGCGCGGACATCCGGGCGGTCGGCACCTTCGGCGCCCAGGACGTGATGGGGATGGCGTCCGTGGTCTCCCTCGGCCTGGTGTGCGCCACCGGACTCGCGCTGGGCCGGGCGCCGGTGTGGCGGCGGGCGGCCGCCACGGGCTGCGCGCTGGTGCTGCTCGCGCCGCTCGCGGTGTCCTTCAGCCGGGGCGCCTGGATCGCGACCGCCCTGACGTGCGGGGTGCAGCTGGCGCTGGCCGGGCTGCGCCGCGCCCTGAAGGCGGCCGCCGCCCTGGCCGCCGCCGGGGTGGTCCTGGTGGGCGGGTTCGGCGTCGGCACCGCGCAGTTGCAGGAGCGCATCGGCAGCATCGCGCAGGTCGCCGACGCACCCGACCAGTCCGTCGTCGACCGGTACGCCCTGTGGTCGTCGGCGACCGGCATGTGGCGGGACCACCCGCTGACCGGCGTGGGCCTGAAGAACTTCCCCGAGTACCGCGATGGGCACGCCACGCTGGCCCTGTCGTCGGGCAGCGACACGGAGGGCGCCGGGGCCGAGTACCACCGGCAGGCGCTGCTGTCGCCGCACAACATGTATCTGCTGGTGCTGAGCGAGCAGGGACTGATCGGCCTGCTCGCCCTCGGCGGGAGCTGGCTGGCGCTGCTGGTGTGCGGGGTGCGCAGGCTGCTGCGCGTCCGCCGCGGGGGGCCGGGGCCGGACTGCGGGCTGGTCGCCTGCGGGCTGCTGGTCTGGGTGCTGACCGACTTCCTGTACGGCGACATCGGCGGTCCCTCGACGGTGGTGACGGCCATGGCCCTGGGCCTCGCGGCCTGGTGGGCGCTGGCCGGCGGCGAACGCCGGGACGTCGTGGCGCCCGACGGTGTGCCGGGCCGCGTCGAGGAGGCGGTGGCCCGATGACGACCGTGCCTTCGCGGCTCCCCGGGCCCGAGACCGGCGCGGCGGCGGCCGTGCCCACGGCGCGTGCGGCGACCCCCGTGCAGGCCGGCACCGACCAGGCCTCGGCCTCCCGGAAGTTCCTCGCCCGGGCGACGCTCGTCACGGCCTCGCTGTCCATCGCCGGTTCGCTGCTCGGCCTGGTGCGCGACCAGTCGCTGGCCCGGCTGTTCGGGGCCGGGAGCGACACGGACGCCTTCCTCGTCGCGTGGACCGTGCCGGAGCTGGCCGCCACGCTGCTGATCGAGGACGGTCTCGCGCTGGTGCTGATCCCGGCGTTCAGCCTGGCGCTGGCCCGCCGCGCGCGGGGCGCCGCGGGGGACCCGGTGCGGGACCTGGTCGCCGCGACGCTGCCCCGGCTGTGCCTGGCCCTCGCCGCGGTGGCCGCGCTGGTCGCCGGTGCGGCTCCGCTCCTCGTCCGGGCCCTGGCGCCGGGCCTGCCCGACCCCGGCCTCGCCGTCGACTGCACCCGGCTCACGGCGATCAGCCTGCTGGCCTTCGGTCTCGCCGGGTGGTGCAGCGCCGCGCTGCGGGCCCACCGCCGTTTCTTCGCGCCCGCGGCGATCTACGTCGCCTACAACACCGGCATCGTCGCCGCGATGTTCCTGCTGGGCGGCCGGTGGGGGGTGCGCTCCGCGGCGGCCGGCGTCGCGGCGGGCGGCCTGCTGATGGTCGCGGTCCAGCTGCCGTCGCTGTGGCGGGAGCTGACGTCGCGTACGGCGGCGTCGCAGGGGTCCGGGAACGGGGCGGCGGTCGAGGAGCGGCCGATGCGCTTCGCCCTGGTCGCCGCCGTGCTGCTGTTCGCGCTGTGCCGCCAGTCCCAGGTCCTCGTCGAGCGCTTCCTCGCCTCCTCGCTGCCGGCCGGTGCCATCTCGCACCTGAACTACGCGCAGAAGGTGGCCCAGATCCCGATGACGCTGTCGCTGATGGTGTGCACGGTCACGTTCCCCGTGGTGGCCCGCGCGCTCGCGGACGGCGACACCGAGCGGGCCCGCAGCCGCGTGGAGCGGGACCTCGTGGTGGCCTCCTGCGTGGTGCTGATGGGCATGTGCGCGGTGCTCGCCTGCGCCCCGCAGATGATCGAGCTGCTCTTCCAGCGGGGCGCGTTCACCGTGGGCGACACCGTGGCGACGGCGGACGTCATGCGGGTGTACGCCCTCGGGCTGCTGGGCCAGACCCTGGTGGGCGCCCTGATCCGCTCCTACTTCTCGGCGGGCCGGCCCACCTGGTACCCGGTCGGCGTGATGGCCGCGGGCATCGGCGTGACGTCCCTGACGGGCGCCGTGGCGGTGCGGACCTGGGGGGTGGCCGGGATCGCCGCCGCCAACGCCCTCGGCATCACCGTGACGGCCGCCCTGCTGCTGGCCGGGCTGCGGTCGGGCCGGGACGGCAGCCCGTACGGGGTCACGGTCCGCGTCCGGCAGGTCCTGGGCCGCCTCGGCGGGCCCGTGCTGGCGACGGCCGCCGCGACCGCCGCCGGGGCGTTCGCCGCGAGCCGCTTCGCCTCCCCGGTGGCGGGCCTCGCGGCCGGCTGCCTGACGGTGACCGCCGTCTTCGTCCCGCTCGCCTGGGCCTTCGGCGCCCGGGGTTCCACATCCGCCGTGCGTTCCGTACGCACCGTCACACGAAGGCTGACCCATGGCCGCTGCCGTTGATTCCGTCCGGACCGCCGGATCCGCCGCCCCGCGCCCGGGCCCGCTGCCCTGGGTGGCGATGTACCACTCGGTGGGCGACTGCTCGGACGACCCGTACCGCATCACGGTCACCCCCGAGCGGCTCGACGCGCAGCTGGCGTGGCTGCGCCGCCGGGGGCTGCGGGGCGTGTCCGTGGCCGACCTGCTCGCCGCCCGCGCCCGGGGCGAGGGGAGCGGCCTGGTCGGCCTCACCTTCGACGACGGGTACGCCGACTTCGTCACCGCCGCCCTGCCGGTGCTGCGCCGGTGGAACTGCGGCGCCACCCTCTTCGTCCTGCCCGGCCGGCTCGGCGGCGACAACGCCTGGGACCCGCTGGGCCCGCGCAAGCCGCTGCTGACCGCCGACGGCATCCGGCGGGCGGCCTCGGAGGGCGTGGAGATCGGCTCGCACGGGCTGACCCACGTCGACGTGACGCAGGCGGACGACCTCACCCTGAAGACGGAGGTCGTCGAGAGCCGCGAGCGGCTGGCGGAGCTGACCGGGGTTCCGGCCGACGGCTTCTGCTACCCGTACGGCACGGTCGACGCCCGCGCCGTCGAGGCGGTGCGCGAGGCCGGGTACGGCTACGCCTGCGCCATCGACCCGGGCCCGCTGACCGGTCCGCACGCGCTGCCCCGCGTCCACGTCGGCCAGAACGACACGGCCTGGCGGCTGTACCTCAAGCACCGGCTGCACCGGCTGCGGCGGCGTCCCGTGGAAGGCCTGTGAGATGAAGGCCCTGCACATCATCACGGGCCTCGGCGTCGGCGGGGCCGAGCAGCAACTGCGCCTGCTGCTGCGCCATCTGCCCGTCGCCTGCGACGTCGTCACGCTCACCAACCCCGGCCCGGTCGCCGAGGGCCTCGCCGCCGACGGCGTCCGCGTCACGCACCTGGGCATGGCCGGCAACCGCGACCTGACCGCGCTCCCCCGGCTGGTCCGGCTGATCCGCGCCGGCGGCTACGACCTGGTCCACACCCATCTGTACCGGGCCTGCGTCTACGGCCGGCTCGCCGCGCGCCTCGCCGGGGTGCGTGCCGTCGTCGCCACCGAACACTCCCTGGGCGACTCCCAGATGGAGGGGCGCCGGCTCACCTCCGGGGTCCGGGCGCTGTACCTGGCCAGCGAGCGGCTCGGCTCGACGACGGTCGCCGTGTCCTCGGCGGTGGCCCACCGGCTGAAGCACTGGGGCGTGCCGGCCCCCCGCATCGAGGTCGTCCCGAACGGCATCGAGCTGGACCGGTTCCGCTTCGACCCTCGGCGCCGGGCACACGCCCGGCGCCGTCTCGGCCTGCCGGACGAGGCGTTCGTCGTCGGCGGGGTCGGCCGGCTCGCCCGGGGGAAGCGGTTCGACGTCCTCGTCCACGCGCTCGCCCGGCTGCCGGAGGACCACTGGCTGCTGCTGGTGGGCGGCGGCCCCGACGAGCACCTGCTGCGCCGCACGGCCCACGAGGCCGGGGTGTCCGGGCGGGTCCTGTTCACCGGTGAGCGCCCCTACGTCCCCGACGGCTCCCCGGGCCCCGACCTGCCCTCGCTCACCTCGGCGATGGACGTGTTCGCGTCCCCGTCGCCGGACGAGGCCTTCGGTCTGGCGGCGGTGGAGGCGCTGGCGTCGGGCCTGCCCGTGCTGTACGCATCCTGCCCGGCCATCGAGGACCTGCCGTCGTCGGCCACCGCCGGCGCCCGGCGCGTGCGGGGCGGCCCCGAGGCGTACGCCCGTGCGATCGCCGAGGTGCGCGCGGCGGGCGCCGGGCCCCGCACCGTCCCGGACGTCGCGCACCGCTACTGCATCACCCGCAGCACCGCCCGTCTCGTCGACGTCTACGCGGCGGCGGTCTCCCGTTCGCCGTCGGCCCTCTCACCCCTCGGAGCAAGCCCGTCATGACCGACACCCCGGCCCGCCGGCACCGCCTGTCCGCGGCGCGTGCCAAGAAGCTGCCGTCCTGGTCCGTGCTCGCGGCGGGCGCCCTCGCCGGGACCCTGGCCGGCGGCGCCTACGGCCTGTTCACGCCGGCCACCTACACGGCCACCAGCTATGTCGTCGCCGTGCCGACGGCGAAGTCCACCCCGGAGGCCGCCCGCGGTTTCGCGCAGGCGTACGGCCGGGTCGCGACCCAGCTCGCGGTGCTGGGGGACGCCCAGGTGTGGGCGGGGGTGCCGGTGCGCACCCTCCAGGAGGAGGTGCGCACGGCGACCTCGCCCGACGCGCCGATGGTCGCCGTCTCGGCCACCTCCACGCGGCCCGGTCGCGCCGTCGACATGGCGAACGCGGTCTCGCGGGCGCTGACGCAGCACGCGGAGCACTCCAAGAACAGCACCCAGGTCAAGCTCGTGCAGTTCTCCCGCGCGGTGAAGCCGAGCAGCCCGGCGTCCGCCTCGCCGGCGGTGACCACCCTGGTGGGCGCGAGCGCGGGCGGGCTGCTGGGCGGACTGGCCCTGCTGGCCCGGCCGAGGCGCGCACGCCGGGAGGACGACGCGGCGCCCGTCCCGTCGGTGCCCGGCCCGGCCACCGCGGCCGACGTGCACGGACAGCGGTGACGGCGGTGCGGTGCCCGGCGGTGGCGGCCACCGGCACGGGCCGGCCGCCACCGTCCGGGACGGCGGGGACGCTAGTCGCCCGGCGACCACCACTCGAAGCGGAGGCAGAGCTTGCCCCCGAGCCAGTACTCCGCCCAGCTGCCCAGGTTCACCGGCGAGCACCCCTCCGGGGGCTGCGGCGCGGTGGGCTCGGACGGGGTGGGGACGGGCACGGGCGTGGTCGGTGTGGGGGTGGGTGCGGGCGGCGTGGTGGGCGTCGTCGTCCCGTCGGCGAGGCGGGACACGACGGACCGGTAGACGCGCGAGGCGTCCGGGTTGGCCCGGCACTGCCACACCCCGTGCGGGCAGTAGTCGGTCAGCGTGTTGTAGAGCGGCTTGTGCTCGACGATCCAGTCCAGCATGCGCCGCATGTACTCGGGGTTGTCGCCGTTGCGGAAGAGCCCCCACTCCGGGTAGGAGACGGGCTTGCCGTGCGCCTTGGCGAAGTCCACGTGGTCCTGCAGCCCGTAGGGCTCCTTGACCTGCTGGTCGAAGGACATCCCGGACGGCTGGTCGTAGGAGTCCATGCCGAGGACGTCGACCGTGTCGTCGCCGGGGTAGCACTCGGTCCAGGGAATCGCGTCCCGGCCACGGCTCGGTGTGAAGTCGAAGCGGAACTTCTGGCCCGGCACCGAGCGCATCGTGGTGACGATCCGGTTCCAGTACGTCTTCCAGGCCTCGGGGTCCGGTCCGCACCGGTGGGTGTACGTGATGCCGTTCATCTCCCAGCCGAGGACCAGGACCGTGTCCGGCACCTTCAGCCGGACCAGGCGCTCGGCGAGGGCCCGGAAGTGGTGGTCGAACTCCCCGGCCGCGCCCCGCCGCAGCAGCTGCCGGACCTCGGCGTCGGAGACGCCCTCCTCGTTGCGTTCCTGCATGGGCACGTTCAGGACGAGCATCCGGTCGTCCTGGGCGTTGCGCCAGTGCGCCCACGACTCGAGGAAGCGGATGTCGCCCTCGATGTCCTGCCAGCGGTTGCCGGGCAGGTAGGTGTGGCCGACCCGGAGTTCGGCGCCGCCGAGCCAGTGGCTGAGCTGCTCCATGCGGTCCACGCCGCGGGAGTCGGAGGCGAGGAAGGCACCGAAGGCGGGTGCCTTCGACGCCTGCGGGCCCGGTGCCGGGGTGGCGGACGGCGACGGAGCGGGTGGATCAGTGGCCCGCACCACCCCCGCCCCCACCGCGGGACCGGACGCCAGAACGGCCGACGCGGCCACCGTCACCGCGCCCACGGCCAGCCTGCCGAACCGGATCCGCCTGTGCTGTGGAGCCATGCCTGCTCCTCTCTTCGCTCTCGTCCGACCTCTGTTGCTTTTCTCTGTCCCTGTTCTCGCTATTGACGAACAGTCATATGAATTCAGGCACAGGACATTCCACGGCGCCACCGCCCTTGGGGCTTTCGAGTGCCGAACTCGCCCGTGCGGGTGAAAAGACCCGGAACGGATCCAAAAGAAAGCGAGAGTTCATGTCGTTGCTCGACACCCGGGTCCCCGCGGTCCTGCTGCGGACCGACCCGAATCCCTTCCACCACGGAACGCTGGGCGCCGTGCGTTCCCTCGGCCGGGCGGGCGTGGAGGTGCACGTCGTCGCCGACGCGGCCGGGGGCCCCGTCCACCGGTCGCGCTACGTACGGCGGATGCACCCCCCGCCGCTCCCGGGCGCGTCCGCGCACGACATCCTCGCCGTGCTGCGCCGGGTGGCCGCCGACGTGGCGTCACCCGCCGTCCTGATCCCGATGGACGACGCGAGCGCGATCGCCGTGTCCCGGCTGCGCGACACCCTCGCCCCCTCCTATCTGCTGCCCGCACTGCCGGGCGCGCTGGCCGAACGCGTCGCCGACAAGGGCGAACTGGCCTCCGTGTGCGCCGCCGCGGACGTGCCGCACCCGGTGACGCTGGTCCCGGACGGCCCGGCGCAGGCGGCCGACGCCGTGCGGCGGCTCGGTGTGCCGGTGGTGGCGAAGTGGAGCCGTCCCTGGCTGCTGCCGGCCGGCGGCGGGCTGCGCAGCACGCTGCTGGTGCGCTCCCCGGAACAGGCGCGGGAGCTGTATCTGCGTACCGCGGAGGCGGGCAGTGCGCTGCTGCTCCAGGCCTGTCTGCCGCCCGGGCCGGACCGGGACTGGTTCTTCCACGGCTACGCCGACGGTACGGGTGCCGTGCGCGCGGGCGGCCCGGGCCGCAAGCAGCTGGCCTGGCCCCGTGGGGCGGGCCTGACCGCGGTGGGCCGCTGGACGCCCAATCCCGAGCTGCGGGTGCTGGCCGAGCGGCTCATCGGGGCGCTGGGCTACCGGGGCGTCTTCGACCTGGACTTCCGGCGCTGCGGCACGACGGGCCGCTATCACCTGCTCGACTTCAATCCGCGTCCCGGCGCCCAGTTCCGGCTCTTCGCTGACCGCGCCGGACTGGACGTCGTACGCGCCCAGCACCTCGATCTGACGGGCCGGCCGCTCCCGGACGGCGCCCCGCTGCACGGGCGGTCGTTCGTGGTGGAGAACTACGCGCCGCTGACCGCGCTGCGCCCGGCCCCGGACGGACGCGAACTGGCCTGGCACGCCGCGGACGACCCCGCGCCCGGACGGGCGATGTGGAGCCTGTGGGGCCGTCACGTCGCGGGCCGGCTGCGGGAGCGGCTGCTGCCGGCGGCACCGGCCCGGACCGCATCCGCGTCACCCCCGGCACCCCGGGCGGCCTCGCCCTCCCTGCCCGGCCTGCCTTCCTTGCCCTCCCTGTCCGACAACGAGAAAGCGAGCAAGCGATGATGTACGACCTTCTGGTGGTCGGCGCGGGTCCGTACGGTCTGTCGATCGCGTCCCACGCCGCGTCCGCGGGGCTGAACCTGCGCGTGTTCGGCCGGCCCATGGCGTCCTGGCGCGACCACATGCCCGGCGGCATGTACCTGAAGTCGGAGCCCTGGGCGTCCAATCTCTCCGACCCGCAGGGACGCCGGCGCCTGGACGCGTACTGCGCGGAGCGGGGGCTGACGGCGCGTCACGCGCAGCCGATCCCGGTGGAGGAGTTCGCGTCGTACGGCCTGTGGTTCGCCCGCCACGCCGTGCCGGAGGTGGACGAGCGCATGGTGGCGCGGGTGGCGTCCGTCCCCGGCGGCTTCACGGCGGTCACCGAGGACGGGGAGATGCTGCACGCGCGCACGGTGGCGATGGCGGTGGGCGTGATGCCGTTCATCGAGGTGCCGCCGGCGCTGCGCGGCCTGCACCCGGCACTGGTGACGCACAGCAGCCACCACAGCGACCTCACCCCGTTCCGCGGCAAGGACGTGACGGTGATCGGCGGTGGCCAGGCGGCGCTGGAGACCGCGGCGCTGCTCGCCGAGCAGGGCACCCGGGTGCGGGTGCTGGCGCGGGCCGAGCGGGTGCGGTGGAACGACGTGCCGCCGCCCTGGGAGCGCCCCTGGACGCAGACGCTCCGTTCGCCGCACAGCGGGCTCGGTCCCGGCTGGCGGAACTGGTTCTACTCCGAGCGCCCCGGTGTCTTCCGGCGGCTTCCGGAGGCGACCCGGGTCCGGATCGCGGCGACGGCTCTGGGCCCGGCGGGCGCGTGGTGGGTGCGGGACCGGGTGGAGCGCGCGGTGGAGCTGATGCCGGGCCACGAGGTGTCGGCCGCCTGCGCGGTGCCGGGCGGCCTGCGGCTGGACATCGTGGACCGCCAGGGCGTCGTGCGCGCCCTGGAGACCGAGCACGTCATCGCCGCCACCGGGTTCAAGCCGCGCTGCGACCGGATGGGGATGCTCGCCCCCGAGCTGTGCGGCAGGCTGGCGGTGCTGCCCGACGGCTCCCCGGCGACCGGCCGGGAGTTCGAGTCGTCCCACCCGGGGCTCTTCCTGGCGGGCCTGGTGACGGCCTCCGGTTTCGGCCCGGCCATGCGTTTCGTCCACGGCGCGACGTTCACGGCGAGGACCCTGGTCCAGGGGGTGCGCCGGCGGCTGCGGACGACCCCGGTCCGCGGCACGGTCCCCGTTCCGGGAGCGGCCGGCCGGAGCGCGTCGCCGTCCCCCGTGGGCCACTGACGACAGGTGCCGCAGGGCGGACCGGCGACGGCCCGCCCTGCGGCGCCGGCAGGCGCGCGGAGCACCGCCCGGCATGCCGGAACGCCCCCGGTCCGCCCGGCCACCTCGAGGGGTGGGCCGGTCCGGTCCGGGGGCGTTCGCGGAAGGGGCGGTGGGTGCCGGACGGGTCGCGTCCGGCACCCGGGTGCGGCTAGCGCCGGGCGGCGACGCGGCCGCGGCGGTACAGCATGGCCCCGCCGCCGAGCAGGGCGGCACCGGCGACCGAGGCCGTCAGCATGCCGGCGCTGCCGGTCTCGGCCAGCTGGGGCGTGTCCGCCGGCTGGTCGACGGCGACCGCCGGCGGCGTGTCGACGACGGTCGCGGGCGGCGTCAGGGGGGTGCTGGGCGTGCTCGGGGTGCTGGGCGTCGTGGGCGTGGTGGGCGTGGTGGTGGTCGGAGGCACCTCTTCCTCCGTGCCGTAGCCGCCCTCGTTGCCGCACTCGTTGCCGTACGTGTCGTTCGCCACCGCGAGCACGTTGACGGCGTTGCCGCACACGTTCACCGGCACGTGGATCGGCGCCTGGATGTTGTTCCCGGCCAGCAGCCCGTAGGAGTCCTCGGTGTGGCCCACGGCACGCGCGCCGCCGGCGGAGGAGGCGGCCGTGGACGCCGACGCGGCCGAGGCGTGGTTGCCCGAGCCGTTGCCGCACTCGTTGCCGTACGTGTCGTTCGCCACCGCGAGCACGTTGACGGCGTTGCCGCACAGGTTCACCGGCACGTGGACCGGCGCCTGGACGTTGTTCCCGGACACGATGCCCGAGGCGTCCCGGGTGTTCCCCACGGCCTGGGCGCCGGCGGAGCCGGACCCGTGCGAGCCGTTGCCGCACTCGTTGCCGTGCGTGCCGTTGCCCACGGCGAGCACACCGATGGTGTTGCCGCACACGTTCACCGGAACGTCGATGGGAGCCTGAACGTTGTTCCCGGACAGCAGACCGGAAGCGTCGTCGGTGGCGCCCACCGCGATGCTGTCAGCGAGTGCCGGGGTGCCGGACAGGGACAGAATGCCCGTGGCGGCGGCCGCCGCGAGCACTCCCCTGCTCAGGGTCTGTCGCAATGTGGTGATCTTCCTGCTTGAAGTACTGCGCGAATTCCTGCGGGAAAGGCCCGTGTACCGCGGTTGCGGCAGGCGACGGCGTCGGTGCCCGTTGCCTTCTCGGGCACTGCGCGTTCCTTTCTCGTGGCGTCGCATGCCTACTGCTTCATAAACCCGGTGGGTGCGAATCGGTTGCGCACGTTCACCCGGTTGGACCGCGCAGTAATCAAAGAATCCCGGAGAGGACGGGGCGGCGCACGGCCGCTCAGGACACCACGTCCTTGCGGGCGAACCCCCGGAAGGCCAGCGCGAACAGGACGAGCGCGTACGTCACGGAGACGGCGGCGCCCTGGATCATGCCGGACCACTCGGGGTGCGGCTGGACGGCGTCCGCCCAGGCGAACTGCCAGTGCGCGGGCAGGAAGTCGCGCCAGTGGCCGAGGGCGGTGACGGCGTCCAGGACGTTGCCGACGATGGTGAGGCCCACCGCGCCGCCGACCGCGCCGAGCGGGGCGTCGGTCCTGGTGGACAGCCAGAAGGCGAGGCCGGCCGTGACCAGTTGGGACACGAAGACGTACGCCACGACGACGACGAGCCGCAGCGCGGCCGTCCCCGGGGCGAGCGAGCCGCCCGTCGGGATCGCCAGCGGCCCCCAGCCGTAGGCGACCGTGCCGACGGCGAGCGCGACCAGGGGCAGCAGCACCATCGCGGCGAGGCTCAGCCCCAGTCCGACGGCGAGCTTGGACGCCAGGAGCCGGGCGCGCGGCACCGGTGCGGCGAGCAGATAGCGCAGCGAGGACCAGCTCGCCTCGGAGGCCACGGTGTCCCCGCAGAACAGGGCGACGGGGACGACCAGCAGGAAGCCCGCCGAGACGAAGAGGCTGACCGCGGCGAAGTTGGCGCCGGACGCGGTGGCCGTGTCCATCAGGGTGATGCGCTCGCCGGGGCCGTCCGGCTCGCCGCCGATGGCGAAGGCGGCGACCAGGACGAAGGGCAGGGCGGCGAGGATCGCGGCCATGACGAGGGTGCGGCGCCGCTTGAGCTGGCGGGCCAGCTCCACCCGCAGGGGCAGGGTGCGGCCCGGCCGGTAGCCGTACGCGGTCTCGGGCTGCTGGGTGAGCGTGCTCATGCGGACCCTCCGATCAGGGTGAGGAAGGCGTCCTCCAGGCGGCGGTGCGGGCCGACCGAGGTCACCGGCACGTCCAGCCGGACGAGCTCCGCCACGAGGCGGGCCGCCGTGCCGTCGGTGCCGAGGCGGACCAGGAGCCCGTCGTCGGTGTGCACGACGGAGGCCACGCCGGGCAGTGCGGCGACCTTCTCCACGACCGGTTGCTCCACGGGCAGGTCGGTGCCGACGAGGAGGGTGTCGCCGGAGCCGATGATCTCGGCGACCGGGCCGGCCTGCACCAGGCGCCCGCGGTCCATGACCACGAGGTGGGTGCAGGACTGCTCGACCTCGGCGAGCAGGTGGCTGGAGACGATGACCGTGCGTCCGGCCGCCGCGTAGCGGATCATCACCTCGCGCATCTCGCGGATCTGGGGCGGGTCGAGGCCGTTGGTCGGCTCGTCCAGGATGAGCAGGTCGGGCAGGCCCAGCATGGCCTGGGCGAGGGCGAGGCGCTGGCGCATGCCCTGCGAGTAGGTGCGCACCGCGCGGGCCAGCGCGTCGCCGAGGCCGGCGATCTCCAGGGCCTCGTCCAGGTGGGCGTTCTCGGGCGGGCGGCCGGTGGCCCGCCAGTACAGCTCCAGGTTCTCCCGGCCGGACAGGTGCGGCAGGAAGCCGGCCCCCTCGACGAAGGCGCCGACCCGGGAGAGCACGGGGGCGCCGGGCCGGATCGCGTGGCCGAAGACGCGGATCTCGCCCTCGTCCGGGGTGATCAGGCCCATCAGCATGCGCAGGGTGGTGGTCTTGCCGGCGCCGTTGGGGCCGAGCAGGCCGAGGACCTGGCCCTTCTCGACGCGGAAGGACAGGTCCCGTACCGCGTACCGGTCGGCCGCACCGGCGTAGCGCTTGGTCAGGCCGGTGATGCGCAGCGGGACGTCGGCGAGCGCGGGGTCCGGGGCGGGCGTGGCGGTGCGGCGGCGGCCGGTCAGCAGCAGGGCCAGGGCGACGGCGAGACCGGCGAGCGGCAGCCACCACACCCAGGCGGGCAGCGGGGCGGCGGCCGTGGTGACGCCGGGCGCCGTGGGCACCGTGAGGTCGCCCCGGAGGGAGACCGTGTACGTCGCCGGGGCGGCCGGGGAGGCGTAGCCGAGGTCGGTGGAGGCGAGGACCAGGCGCAGCCGGTGTCCCTTCTCGACCTCGTGGTCGATCGCCGGGAGGGTGAGGGTGACGTCCTTGCCGGCCTTGGCGCCCTCGACGCGGACGGGCGTGACGAGCTGGGCGGGGAGCACCGGGGCGGCGCCGCCGGGGCCGACGTCGTACACCTTGGCGAACAGGACGGCGTCGTCGGTGGTGGAGCGGACGTGGACGGTCGCCGTCGGGGAGCCGGTGACGCGCAGGTCCTCGGTCAGCGGGGCCGACTGGAAGGCGGCGTGCTGGCCGGGGAAGTCCAGGGAGACGCCCACGCCGAGGGAGGAGAGCTGGGCGAGTCCGCCCGCGCCGCCGATGCCGGGGAGGGCGGAGACGGCGGGCGGGTTGGCGCCGGCCGGGTTGGCGAAGCGCTGCTCGCGTCCGCTCAGGGGGACGGCGGCGGGCCCGGCGGCCAGGCCCGGGTACCGGTCCGCGCTCGCGCCCCGCAACTGGGCCTGTCCGTCGGTGGAGTCGACGCCGCCGGTGCGGGTGACCCGGAAGGCGGGGCCGGTGGCGGCGCCCTCGTCGTCCTTCAGATAGCGGTCGAACCAGGAGTGCGCGCGCGCCTGGAGGCGGTCGGTCTCCATGTCGCCGCCGTCGTGTCCGCCCGCGATCCAGTCGACGTCGACGGGCGCGCCGTTCGCCCGGATCACGCGGGCCGCGGCGTCGGCCTGGCCGAGCGGGAACAGGGAGTCGGTCTGGCCCTGCGCCAGCAGGGTGGGGACCCGGATGCGCTCGCCGACGGCCTGAGGGCTGCGCTCGGTCAGCAGCTTCACGGCCTCGGCGTCCGGCACCCCTGTCTCGGCGACCCGCTGGTACATCCGGCACAGCGCGATCTCGAACCGCCCGCAGCCGCCGCCGGTGTTGACGAAGATGCCCGCCCACAGCTTCTTGAAGACGCCGTTCGGCATCAGGGCGTCGGCGAGGTTCCAGTAGGTGATGGCGGGGGCGATGGCGTCCACGCGGTCGTCGTGGCCCGCGGCGAGCAGCGAGACCGCGCCGCCGTAGGAGGCGCCGGCCATGCCCACGCGCGGGTCCCCGGGCCCGTCGAGCCGCACCTGGGGCTGCCTCGCCAGCCAGTCGATCAGCCGGGAGACGTCGGCGACCTCGCCGTCGGGGTCGTTGAGCCCGATCTTCCCGGTGGACCGGCCGAAGCCGCGCGCCGACCAGGTCAGCACCGCGTACCCGTCCCGGGCGAGGCTCTCCGCCTGCTGCCGCAGGTCGGCCTTGCTGCCGCCGAAGCCGTGCGCGAGCAGGACTGCGGGCCGGCGGCCCGCGGAACCGTCCGTGAAGTAGGAGGTGTCCAGGCGCACTCCGTCACCCGTCGGCAGGAGCCGGTCGGTGCGCCGCACCGGGGGCGGGTCGTCGGAGGCGACCGCCGTCCACGTTCCCGCGCCGGCGAGCACGACGACGGCCGCCGCGGCGGCGAGCACCCGCCGCGGCCGGCGCAGCAGCCCTCGCATACGGGGCAGTCGAAGATCCATGCGTCAACGGTACGGGCCGGCGCCGGCACCGGGGGCCCTCCGGGGGCTGAACCGCCGCCCCTCCCACGGGCGTACGGGGCCTCGCCGCCGTACCACGGACGCGGTAGGCGGCGGGGCGGGCTCACGCCCCGGCCGGCTCGCGGGTGTCGTCGCGGGCGTCCTCCGGGAGGGTCACCAGCCAGCGGGTGTCGCGGCGCGGGCGCAGGTACAGGGCCCAGTACAGGGTGGCGACGGCGGTGATGCCGCCGGTCCACAGCAGGTAGCTCGTCTCCTGCTGGGTCAGGATGTAGGCGAGGACCAGGATCAGCAGGACGGGCACGGCGGGCCACAGCGGCATGCGCCAGGCCTGCGTGTGGCGGTGGGGGCCGCGCCGGCACAGCAGGGCGGCGATCGCGACCAGCAGGTACATGCCGGTCACCGAGACGCCGGTGACGCCGTACAGGGTGTCGAGGTTGACGAAGCAGAGCACCGCGCCGGGCACGCCGACCGCGAGGGTGGAGACCCAGGGGGAGCCGAAGCGGCCGAGCTTGGCGAAGAGCCGGTTCACCGGTGCGGGCCACGCCTTGTCGCGGGCGGAGGCGAACAGCACGCGCGAGTTCTGGATGACCATCACGATGCCGGCGTTGATGATGGCGAGGGCCACGCAGAGGCTGACGAAGGTGCCGACGGCCGAGTTGGACCAGGCGGTGACCATGGAGCCGATGTCGCCGCCGGTCAGCTCGGCCAGGTCGGAGGCGCCGAGCGTGATGGCGACGACCGGGACCAGGATGATCACGGTGGAGATGGCGAGGGTGGCGAGCACCGTGCGGGCGACGTTGCGGCGCGGGTGCTCCAGCTCCTCGGAGAGGTAGACGGCGGTGGAGAAGCCCTGGGTGATGAAGAGGGCGATGGCGAGCCCGGAGACGACCAGCATGGCCGTCACGGCGTCCGTGTGGCCGTCGGCACCGGCCACCTCCATGGAGGCGAGGCTGCCGAGACCGCGCTCGCCGTGGGCGAAGCCCAGCACCGCGACGACGGCCGCGGCGATGACCTCCAGGACCAGGAAGACGCCGGTGATCCAGGCGTTGGCGCGCAGGTCGAGCAGTCCGGCGAGGGTGGCGAGCACCATGACGCCGGCGCCTGCGACCGACGGGTCGAGGTGCACGACCGGTTCGAGGTAGTCGGCCGTGCCCATCGCGATCACCGGCGGGACGATCATGACGACCAGCAGGGAGAGCACGAAGACCAGCCAGCCCGCCAGCCGCCCGGCCATGGTCGACACCATGGCGTACTCGCCGCCCGCGTTGGGGATCATCGTGCCCAGCTCCGAATAGCAGAACGCCACGGCGATACAGAGGAGGGAGCCGATGGCGATCGTCAGGGCGGTGGCGGTGCCGAGCGAGCCGAACAGGTCGGGCACGACCACGAAGAGCGTGGAGGCGGGGGTCACGCACGAGAGCGTCAGGAGAGTGCCGCCGACGACCCCGATGGAACGCTTGAGCGTCCGGGACTCCGGATGGTCCGGCCGGTCCGGGGGCGCTGCGGCGGCGGTCTGGGCGGGGCGGAGCGTGTCGGTCATGGAGCGGTTCCGATCGACTCGTGCTGTGCGGTTCGGGCGGGAGCGCTATCGCCTCCGGCGGCTTGGTCGTACGTGGTTCTCGTCCGCTCCCGGCGCACGATAGAACCCCGACGAAACCAGCACGTCAATGGGTGTTTTCCTACGGAATCCGTTGCCTGTACGCGGCGAGGCGGCGGTAAAGCGCACCAGAGGCCGTCGAACGGGGCCCCGTTGATGTGTGCGGGAACCGTAGCCGGGCCGGTGAAAAAACGTGCCGCCTTCCGGTGTCCCGACGCTGTCACAGGCGCCCGGTAGAGTCCTGCACACAGGTGAATCACAGGATCACGGCAACGGGTGGGGACTCATGAAGCTGAGGTACACGGCGGCCTGGGTGGGGCTGACGGCGGCGACGGTCATGGCGACGTCCGCGTGCGGTTCCGAGGGCGCCAAGGACGCCGCGCAGACCGCGGACAAGGCGGCGACGAAGGCCGTGGAGAAGGCGGACACCATCATGGCGGCCCTCACCCGGGCCACCGACCGCACGGAGGAACTGGGCTCGGCCGAGGTCCGGACCACGACCGACCTGGGCACGGGCGAGCCCGTCGCCATGGACGGCACGTACTCCTGGGGCGACGGCTACGCGCTGGACGTCGAGATGGACACCGAGGCCGCCCAGATGCAGGCGCTCACGGACTCCCCGACGGTGCGCACGCTCTTCGTGGACGGCGCCTACTACTACGACATCGACCCGCAGCCCTCCGGCCCGCTCCAGGGCAAGGAGTGGATGAAGATCGACGGCTCCGCCGTGTTCGGCGAGTCGGGTGCCGCCGCGTTCAGCGGGGGCGGCGGCGCAGGCAGCCCGGCGGACTCCATGAAGGGCCTCAAGTACGCGAGCGACGTCGACGACCTCGGCGAGGAGACGGTCAACGGCAAGCCCACGACCCACTACCGCGCCGTCCTGGACGAGAAGGACCTGGGCAAGTTCCAGGAGGCCATCGGCGGCGAGGACAGCCTGCTCAACTCCGGTGCGGGCGACGGCTCGATCACCATGGACATCTGGGTGGGCGACAAGGACCTGCCGGTGCGCCTGAAGCAGGAGTTCGGGGCCATGACGGTCACCATGGACTTCGACAAGTTCGGCGCCACCAAGAAGATCGTGGCCCCGCCCGCCGACCAGACCGGCGACCTCACCGACGAGGTGAAGGCACAGCAGCAGGGCTGACCCGGTCCGCGCACGGGTACGACGGTGCCCCGTCCCGCACGGTCGGGACGGGGCACCGCGTTCCTGCGGGACCGGGTTTCAGTGGTTGCGGGGGAAGCCCAGGTCCACGCCCGACGGGGCGTCGGCCGGGTCCGGCCAGCGGGTGGTGACGACCTTGCCGCGGGTGTAGAAGTGCGTGCCGTCGTTGCCGTAGATGTGGTGGGCGCCGAAGAGTGAGTCCTTCCAGCCGCCGAAGGAGTGGTAGCCGACGGGGACCGGGATCGGGACGTTCACGCCGACCATGCCGGCCTCGACCTCCAGCTGGAAGCGGCGGGCCGCGCCGCCGTCCCGGGTGAAGATCGCGGTGCCGTTGCCGAAGGGCGAGGCGTTGATGAGGGCCACGCCCTCCTCGTACGTCTCGGCGCGCAGCACGCACAGCACCGGGCCGAAGATCTCGTCCTGGTAGGCCTTCGCGGTGGTCGGCACCCGGTCGAGCAGGGAGAGGCCGATCCAGTGGCCGTCCTCGTGGCCGTCGACGGTGTAGCCGGTGCCGTCGAGGACGACCTCGCAGCCCTCGGCCGCCGCGCCCTCGACGTAGGACGCCACCTTGTCGCGGTGCGCCTTGGTGATCAGCGGGCCCATCTCGGACGTCGGGTCGTCGCCCGGGCCGATCTTGATCTTCTCGGCGCGCTCGCGGATCTTCTCCACCAGTTCGTCGCCAATGGCGCCGACCGCGACGACCGCGGAGATCGCCATGCAGCGCTCGCCCGCCGAGCCGTACGCCGCGCTGACCGCGGCGTCGGCCGCCGCGTCCAGGTCGGCGTCCGGCAGCACCAGCATGTGGTTCTTGGCGCCGCCCAGCGCCTGGACGCGCTTGCCGTTGGCGGAGGCGGTGGTGTGGATGTAGCGGGCGATGGGGGTGGATCCGACGAAGGAGACCGCCTTGACGTCCGGGTGCTCCAGGAGGCGGTCCACGGCCACCTTGTCACCGTGGACGACGTTGAAGACGCCGTCGGGCAGACCCGCCTCGGAGAGCAGCTCGGCGATCTTCACGGCGGCCGACGGGTCCTTCTCGCTCGGCTTGAGCACGAAGGTGTTGCCGCACGCGATGGCGAGCGGGAACATCCACATCGGCACCATCGCCGGGAAGTTGAACGGCGTGATGCCCGCGACGACACCGAGCGGCTGCCGGATGGACGCCACGTCCACGCGGGTGGCGACCTGCGTCGACAGCTCGCCCTTGAGCTGCACGGTGATGCCGCACGCCAGGTCGACGATCTCCAGGCCGCGTGCGACCTCGCCGAGGGCGTCGGAGTGCACCTTCCCGTGCTCGGCCGTGATCAGCTCGGCGATCTCGTCGCGGTGGGCGTCGAGCAACGCGCGGAACTTGAAGAGGATCGAGGTCCGCTGCGCCAGCGAGGACTGACCCCAGGTCAGGTACGCCTCCTTGGCGGCGGCGACCGCGGCGTCCACCTCCTCGACGGAGGCGAAGGCGACCTTCGTGGTGACCTCGCCGGTCGCCGGGTTCGTCACCGGCCCGTACGTGCCCGAGGCGCCTTCGGCGGTCTTGCCGCCGATCCAGTGGTTGACGATGTTCGTCATGACCGAGAACTCCTTCACAGTTGGCGGCGACGGGTCGTAGCGTGCCGTTGGTCCAGCTCACGGGCCGTTTCCGGCGACGATCGGGTCGCGGTCACGGCCACGGGTCCATCTCAGCAGCCGGGCCCCCGGACGCGCGCCCGACACTGTGTCTGCGGTTTGGGTGTCCGAGTGGACACGTGGGGCAGTACGGCGGAACCTCCGGCGCGGAGCCGAGGCGGGCGGGGAGTCGTCGCGCGCCCTTCGCTCCTGCCAGGGCGAAGCGGCCTCCCGCGCCGGAGGCGTTTGGGATCTCCCCCGGTTTCTAGCCCCGCGCACGGAGCCTGTCAATGTTTTGTCCGGACATTCGGACGACATACTCCGGGTGGCGGGGCGCCGGTGCGTGCGACGACGGCCCGCCGCGCCGGAGTCAACCCTCCGCGCCCGGCCTCCGTGCGACCCCTTTGCGGCACTCCTGTCACAAACACCGCTCCCGTGTCACAGGTGTCACGAGCCCGCGGACCTTCCGTCACACCCGGGAACAGGGCCTGACCGGCCGCCGCCGGGCGTCGTTCACCCGGAAAGGCTTGGTGATCGCCAGCGCAGCACCCGGCTCCCCCCGGCGTCCGTCCCCGGTCGCCGCCGCGGTGCGCGCGGGGAGGTGCGTACGTGACCGACCGAAGGCTCTGGTCCTACAAGGACATCGCGGCCCACATCCGGGTGCAGCCGGACACCGTCCGGTCCTACCGCAAGCACGGGCTGCTGCCCCCACCCGACCACGTGGAGGGCGGAAAGCCGTACTGGTACGCGGACACGGTCCGGGCCTGGGTGGCGTCCCGGCCCCGCAACCGTGGGCGCTAGACGGAAAACCGTTCTGTGCCCCACGGCCGCGTGGGGCACAGTGCCGTCCATGGACTTCTCCGAGAAACCCGTGCTCACCGGCGAGAAGACGGTCCTGCGGCCGTTCACCGGGCAGGACGCCGACGTGATGTGGGAGATCATCAACGACCCCGAGGTCGTCCGCTTCACGTTCGAACCGGACAGCGAGCTCACCCGGGAGGGCGTCCGCGACTGGTACGCCTCGCGCGCGGACCGGCCCGACCGCCTCGACCTCGCCGTCACCGACCCCGCCGACGGCGAGGTCCTCGGCGAGGTCGTGCTCCACGAGTGGGACCCGGCGAACCGTTCCTGCACCTTCCGCACGCTGATCGGCCCGCGGGGGCGGGGCCGGGGCGTCGGCACCGAGGCGACCCGGCTGATCGTCGGGCACGGCTTCGAACGGCTCGGGCTGCACCGGGTCCAGCTGGAGCTCTACGGCGACAACCACCGGGCGCTGCGCGTCTACGAGAAGGCCGGTTTCACGGTGGAGGGTGTGCGCCGGGAGGCGGCGTGGCGCGACGGGCGATGGGCGGACGAGGTGATCATGGCCGTCCTGGACCACGAGTGGGCCGCCCACCGCGGACGTCCCGAGGCGGCGGGCGTCACGGCTCGATGACCGTCACTCCCGCGCCGGGCGCCGTCCCCATGGCCTCCAGGGCGGCCGGTACGGCGTCCAGGCCGATGGTGGAGGTCACCAGCAGGTCGGGGCGGAGCACGCCGGTGCGGACCAGCTCCAGCATCGGCGGGTAGGTGTGCGCGGCCATGCCGTGGCTGCCGAGGAGTTCGAGCTCGAGGGCGACGGCGCGGGCCATCGGGACCGGCGTGGTGCCGGCCGGCGAGGGCAGCAGGCCGACCTGGACGTGGCGGCCTCGGCGGCGCAGGCCGTTCACGGACGCCGCGCAGGTGACGGGCGAGCCGAGCGCGTCCAGGGAGAGGTGGGCGCCGCCGCCGGTGAGGTCGCGGACGGCCGCCGCCGTGTCCTCGGTCCGCCCGGCATCCACGCACGCGGCGGCGCCGAACGTCCGCGCCAGCTCCAGCGCCCGGGGCGACACGTCGACGGCGACGACGCGCGCGCCCGAGGCGGCGGCGATCATCACCGCCGACAGACCGACCCCGCCGCAGCCGTGCACGGCGACCCACTCCCCCGCCGCGACCCGGCCCTGCTGGACCACGGCCCGGAACGCGGTGGCGAACCGGCAGCCCAGGGAGGCCGCCGTCGCGTACGACATGTCCTCGGGGACGGCGACGAGGTTGACGTCGGCGTGGTCGAGCGCGACGTACCGGGCGAAGGAGCCCCAGTGGGTGAAGCCCGGCTGGGTCTGCCGTTCGCACACCTGCTGGTCGCCGGCCGCGCAGGCGGCGCAGCTCCCGCAGGCGCAGACGAAGGGCACGGTGACCCGGTCGCCGGGCCGCCAGCCGCTCACCCGGTCGCCGGCCGCCTCGACGACTCCGGCGAGTTCGTGGCCGGGGACGTGCGGCAGCGTGATGCCGGGGTCGTGGCCCTGCCAGCCGTGCCAGTCGCTGCGGCACAGTCCGGTGGCCTCGACGCGGACCACGACTCCGTGCGGCGCGGGCGCGGGATCGGCCACCTCCCGCACCTCGGCGGGCTCCCCGAACCTCTCGAACACCACCGCGCGCATCCGCTGTCCTCACTTCCGTGTACGGCAATCACTCCACCGTGCAGGACGCTGAGCCGTATTCATACCCCCTAGGGGTACAGTGGAGGTGCGTGGTCCACCGCTGGGCCACGGTACTCGCGGATACCCGCCCACGGACGGGTACCCGACCCGCACGGCCCCGACGAGGAGTACGACATGACCGCCCAGACCGACACCCAGGGTTCCGTCACCACCGTCTACAAGGTGAGCGGCATGAGCTGCGGACACTGCGAGGGCGCCGTGTCCGGCGAGATCTCCGAGATCCCCGGCGTCACCTCCGTGCGGGCCGTCGCCGCGAGCGGTGAGGTCACCGTGGTCTCCGAGGCCCCGCTCGACGAGAAGGCGGTGCGCGCGGCCGTGGACGAGGCGGGCTTCGAGCTCGTCGGCGAGGCCTGAGCGCCCCGTCGGCACGGACTGAGCGCCACCCCCTCGCCCGCAGCAGCACCCACAGCCCCGCCGACCGGGCCGCCGCGCCCACGGCTCACGGGCCGGCCGCGGTCCGGCCCGGTCGGCCACCCTGGAGCCCGGACATGACCACCACCGCGGACACCCCGACGGCCGCCGAGCCGGACCTCGCCGAGGTCGAGCTGCTCATCGGCGGGATGACCTGCGCCTCCTGCGCGGCCCGCGTCGAGAAGAAGCTCAACCGCATGGACGGTGTCAGCGCCACGGTGAACTACGCGACGGAGAAGGCCCGGATCACGTATCCGGCGGCCCTCCCCGTCGCCGACCTCGTCGCCACCGTCGTGAAGACCGGCTACACCGCCGAGGAACCCGCGCCGCCGCCGGAGCCCACCGCCGAGGACGCGCCGAGGGACGCCGCGGCGGACGACGACCCCGAGCTGTCCGCCCTGCGGCAGCGCCTGGTCGTCTCCGCCCTCCTCGCCGCCCCCGTCGTCCTGCTCGCCATGGTCCCGGCGCTCCAGTTCGACAACTGGCAGTGGCTCTCGCTGACCCTGGCCGCCCCCGTCGTCGTCTGGGGCGGGCTGCCCTTCCACCGCGCCACCTGGACCAACCTCCGGCACGGCGCGGCCACCATGGACACGCTGGTCTCGCTCGGCACGCTGGCCGCGTTCGGCTGGTCGCTGTGGGCGCTGTTCCTCGGGGACGCGGGCATGCCGGGCATGCGGCACGGCTTCGACCTCACCGTCTCCCGCACCGACGGCGCCTCCGCCATCTATCTGGAGGCCGCCGCCGGAGTCACCGCCTTCCTGCTCCTCGGCCGCTGGCTGGAGGCCCGCTCCAAGCGGCGCGCCGGGGCCGCGCTGCGGGCCCTGATGGAGCTGGGCGCGAAGGACGTGGCCGTCCTGCGCGACGGCCGGGAGGTGCGCGTACCCGTGTCGCGGCTGGCCGTCGGCGACCGGTTCGTCGTGCGGCCCGGCGAGAAGATCGCCACCGACGGCACGGTGACCGAGGGCGGCGGCGCCGTGGACGCCTCGCTGCTGACCGGCGAGTCGGTGCCGGTGGACGTGACCGTCGGCGACACCGTCACCGGCGCCACGGTCAACGCCGGGGGCCGGCTGGTGGTCGAGGCCACCCGGGTCGGGGCCGACACGCAGCTGGCGCGGATGGCGAAGCTGGTGGAGGACGCGCAGAGCGGCAAGGCCGAGGTGCAGCGGCTCGCCGACCGGATCTCCGGCGTCTTCGTGCCCGTCGTGCTGCTGATCGCGGTCGCCACCTTCGGGGGCTGGCTGGGCGCCACCGGGGACACGGTCGCGGCGTTCACGGCGGCCGTCGCGGTCCTGATCATCGCCTGCCCCTGCGCGCTGGGCCTCGCCACGCCGACCGCGCTGCTGGTCGGCACCGGGCGCGGCGCGCAGCTCGGCATCCTGATCAAGGGCCCGGAGGTGCTGGAGTCCACGCGGCGCGTCGACACGGTGGTCCTGGACAAGACCGGCACGGTCACCACGGGCCGTATGACCCTCCACGAGGTGTACGCGGCCGAGGGCACCGACGAGAAGCAGCTGCTGCGGCTGGCGGGCGCGGTCGAGCACGCCTCGGAGCACCCCGTGGCCCGCGCGGTCGCGGCCGGTGCGGAGGAGAGGACCGGCGCGCTGCCGGAGGTGACGGACTTCTCCAACGTCCCCGGGCGCGGCGTACGCGGGCGCGTGGAGGGCCGTGAGGTGGCCGTGGGGCGCCTCTACGACGTTCTGCCGGACGAGGTGGCCCGCGCCGAGGCGGAGGCGGAGAGGGACGGCCGTACGGCCGTCGTGGTCGGCTGGGACGGGGTGGCACGGGGTGTCGTCGCCGTCGCGGACGCCGTGAAGGAGACCAGCGCCGAGGCGGTCGCCGAGCTGCGCCGGCTGGGCCTCGCGCCCGTCCTGCTGACCGGCGACAACCGGCCGGTGGCCGAGTCGGTCGCCCGGTCGGTCGGCATCGACGAGGTGATCGCGGAGGTCATGCCCGAGGGCAAGGTCGACGCGGTCCGCCGGTTGCAGTCCGAGGGCCGCACGGTCGCCATGGTCGGCGACGGCGTGAACGACGCCGCCGCCCTCGCCGCCGCCGACCTGGGCCTGGCGATGGGCACGGGGACGGACGCGGCGATCGAGGCGGGCGACCTGACGCTGGTGCGCGGGGACCTGCGGGTGGCGGCGGACGCGATCCGGCTCTCCCGGCGGACCCTGGCGACGATCAAGGGCAATCTGGTGTGGGCCTTCGGCTACAACGTGGCCGCGCTGCCGCTGGCCGCCGCGGGCCTGCTGAACCCGATGATCGCGGGCGCGGCGATGGCGTTCTCGTCGGTGTTCGTCGTCACGAACAGTCTGCGGCTGCGGACTTTTCGCTGACTCGGGAGGCGGGCGCTGCCGCCCGGTCGGCGGCGGACCGGTCCGCGCCGTACAGGATCAGGGCCCAGGCCAGGCAGGCGAAGGCCGCCGTGTGCAGCAGCGCGCGCACGATGTTCCAGGTGACCCAGGCCGCCTCGAAGCGTTCCCGGACGGCGGCCGGGTCGCCGATGGAGTCCGGGTCGCCGGCCCGTTCCAGCCGGTCGTTGAGCGGGACGTTGACGGCGACGGTCACGGCGAACGCGATCAGGTAGAGCACGAGCGCGGCGACGAGCCAGGGCAGCGCCGGGCGCCCGTGGCCGCGCCGGGCGAGGAACACCGCCAGGGCGATCAGGGGGATCGACCCCATGAACGGGAGCATGAAGACGGGGTTGAGGATCGCCCTGTTGATGCCCTGCATCGTCGCGACGAACGTGTGGTCGGAGGTGTTGCGCAGCCCCGGCATCACGGCGTAGGCGAAGGCGGCGAAGAGCCCCGCCATCAGGCCGGAGGCGATGACGGCGGCGAGGAGGGTGCCGGTCTGGGTGGTTTTCACGAGACGCCCTCGGGGGTCCAGACGCCGGTGGCCGCAGCCTCGGCGAAGTGGCCGGTGATGTCACGGGCCGGCCGGCCGAGGATCTGCCGGACGCCGTCGCCGAGACGGGCGTTGCGGCCGTCGAGGACGTCCGTGAACAGATAGGTCAGCAGGGCGGTGACGTCGGCGGGGACACCGTGCGCGGCGAGTGCGGCGGCGTAGGCCTCCGCGGGGACCGTGACGTAGCCGAGCTCACGGCCGGCCGCGGCTGCGATCGCGGCCGTGGCCTCGGCGAAGGTGAGCAGCCGGGGGCCGGTCAGGTCGTAGGTGCGGCCCGTGTGCCCGCCCTCGGCCAGGACGGTGGCCGCGGCCTCCGCGATGTCGTCCGCGTCGATGAACGGTTCCTCGACGTCCCCGACGGGCAGCGCGAGCTCCCCGTCGAGGAGGGGGCCGAGGAAGTCGCCCTCGCTGAAGTTCTGGGCGAAGAACGAGGCACGCAGGACCGTCCACTGCGCGCCCTGAACCGCGGCCAGCGCCTTCTCGCACGCCTCGGCCTCGGGCTCGCCGCGCCCGGAGAGGAGCACCAGGCGGCGTGCTCCGGTCCGTACCGCGAGTTCGGCGAAGGCGCCGATCGCCTCGGGGGCGCCGGGCACGGCGAGGTCCGGCTGGTAGGAGACGTAGACGGCGTCCGCGCCGGTCAGGGCCGGCTGCCAGGTGGCGGGGTCGTTCCAGTCGAAGGGGATGCCGCTGGACCGTGAGCCGATCCGGACCGTGTGGCCGCGATCGGTCAGCCGGCGCACGACACGGCGTCCGGTCTTCCCGGTCCCGCCCAGGACCAGGGTGAGTGCGGGGGATGTCATGGTGATCGCCTCGGCTTTCGTGTAGGACGCTGCGGTGACCGCGTCGCGCGGTGTGCTCACAGCCTGTTCCACCGGGGGGTCGCCATCAACGGCCGATCCTGCAAGGATCGTTGACCTGTGGTTGACGGTAGGGGGAGCCGTGGAACGACGGGAGATCGAGATCTTTTTGACGGTGGGCGAGGAGCTGCACTTCGGGCGCAGCGCCGAGCGACTGCACGTCTCGGTGGCCCTGGTCAGCAAGACGGTGCAGAAACTGGAGCGGTCGGTCGGCGCGGCTCTCTTCGAGCGGACCAGCAGACGGGTGGCCTTCACCGCGATCGGCCGGCGCCTGTTCGACGATCTGAAGCCCGCGCACCAGGGGATCCTCGACGCCTTCGCGCGGGCGGTGGCCTCGGGCCGGGGCGTGGACGGTGTACTGCGGGTCGGGTTCCTGGGGACGGCCACCGCGGAGTTCGTGCTGCGTGCGGCGGAGCTGTTGCGGACCCGGCATCCGGGGTGCGAGGTGCGGCTGCACGAGAGTCGTTTCACGGACGGGACGGCGCCGCTGCGCGACGACGTGATCGACGTCCTGCTCATCGACAACTTCGCGGCGGCGATGTCGGGGCTCGGGCCCGACCACAGCGCGGGCCCGGTCCTGTTCCGGGAGCCGCCGATGCTCGCCGTCTCGGTGCGGCATCCGCTGGCGCGGCGGGAAGCGGTGGACGTGGCGGAGCTCGCGGGGTACGGGGTGCTGCGGCCCCGGGCGTCCACGCTCCCCGGGCAGACGGCCCGCCGGGTCGCCCCCGAGGGCGGGGAGCAGTTGTTCGCCGCGGGGCGGCCGGGTGAGCCGGGCGGCCGGGGCGCCGGGCGGAGCAGGGAGTTCGGCAGCATCCAGGAGATGTGGGCCCTGGTCGGCGCCGGCCACGGGGTCTACCCCGTCCCGTCCCACGCGAGCGTGTACGACGCCCGCCCGGACGTCGCCTTCGTCCCGGTCGAGGGCGCCCCGGCGTACGAGTGGCGCCTGATCTGGCTCTCCGCGGCGGACAACAGCCGCGTCCGCGCCTTCTCCGAAGCGGCCTGCGACTACGTGGCGGCGCACCCCGATCCACTGATCACGACGGCGCAGGAGACGCGAACCTCACGCAGGTCGACGGCCTGAGCCTCTGGAGTCCGGCACGCACCTCACATAAGCTCTTCACAAGGCTCGCGCATCTTCCTTACGCTGGAGTCTCGTTCGACGTGTCGAGGCTCTTGCGCAGCTAAGGGACATATGCAAGAGACGCAGATCACAGTGACGCGAACGTAACCATCGAAGGGGTTCGAGGGTCTAAGTTGGCGATGTCAGGCAGCGTCTTGGGGGGCGCCACCTGACATCTGGGGATGTCTTGGGGGACTTTCCCAGAGATGCGTTGCCGGGACACGTACACCGGGAAGCTTTGAGCGGCCCTCCCGGGCGTGCGCTGTCCCGGCAGACCGCAGCGGCATGTCCGCAGCACGTTCACAGCGATTCAGGCGCTGTCCTCACAGACGCCCGGCCGGATCCCGTGGGGGGAATCCGCACCGGGACATGGGAAGGCGCCCTGGTCGTCGGCCCGTGGGGGGACCGGCGCCGGGGCGCCTTCTGCTGCCTTCCCCGCCTTCTTCCTCCGCTCCGGGCGATCCCGGACGCGGGAAAGTCCCGTACCGCTCGGGGCGGCACGGGACTTTCCGTGGATGCTGCGGGGGTGCCTGCGGCTCAGCGCTCCTCGACCGGGACGAAGTCGCGCTCGACGACGCCCGTGTAGATCTGGCGCGGGCGGCCGATGCGGGAGCCCGGCTCCTTGATCATCTCGTGCCACTGGGCGATCCAGCCCGGGAGGCGGCCGAGGGCGAACAGGACCGTGAACATCTCGGTCGGGAAGCCCATGGCCCGGTAGATCAGGCCGGTGTAGAAGTCGACGTTCGGGTAGAGGCTGCGCGAGACGAAGTAGTCGTCGGAGAGCGCGTGCTCCTCCAGCTTCAGGGCGATGTCCAGCAGCTCGTCGGACTTGCCGAGGGCCGAGAGGACGTCGTGCGCGGCGGCCTTGATGATCTTGGCGCGCGGGTCGAAGTTCTTGTAGACCCGGTGGCCGAAGCCCATCAGGCGGACGCCGTCCTCCTTGTTCTTCACCTTGCGGATGAAGGAGTCGACGTCGCCGCCGGCGTCGCGGATGCCCTCGAGCATCTCCAGCACCGACTGGTTGGCGCCGCCGTGCAGCGGGCCCCACAGCGCGTTGATGCCGGCGGAGATCGAGGCGAACATGTTCGCCTGCGAGGAGCCGACCAGGCGCACGGTGGACGTCGAACAGTTCTGCTCGTGGTCCGCGTGCAGGATCAGCAGCTTGTCCAGGGCGGCCACGACCGTGGGGTCGAGCTCGTACTCCTGGGCCGGCACCGAGAACGTCATGCGCAGGAAGTTCTCGACGTAGCCGAGGTCGTTGCGCGGGTAGACGAACGGGTGGCCGATCGACTTCTTGTACGCGTACGCCGCGATCGTCGGAAGCTTGGCGAGCAGCCGGATCGTGGAGAGGTTGCGCTGGCGCTCGTCGAACGGGTTGTGGCTGTCCTGGTAGAACGTGGACAGCGCGGAGACGACCGAGGACAGCATGGCCATCGGGTGGGCGTCGCGCGGGAAGCCCTTGTAGAAGTTCTTGACGTCCTCGTGCAGCAGGGTGTGCTGCGTGATCTCGTCCTTGAACGCGGCCAGCTCGTCGACGGTGGGCAGCTCGCCGTTGATCAGCAGGTAGGCGACCTCCACGAAGGAGGAACGCTCCGCGAGCTGCTCGATCGGGTAGCCGCGGTACCGGAGGATGCCCGCCTCGCCGTCCAGGTACGTAATGGCGGATTTGTAGGCGGCGGTGTTGCCGTACCCGCTGTCCAGTGTGACCAGACCGGTCTGGGCGCGGAGCTTCCCGATGTCGAAGCCCTTGTCACCGACGGTGCTGTCGATCACCGGGTAGGTGTACTCGCCGTCGCCGTACCGCAGTACTACAGAGTTGTCGCTCACGTCTTCCCTCACCGACGTAGTGCCTCATCTTCGAGGTGCCCTGACTGTCTCTACCATCCCCCACTTGGCTCAGGAGAGTGCACTCGGGGTCGACCATCGGGCCTATTGGCGGCACTGAGTGCCGCCAACTTGCCCATCCTGCCCCCTGTCCTTCCCGTGCGGAAGTGCTCTGTGACCTTTGCGACTCGTTTGATCGATCATTTTTTTCACAGGGGCCGAGAGGTTTACCGCAAAGCCTGCGCCTCAGGAGCCCGCGAGCCGGAAGTCGAGCGCCGTGCAGCGCCGTCCGGCGGAGACCGTTCGGACCGCCTGCCCGATGGCCTTGCGCGACCCGACGAGGACGACCAGCTTCTTGGCCCGGGTCACCGCCGTGTACAGGAGATTCCGCTGGAGCATCATCCAGGCGCCGGTGGTCACCGGGATCACGACCGCCGGATACTCGCTGCCCTGGGAGCGGTGGATGGTCACCGCGTAGGCGTGGGCCAGTTCGTCCAGTTCGTCGAATTCGTACGGAACCTCCTCGTCCTCGTCCGTCAGGACGGTGAGGCGCTGGTCCACCGGGTCGAGCGAGGTGACCACGCCCACGGTGCCGTTGAAGACGCCGTTCTCGCCCTTCTCGTAATTGTTGCGAATCTGGGTGACCTTGTCGCCGACGCGGAAGACGCGTCCGCCGAAGCGCTTCTCCGGCACGTCGGGGCGGGCCGGGGTGACGGCCTGCTGGAGCAGCCCGTTCAGCGTGCCGGCACCGGCCGGCCCCCGGTGCATGGGGGCGAGGACCTGGACGTCCCGGCGCGGGTCGAGCCCGAACTTGGCGGGGATGCGCCGCGCGGCCACGTCCACCGTGAGCCGGCCCGCCTCCTCCGTGTCGTCCTCGACGAAGAGGAAGAAGTCCTTCATGCCGTCGGTGACGGGGTGCTGTCCGGCGTTGATCCGGTGCGCGTTGGTCACCACGCCGGACTGCTGGGCCTGCCGGAAGACGCGGGTGAGCCGGACGGCGGGGACGGGACTGCCGGGTGCCAGCAGGTCCCTGAGCACCTCCCCCGCCCCCACGCTCGGCAACTGGTCGACGTCCCCGACGAAGAGCAGATGCGCCCCCGGCGGTACGGCCTTCACCAGCTTGTTGGCGAGCAGCAGGTCCAGCATGGACGCCTCGTCGACCACGACGAGGTCGGCGTCGAGGGGCCGGTCGCGGTCGTAGGCGGCGTCACCGCCCGGCTTGAGCTCCAGCAGCCGGTGCACGGTCGACGCCTCGGCGCCGGTCAGCTCGGCGAGACGCTTGGCGGCACGGCCGGTGGGCGCGGCGAGCACGACCTTGGCCTTCCTGGCCCGGGCCAGCTCCACGATCGACCGGACGGTGAAGGACTTGCCGCAGCCGGGTCCGCCGGTGAGGACGGCGACCTTCTCCGTCAGCGCCAGCTTGACGGCGGCCTCCTGCTCGGGGGCGAGGTCGGCGCCGGTACGGCCCTTGAGCCAGCCGAGCGCCTTGTCCCAGGCGACGTCCTGGAAGCCGGGCATCCGGTCCTCGTCCGTACGCAGAAGACGCCGGAGCTGTCCGGCGAGGGCCAGCTCGGCGCGGTGGAAGGGCACGAGATACACGGCGGTGACGGGCTCGCCGCCCTCCGGGTCGGGCACCTTCTCGCGGACGACGCCGGGGTCCTCACCGTCCTCCTCCGGCTCGGCGGCCAGCTCGCCGAGGCACTCGATGACGAGCCCGGTGTCGACCTGGAGCAGCTTGACCGCGTCGGCGATCAGCTTCTCCTCGGGGAGATAGCAGTGCCCCTGGTCGGTGGCCTGCGACAGCGCGTACTGCAACCCCGCCTTGACCCGGTCCGGGCTGTCGTGCGGGATGCCGACGGACTGGGCGATCTTGTCGGCGGTGAGGAAGCCGATGCCCCAGACGTCGGCGGCGAGACGGTAGGGCTGGTTCTTCACGACGGAGATGGAGGCGTCGCCGTACTTCTTGTAGATCCGTACCGCGATCGACGTGGACACCTCGACGGTCTGGAGGAAGAGCATGACCTCCTTGATCGCCTTCTGCTCCTCCCAGGCGTCGGCGATCTTCTTCGTCCGCTTCGGCCCGAGGCCGGGCACCTCGATGAGCCGCTTGGGCTCCTCCTCGATCACGGTGAGGGTGTCGATGCCGAAGTGCTGGGTGATGCGGTCGGCGAAGACCGGCCCGATGCCCTTGACCAGACCCGAGCCGAGGTAACGCCGGATGCCCTGGACGGTGGCGGGCAGGACGGTCGTGTAGTTCTCCACGTGGAACTGCTTGCCGTACTGGGGATGCGACCCCCAGCGGCCCTCCATCCGCAGCGACTCCCCGACCTGCGCACCGAGCAGCGCGCCGACGACGGTCAGCAGATCACCGGCGCCTCTGCCGGTGTCGACGCGGGCGACGGTGTACCCGTTCTCCTCGTTGGCGTACGTGATGCGTTCCAGGACGCCTTCGAGCACGGCGAGCCGGCGTTCGCCGGGGGGCGTGGAGGGCTGGTTGGGCATGGGGTCGACGGTACCGGTGGGGTGTGACAGGGGGAGGCGGGGAGGAGGCTTCTCAGTACCCTTGGGGCATGGACTACGCGAAGATGCGCGCCATCGCCGCAGACCTCGGGGCATATGCGGAGCAGCTCGAAGGGGCCTGGAGCGTCGAGATCGGGCCGTCGGGCCCGATCCTTGCCATGATGTGCCCGTCCAAGCGTCATGAGGGCACGGTCCGCCGAATCTGCAAGCAGTTGGACGCGCAGCTTCTCAGCACTCATCCCGGCTACATCTGCGCGAACGGCCCCGAGATCGAGCACCCGGCGATCGGCCGCATGCGTCGCCCCGACGCCGTGGTCATCCCTGAGGCCACCCTCGACGAGGAAGGCCTCGCCGTCGACGCGACGCAGGTCCTGGCCGCCGTCGAGATCGTCTCACCGTCCAACCCGAGCAACGACTACGACGAGAAGCTGGCCGACTACCCGGCCATGGGCATCCCGCACTACATGATCGTCGACCCGCGCACCGGCACGATCCAGGTGCACTCGGACCCCTGCAAGGGCTGCTACGCCCGCATGGAGCCGTACATCTTCGGCGACACGGTGGTGTTCGGGCCGTGGACGGTGCAGACGTCGGAGTTCCGCCGGTACGGGAAGGACGGCTGAGCGTCGGGCGGACGCCCTGGTCAGGTCCGTAGTCGCTCGAGCTCTTCGGCTCGGCGGAGGTCCTTCGGGCGGCCGAGGGCCCGCCGCATGCGGACCAGGTCGTCCAGTGCGGCGTAGCGGATAGCGAAGCCCGCCGGGTCGTACGTGGTCTCCGCGCCGGTCAGGCAGGGGGTGACGTCCATGTCGCCCCACGCAAGTGCGGGGGTGCACAGGTCTCCCTCGGCACCGGTGACCCGGTACCCGACCTGCTCCCGCCGCAGGTCGGGCAGATCTTTGCAGCCGCACCGGGCGAGGGCGTCGCGCAGGGCGTCCGCCTCGTGCGGGGTGCCGTCCCAGAGGAGGTCGAGGTCGCCGGTCAGCTCGGCGGAGCCGTGCAGGATGCCGGCGACCTGGCCTATGACCACGGCCCGCGAACCGGCCTCGTGCAGCACCCGGAGGAAGGGGAACGGGTCGAAACCGAGCGCCCCGTCCGTGGCGAAGGTGCCCAGCACGTCGTCGGCGTCGTCCGGGTGACGCCCGAGGGGAGCCCGCTCCCGCGTCGCCTCTTCGGTGCGGGCGATGGCCTGCCGTAGGCGCAGGGCTGCGTCCGTGCGGCTCATGCGCCGGGGGCGCCGTCAGCTCCGTCGGCGCCGGGGGGCGTCTTCAACGCCCTCCGTCGGCGCCGGGGGGCGTCTTCAACGCCTCGACGAAGGACGCGAAGGCCTCCGGCGGGAAGGTGAGGGTGGCTCGGGCCGGGGCCTTGCTGTCCCGGACGGCGACAGCGTGGGCGCGGGTCGCGATCTCGACGCAGTTGTTTCCGTCGCCGCCGCCGGAGTAAGAGGACTTGCGCCAGTTGTCAGGGGTGGTCACAGAGCCTCACAGTTCCTTGGCCAGTCTCTGGATGAAGTCACGCGACCGACTGCGGTCGAGCGACACGTCCTTCACTCTACGGAAGACCGTTCGAAGGACTCCGAGTTGGGCCTCGGAGTCGATGAAGCCGGTCCCATGAGGCGCATCGCGAACGGCTGTGTCCAGTTTTGGCACGCTTCCGCCGGCCAGCATCAAAGGACTCCAGGTCCCACCGAAGCCATCCAGGTCGAAGGGGATGACGCGCACGGTGATGTGGTCGGCCTCGGAGAGTTCCAGTACACGCGCCAGCTGTGCCCGCGCGATGGCACGATCCCCCACCCTGATACGCAGCGCCGCTTCGTGGATGACGGCCTCGTACGGTGCAGGCGTTGGACCGTCGAGGACCGCCTTGCGTTGCATCCGGTGCCGGACCCGTAGCTCCAACTCCGAGTGAGGCAGCTCGGGGACTCGGGAGGAGAAGGCAGCGCGAGAGTACTCCTCGGTCTGGAGCAGGCCGGGGATGAACAGGAACTCAAGGTCACGCCGGTATGTGGAGTAGTGCTCCAACTCCGCGAGATCCAAAAACGGTGTAGGCAGTGAGCCTCGGTACTCCTCCCACCACCCACGCGCCCGGTCGGTCGCCATAGCCACGAGGGCATCAATGAAAGCCTCGTCCGTGCACGAGTAATGAGCCGCGAGGCGACGCAGCCGCTCCTCACTCACCCCCGCGAGCCCCGACTCGATGTGACTGATCTGTACTCGATTCGTCCCGAGCAGCGTTGCTGCCTCGACAGCGGACAGCCCTGCCGCGTCGCGAAGCCTTCGCAGTTCGATCGCCAACCGCAACTGGCGGGCAGTGGGCTCGCGCCTCAAGACCATCGACGGCTCCTCGGCTCAACGTGCCTGTCGGGGTGTCTCGTTCGGGTCCAGGTTAGGCGATCCACTTGCTCCGTATGACATGTTAGCCCTACCGTCAGTGACGCGACGCACACAGTGCGGCACCGGCCCGCCGGAAGCGCACCGCTCCGTCCTGCCATGACGGCTGCGGCAATGACACCGGGGCCGTACTGGACACCCCACCCCACACGACGGAGTTCCGCATGCCCGAAGACGAGCCCTGGGAGTACTCCCTGTACATCCCCAACGACCTCCGTGCCGTCACCGTCAGCCGCCGTACCCTCCGCCTGATCCTCACCATGCACGGGCTCATCCGCCTCGTCGACGTCGCCGAACTCCTCGCGACGGAGCTGGTCTCCAACGCCGTACGGCACACCAAGGGCCCCGCCGCGCTGCGCGTGCGCTGGGCGCCGCCGGGGACCTTGCGGATCGGGGCGTGGGACGCCGACCCGGAACCGCCGCTGCCGCCACGGCCGTTCGACGCCGAGGCCGGGCAGGAGGAAGGGCGGGGCCTGGCCCTGGTGCGGGCCTGCGCCGACGTATGGGGCTGGCATCCGCTGGCGCGGCACGGCAACCGGGGCAAGTACGTGTGGTGCGAGCTGGCGGCGGCCTGATGCACCGACTCGCCGTACGGGTAGCCTCGTTGGGGACTCACTGTCTCGCCGTCTGGAGGAAGTACCCATGACGAAGGGCCCGTTCGTCGCCATGGCCGCCGCCACCGCCGCCCTGGGGGCGGCGCTCGGTGCGTTCGCCGTCCAGTTGGACGCCCTTGGCCATGGCCAGTACGTCGACTCCGTGGCGACCTTCAGCGTCCTGATGTTCGTCACCTCGGCCCTGGTCGTGGTGACCTGGGTGCGCGACGGCCGGCCGCAGTCGAACTGACCGCGCGTACCGCGCGTGTCCGACCGTCGGCGGTGGCGTCAGAGATGCGCCAGCAGTCCCGCGAGCGGGGCCGGGGTGCGGTCGGGGGCGAGGGCCTCGACCAGGACGCGGCCGTAGTGGATCTTGCGGCCCTTCTTCGTGCCGAGGAAGCGGCGCAGTCGCTGCTCCGCAGTGCGGTCGCGCTGGGCGGGCTGCCGGAGGAAGGTCCGCAGGGGCCGCAGGTCGCCCTCCGCCTCGACCAGTTCCGTCACCCGGGTCTCGCCCAGCGCACGGATCAGTTCGTCCTCCAGGTCGGCCGCGCAGACGAAGAGGCCCTGCGGTGCCGCGTCCGCCCGGTCCAGGGCACGGACGTAGTAGCCCTGCTCCCGCTCGTCGCACAGGCCCGTGATGCGGAGGTCCAGACCGGCCGGGCCGAGGACGCGGGCGAAGCGGCCGACGTTCATCGCGCCGCCCATCGGGAGGACGCAGATCCCCTCCGCCGCCAGGTCCCGGCCCGCGCGCTCGGCCAGCGCCTCGACCGCCGCCGCGTCGCTCAGGCCCTCCAGCAGGACGGCCGTCCGGACGTTCAGGCCGTCGGCCAGCTCGCGTGCGGGGGCACCGGGTCCGCCCGCCGCCCACGCGGTGACCGCGTCCCGGAACGCCCTCATCTCCACCATGGGCCGAGTCTCCGTCGTCCGGGACCGTCGCGGTAGCGATTTTCACGGGCCGGGGGCGGTGGTGGTGCCTTGGAGCCCGTTTCCCGTGGCCGTGGGCTCCCTCTCCCGCAGGCTTCCGGCCGAGGCCGCCGTCCGCCACGGCACCCCCACCCCGGTCACGATTGGGTTTCGGCCACCCCCCACCCCCTTGCCAGCCCCCCGTGTAATCGATTCCAATCCTCCGTGTAATCGATTCCACGAGGAGGTGGAACGGCGATGGCGAGCATCAAGGACGTCGCCGCCGAGGCGGGCGTGTCCGTCGCGACGGTCTCGCGCGTCCTCAACGGCCACCCGTCCGTCAGCCCGGACGCACGCACGCGCGTGCTGGCCGCCGTCGAGGCGCTGGGCTACCGCCCGAACGCCGTCGCCCGGTCACTGCGCACCGCGCAGACCCGCACCCTCGGCCTGGTCATCAGCGACGTGCTGAACCCGTACTTCACCGAACTGGCCCGCTCCGTCGAGGAGGAGGCCCGCGCGCTCGGCTACAGCGTGATCATCGGCAACGCCGACGAGCGGCCCGACCTCCAGGACCACCACGTCACGACGCTGCTGGACCGCCGTATCGACGGCCTGCTCGTCTCCCCCACCGACGGCGGCTCCCCGCGCATGCTGGACGCCGCGCGGGCCGGTACGCCCATGGTGTTCGTCGACCGCTGGATCCCCGGCGTCGACGTGCCCGTCGTCCGGTCGGACGGGCGGGCGGCGGTACAGGACCTGGTCGCGCACCTGTACGCCCTCGGGCACCGGAGGCTCGCCATCATCGCCGGGCCCGCAGCCACCACGACCGGCCGCGAGCGCGTGGACGCCTTCCGCGAGGCGCTGGCCGCGTACGGACTCGGCCTGCCCGGCGCCTACATCGGCCAGGGCGACTTCCAGGCCGACAGCGGACGCCGGGTCACCGAGGGCTTCCTCGACCTGCCCGAGCCGCCCGAGGTCGTCTTCGCCGCCGACAACCTGATGGCGCTCGGCGCCCTGGACGCCGTACGCGCGCGCGGGATGCGCGTCCCCGACGACATCGCGCTCGCCGCGTTCGACGACATCCGCTGGTTCGTGCACACCGACCCGCCGGTCACCGCGATCGCCCAGCCCACGGGCGACCTCGGCCGGGCCGCCGTACGCGCGCTGGTCGACCGCATCGAGGGGCGGGCCGGCGCGTCCGTCACCCTCCCGGCGCGGCTCGTCGTGCGGCGCTCCTGCGGCGAGCCCGCCCGTACGCAAGAACACCCGTCCCCCGTACAAAGGAGTACGCCGTGAGCAGCCGCGATCCCGACGAGTTGCTGCGCATCGAGGGCATCCGCAAGACGTTCCCCGGTGTCGTCGCGCTCGACAGCGTCGACTTCGACCTGCGCCGGGGCGAGGTGCACGTGCTCCTCGGCGAGAACGGCGCGGGCAAGAGCACGCTGATCAAGATGCTCTCCGGCGCCTACACGCCCGACGCCGGGCGGATCCTGGCCGGCGGCGAGGAGGTGCGCATCAACGGTGCGCAGGACTCCGAGCGGCTCGGGATCGCCACGATCTACCAGGAGTTCAACCTCGTCCCCGATCTGACGGTCGCCGAGAACATCTTCCTGGGGCGCCAGCCGCGCCGCCTCGGGATGATCGACCGGAAGAAGATGGACGCCGACGCCGAGGTGCTGCTCGAGCGGGTCGGGGTGAAGGTGTCCCCCCGCGCGCGGGTGCGTGAACTCGGCATCGCACGGCTCCAGATGGTCGAGATCGCCAAGGCGCTCAGCCTGGACGCGCGCGTGCTCATCATGGACGAGCCGACCGCCGTGCTCACCTCCGAGGAGGTCGAGAAGCTGTTCGCGATCGTGCGGCGGCTGCGCGAGGACGGCGTCGGCATCGTGTTCATCACCCATCACCTGGAGGAGATCGCCGCGCTGGGTGACCGGGTCACCGTCATCCGGGACGGCAGGAGTGTCGGGCAGGTGCCCGCCTCCACGCCCGAGGACGAGCTGGTGCGGCTCATGGTCGGGCGGTCGATCGAGCAGCAGTACCCGCGCGAGCGCGGCGACGCCGGCGAGGCGCTGCTCCGGGTCGAGGGGCTGACCCGGAACGGCGTCTTCCACGACGTCGGCTTCGAGGTGCGGGCCGGTGAGGTCGTCGGCATCGCGGGGCTCGTCGGCGCCGGCCGGACCGAGGTGGTGCGTGCCGTGTTCGGCGCCGACCCCTACGACTCCGGGAGCGTGCACGTCGCGGGCGCGCCGCTGCGGCGGCACGACGTGAACGCCGCGATGGCGGCCGGGATCGGGCTCGTCCCCGAGGACCGCAAGGGGCAGGGGCTCGTGCTCGACGCCTCCGTCGAGGAGAACCTCGGGCTGGTGACGCTGCGGTCCACCGCCCGCGCCGGGCTGGTCGACCTCAAGGGCCGGCACGAGGCGGCGGCGCGGATCGCCGGGCAGCTCGGGGTGCGCATGGCCGGCCTCGGCCAGCACGTGCGGACCCTGTCCGGCGGCAACCAGCAGAAGGTCGTCATCGGCAAGTGGCTGCTGGCGAACACCAAGGTGCTGATCCTCGACGAGCCGACCCGAGGCATCGACGTGGGCGCCAAGGTCGAGATCTACCAGCTCATCAACGAACTGACGGCCGCCGGTGCCGCCGTGCTCATGATCTCCAGCGATCTGCCGGAGGTGCTCGGCATGAGCGACCGGGTCGTGGTCATGGCGCAGGGGCGCATCGCGGGCGAGCTGCCCGCCGAACACGCCACCCAGGACGCCGTGATGGCCCTCGCCGTCAGCAACCCCAGCACGACCAGCAACGGAACGGAGGCCTCCCGTGGCCACTGACACGCTCAAGAGCAAGCCGGGCGCGCCGGGCGCCACGGGCGGCCTGCGCCGCCTGCTCCTCGACAACGGCGCGCTGACCGCGCTGATCGTCCTCGTCGTCGCCATGTCGGCGCTGTCCGGGGACTTCCTGACCGCCGACAACCTCCTCAACGTCGGCGTCCAGGCCGCCGTGACCGCGATCCTGGCCTTCGGCGTCACCTTCGTCATCGTCTCGGCGGGCATCGACCTGTCGGTCGGCTCGGTCGCCGCGCTGTCGGCCACCGTGCTGGCGTGGAGCGCCACCGAGGCCGGGATGCCGGTGGTCCTCGCGGTGCTGCTGTCCGTCCTGACGGGCATCGCGTGCGGCCTGGTGAACGGTTTCCTCATCTCGTACGGGAAGCTGCCGCCGTTCATCGCGACGCTCGCCATGCTGTCGGTGGGGCGCGGTCTGTCGCTGGTCATCTCGCAGGGCTCGCCGATCGCCTTCCCCGACTCGGTCTCGCACCTCGGTGACACGCTGGGCGGCTGGCTGCCCGTGCCGGTGCTCGTGATGATCGTGATGGGCCTGCTCACGGCCTTCGTCCTCGGCCGGACCTACATCGGCCGCTCCATGTACGCCATCGGCGGCAACGAGGAGGCCGCGCGGCTGTCCGGCCTGCGCGTGAAGCGGCAAAAGCTCGCCATCTACGCCTTCTCCGGCCTGTTCGCCGCCGCGGCGGGCATCGTGCTCGCCTCCCGGCTGGCCTCCGCGCAGCCGCAGGCCGCGCAGGGCTACGAGCTGGACGCCATCGCCGCCGTCGTCATCGGCGGCGCCTCGCTCGCGGGCGGCACCGGCAAGGCCTCGGGCACGCTCATCGGCGCGCTGATCCTCGCGGTGCTGCGCAACGGCCTCAACCTGCTGTCCGTCTCCGCGTTCTGGCAGCAGGTCGTCATCGGTGTCGTCATCGCGCTGGCGGTGCTGCTGGACACGCTGCGCCGCAAGGCGGGGGCGACCACCCCGGCGGCCGGGGCGGCCGGTGACGGGGGCGGCCGGGGCAAGCAGGCCCTCACGTACGTCGTCGCGGCCGTCGTCGCCGTGGCGGTCGTCGGCGCGACCTCACTGCTGCACAACGGCTCCTCGTCGGGGAAGACGCAGAAGATCGGCCTGTCGCTGTCGACGCTCAACAACCCGTTCTTCGTGCAGATCCGGGCGGGCGCGCAGGAGGAGGCGAAGAAGCTGGGCGTGGACCTGACGGTCACCGACGCGCAGAACGACGCCTCGCAGCAGGCCAACCAGCTGCAGAACTTCACCAGCGGCTCGCTCTCCTCGGTCATCGTCAACCCGGTGGACTCCGACGCCGCCGGTCCCTCGGTGCGCGGCGCCAACAAGGCCGGCATCCCGGTCGTCGCGGTGGACCGCGGCGTCAACAAGGCGGACACGGCGGCGCTGGTCGCCTCCGACAACGTCGAGGGCGGTCAGCTGGGCGCCAAGGCGCTCGCCGAGAAGCTCGGCGGCAAGGGCACGATCGTCATCCTCCAGGGCCAGGCCGGCACATCCGCCAGCCGGGAGCGCGGGGCGGGCTTCGCGGCCGGTCTGAAGGCCTACCCGGCCATCAAGGTCGTCGCCAAGCAGCCCGCGGACTTCGACCGCACCAAGGGCCTGGACGTGATGACGAACCTGCTCCAGGCGCACCCCGACATCAACGGCGTCTTCGCGGAGAACGACGAGATGGCGCTCGGCGCGATCAAGGCGCTCGGCTCCAAGGCCGGCACGTCGGTCCAGGTCGTCGGCTTCGACGGCACGCCGGACGGGCTGAAGGCGGTCGAGGCGGGCACGCTGTACGCCTCCGTCGCGCAGCAGCCGAAGGAACTGGGCAGGATCGCGGTGCGGAACGCTCTGCGGGCGGCCGAGGGCGAGAAGGTGGAGAAGATGGTGAAGGTGCCGGTGAAGGTGGTCACCGAGGAGAACGTGGCCGGCTTCGAGGGCTGACACGGGCGCACGGGCGGGCGGTCACCGGACCGCCCGCCCGCATCACTGTGACCTACTCGGATCGGGGAGCGATTCATGTACGACTACGACCTGCTGGTCGTGGGGTCGGCCAACGCCGACCTGGTGATCGGTGTCGATCGGCGGCCGGGTGCCGGCGAGACGGTGCTCGGCTCGGACCTGGCCGTCCACCCGGGCGGCAAGGGCGCCAACCAGGCAGTGGCCGCCGCCCGCCTCGGCGCCCGTACGGCCCTGCTGGCCCGGGTCGGTGACGACTCCTACGGCCGGCTGCTGCTCGACTCGCAGCGGGCGGCCGGCGTGGACACGGTGGGCGTGCTGGTGGGCGGGGCGCCGACCGGCGTCGCGCTGATCACCGTCGACCCGTCCGGGGACAACAGCATCGTGGTCTCGCCGGGCGCCAACGGACGCCTGACGCCGGGTGACGTCCGGGCGGCCTCCAGCCTCTTCCACGCCTCCAGGGTCGTGTCGACGCAGCTGGAGATCCCGCTGGAGACGGTCGTGGAGGTGGTCGGGTGCATGGCGCCGGGCAGCCGCTTCGTGCTCAACCCGTCGCCGCCGCAGCCGCTGCCGCAGGAGGTGCTGGCCGCCTGCGACCCGCTGATCGTCAACGAGCACGAGGCGAAGGTGATCCTCGGCGCCGCGTGTGTGAGCGAACGCCCCGAGGACTGGGCCGGCCTGCTGCTGGCCAAGGGCCCGCGCTCGGTGGTCGTCACCCTGGGCGCGGAGGGCGCGCTGGTCGCCTCGGCGGCCGAGGGCGTCCGCCGGGTGCCGTCGGTGAAGGTGGAGGCCGTGGACACCACGGGCGCCGGTGACGCGTTCACGGCTGCACTGGCCTGGCGGCTCGGCACGGGTGCGTCGCTCGCCGAGGCGGCGTCCTACGCGGCCCGGGTGGGCGCGGCGGCGGTCACGAAGGCGGGGGCGCAGGTGTCGTACCCGACGGCGGCGGAGGTCGAGGCGCTGTGAGGCGGGGGACTGCGACGAGGCGAGTGAAGAGGAAAGCACCGTGAAGAAGTCCGGCATACTCAACCGCCACCTCGCCGGCGCCCTGGCCGAACTCGGCCACGGCGACGGCGTGCTGGTCTGCGACGCGGGCATGCCCGTCCCGGACGGCCCGCGCGTCGTCGACCTGGCCTTCCGGGCGGGCGTGCCCTCCTTCGCCGAGGTCCTGGACGGCCTGCTGGCCGAGCTGGTGATCGAGGGCGCGACGGCGGCGACGGAGATCCGGGACGCCAACCAGGAGGCGGCGGCCCTCCTGGCCGGCCACTTCCCGGACCTGTCCCTGGTCCCGCACGCCCGCCTCAAGGACCTCTCGGCCCGCGCCCGCCTGGTGGTCCGCACGGGCGAGGCCCGGCCGTACGCGAACGTGCTGCTGCGGTGCGGGGTGTTCTTCTAGGCCCCCGCATCCGCCCCCGGTGTGCGGATGGCGTCGATGATGCGGGTCCAGTTGTCCTTCCCGTGGCCGTCGTTGATCGCACGCCGGTAGTGCGCCTGGACGGCGCGCGGGAGGGTGAGGTCGATGCCGGCGGCGGTGCTGGTGGCGACGATGTGGTCGGCGGTGGCGCCCATCATGGTCACCGTGCTCAGGTGGCCCGGGTGTTCGCCGGCATCGATCTGGGCGCCGATGTTCTCGCCGGCCTGGAGCATCGCCGGGATGTCGGTCAGCGTCCTCATCAGCTCCGTGACCGCCTCCTTCGCGGTGATGCCGGCCGAGCCCAGCAGCGCGGTGGCGTGCAGGAGCGAGGACAGGCTCGTCAGGAAGACGTCGAGGTGGGCCTGGTACATCAGCTGGGCCAGGCCGGGGTCCGCGCCGAGGTGGCGGGGTGTTCCGATCCGGGCCAGGGTCGCGCGGTGGGTCTCGAAGGCCTCGGCCGGTCCGCTGTAGTAGACGTACGCCGCCTCGGTGCCCACCATCGCCGCGGGCACCATCACGCCGCCGGTCACGAAGTGCGCCCCGTGTCCGGCCGCCCAGTCCGCGGCCTCGCGGGCGCGGTCGGGGGTGTCCGAGCTCAGGTTGACGATCGTGCGGCCGTCCAGTGTCCCGGTCGCGGTCCCCAGGACGTCGTACATCGCCTGGTAGTCGGTGAGGCTGAGGATCACCAGCTCGCCGGCGGCGACCGCGTCGGCGGGCGAGGCGGCCGGGGTGGCACCGTCGGCCACGACGCCCTCGGCCCGGCCGGGGGTGCGGTTCCAGACGGTGACCGGGTGGCCGGCGGCGAGCAGGGTGCGGACCATGGCCTGGCCCATCGGGCCCAGGCCGATGAGGGTGACGGGGGTGGCGGCGTTCATGCGGCGGCTCCTTCGGTGGAAACGGCTTGGGAGCCGGCGGCGCGGAGGCCCTCGTAGACCCTGGAGAAGCTCTCCGCGCCGTGGCCCGCGGCGATCTGTCGGCTGATCAGTGCCTGGACGGCGGCGATCGGGGCGGGATCGACGCCCTGCTCCTCGCTGGTGCGCACGATGTGCGAGAGGTCGGAGAAGTCCAGGCTCTGCTGGCCGGGGACCGTGTAGTCGCCGCCGTCGACGACCTTCGCGTAGTCGGCGAGGCCGTGGGTCATCGCGGAGAGGAACGGTGCCTGGCGGGCGGCGAAGTCGGACGCGGTCATCCCCGTGGAGGCGACCATCGCCGCGCCGTGGAAGAAGCCGGCGAACATCTGGTACATCCCCGACAGCATCGCCAGGTCCACCAGCGAGGCCCGGCCGGCGTCCGCGCCGTGGTACTCGGCCGGGGCCCAGACGTCGAGGACGGGCAGGAGGGTCTCGTACGCCGTCCGCGAGCCGCTGTACAGGATCCGGCCCTCGCGGGTGCCGATCATGGCGGGCACGGCCATGACGGCGCCGTCGAGGTAGTCGACGCCGTGTCCGGCCGCCCAGGAGGCGAGGGCGCGGGCCTCGCCGGGCGTGGTGGTGGTGAGGTTGACGAGGGTGCGGCCGCGCAGTTCGTCCGCGACCGGGCCGAGGGTCTCCTGGACGGAGGGGAGCGTGAGCAGGCAGGCGACGACCACCGGGCTCGCCGTGACGGCCTCGCGGACCGCGCCCGCGGCACGGGCGCCGTGGGCCACCAGGCCCCTGGCGCGGTCGGGGGTCCGGTTCCAGACGGTCACGGAGCGGCCGGAGCCGAGCGACGCGGTCGCCAGGGCACTGCCCATCGCGCCGAGGCCGAGCATGCTGATGTCGGTCGTACGGACTTGATTTCGTGTGGATTCAGGCACGTCGACCATGCTCCGCAACGCGGTATCGTCGCGGAAGTACCCACTATTTACTGCGGTACTTACCTTTTGGTAAGCAGGGAGGTTCCATGGCGAAGGCACCCCGCAACGGCCCTTACATGTGCGGTATCGACGCGGCACTGGACGTCGTCAGCGGCAAGTGGAAGGGCCTCGTGCTGTGGGAGCTGCACACCCACGGTGTCCGGCGCTTCGCCGAGCTGCGGCGCGCGCTGCCGGGCGTGAGCGAGAAGATGCTGACGCAGCATCTGCGTCAGATGGAGGAGGACGGCCTCGTCCACCGCAGGGTCTACGCGGAGGTCCCGCCGAAGGTGGAGTACTCCCTGACCGAGGCGGGCGCGGCGCTCAACGAGGCCCTGCAGCCGCTCGGCGAGTGGGGGCGTGAGCGGATCAGCCGGGACGGTCTCGCCGTCGTCGTCACCGACACCGGTGCCGCCGCCCATGCGTAGGGGGTCCGGTCACTGACCGGACCCCCTCTGCTTCCCTCCCCCTCAGGCCCCCCGCGATCCCCCCGGATCTCCCCCCGCAGGCGTCCTGATGCCCTGTAGGACCCGCGGGGTGCGGGGAGGGTTGCACGGGGCGCGCAAGATTTTTGGCCGACCGGGCCGACCGAGCCGACCAGGCCGACGGTGCCGAGCACCGTGGCCAGGAGATCTCGTGAGGCGGCTGCTGCCCTACTGTGTCGCCTCATGACGGTCCTGATCATCGGCGGCAGCGGGTTCCTGGGCGCGGAGCTGGTCCGGCAGGCGGTGGCGGCCGGGTACGTGACGGCGGCGACCTTCGCGACCCGGCCCGGCGGCGCACCGGGAGTCGCCTGGCACGCGCTCGATCTGTGTGATCCCGAACGCGTCGAGGCGGTCGTGGCCGAGGTCGGTCCACGCTTCGTCGTCAACGCCACGAGCGGCGCCGCCGACTGGGCCGTCACGGCCGAGGGCCCGGTCCGGCTGGCGATGGCCGCGGCGACGTACGGCTTCCGTCTGGTGCACGTCTCGAGCGACGCGGTGTTCTCGGGCGCTCGCGTCCACTACGACGAAGCCTGTCTCCCCGACCCCGTCACGCCCTACGGCGCGGCAAAGGCCGCGGCGGAGACGGGTGTTCGCCTCGTGTGCCCGGATGCCGTCGTGGCCCGCACGTCGCTGATCATCGGCGACCGGCGCTCCGCGCACGTCCGCGCGGTGCACGACCTCGCCGCCGGCGTTCGCGACGGCGCGCTGTTCACCGACGACATCCGCTGCCCCGTCCATGTCGCCGACCTCGCCGCCGCCCTGCTGGAACTCGCGGCCTCCGAGGAGTGCGGCGTTCGCCATCTGGCAGGACCGGAGGCGGTGAGCCGCCACGAACTCGGCACCCTGATCGCCGGACGCGACGGGCTCGACGCCTCCCGCCTGCCCACCGGTCTGCGGGCAGAGAGCGGGCTTCCCGGGGCCCTCGACGTGCGGCTCGACAGCCGGGCCACGCAGCGCACGCTGCGCACCACACTGCGCGGCGCCCGGGAGTTCCTCGCCCCGGCGTTCTAGGCGGCGTGTTCCGCGAAGCGTCGTGCCGTCTCCGCCAGCACCTCCCGTCCGTCCCTCGCCCACAGGGCGTCGTTGAAGAGTTCGACCTCGATCGCGCCCGTGTAACCGGCCGACTCCACGTAGGACTTCCACTCGCGCATGTCGATCGCGCCGTCGCCGATCTGGCCGCGGCCGTTGAGGACGCCCTCCGGGAGGGGGGTCGTCCAGTCGGCGAGCTGGAAGGTGTGGATGCGGCCGCCCGCTCCGGCGCGCGCGATCTGCGCCGGGGCCTGGTCGTCCCACCAGATGTGGTACGTGTCGACCGTGACGCCGACCTGGTGGGCGGGGAAGCGTTCCGCGAGGTCCAGGGCCTGGGTGAGGGTGGAGACCACGCAGCGGTCCGAGGCGAACATCGGGTGCAGCGGCTCGATGGCGAGGCGTACGCCGTGCTCTTCGGCGTAGGGAGCCAGTTCCGCGAGGGCGTCGGCGATGCGTCCGCGGGCCGCCGGCAGGGACTTGGTGCCGGGCGGGAGACCGCCCGAGACCAGGACCAGGGTGTCGGTGCCGAGGGTGGCGGCCTCGTCGACCGCGCGGCGGTTGTCGGCGAGGGCGCGGGCGCGTTCGTCCGGGTCCGTTGCCGTGAGGAAGCCGCCCCGGCACAGGGTGGTGACGTTCAGGCCCGCGTCGCGGACCAGCTTGGCCGCCGCCTCGACGCCGTACTCCTGGACCGGCTCGCGCCACAGGCCGACGTTGCCGATGCCCAGCTCGGCGCAGGCGGCGGTGAGTTCGGGGAGGGTCAGCTGCCTGACCGTCATCTGGTTGATGCTGAAGCGGGACAGGGCGGCCCGCTGTGCGTCGGCGGTCATCCGGTCACTCCGTACAGCGCGAGAAGGGTTCGCATGCGTTCCTCGGCCAGCTTCGGGTCCGGGAACAGGCCGAGGCCGTCGGCGAGTTCGTAGGCGCGGGCGAGGTGCGGCAGGGAGCGGGCCGACTGGAGGCCGCCCACCATCGTGAAGTGACCCTGGTGGCCGGCCAGCCAGGCGAGGAACACCACGCCCGTCTTGTAGAAGCGGGTGGGGGCCTGGAAGAGGTGGCGGGAGAGGGGGACCGTGGGGTCGAGGAGGGCGCGGAAGCCCTCCGTGTTCCCGGTGTCCAGGACGCGGACCGCCTCCGCCGCCAGGGGTCCCAGCGGGTCGAAGATGCCGAGCAGGGCGTGGCTGAAGCCCTGGTCGTCGCCGGCGATCAGCTCGGGGTAGTTGAAGTCGTCGCCCGTGTAGCAGCGCACGCCCTGCGGCAGGCGGCGGCGCAGGCCGACCTCGCGCCGGGCGTCGAGGAGGGAGACCTTGATGCCGTCGACCTTGTCGGGGTGAGCGGCGATGACCTGCAAGAACACGTCCGTGGCCGTGTCCAGGTCGGACGAGCCCCAGTAGCCCTCCAGCGCCGGGTCGAACATCGGGCCCAGCCAGTGCAGGATCACCGGCTCGGCGGACTGGCGCAGCAGGTGGCCGTAGACCTCCAGGTAGTCCTCGGGGCCCCGGGCCGTGGCGGCGAGGGCGCGGGACGCCATCACGATGGCCTGCGCGCCCGACTCCTCCACCACCGTGAGCTGTTCCTCGTAGGCCGCCCGGACCTCGGCGAGGGTGCCGGCGGTGAGCTGGTCCGTGCCCACGCCGCAGGCGATACGGCCGCCGACCGACTTGGCCTCGGCGGCCGAGCGGCGGATCAGTTCGGCCGCGCCGGCCCAGCCCAGGCCCATGCCGCGCTGTGCGGTGTCCATCGCCTCGGCGACGCCGAGTCCGTGCGACCACAGGTGGCGGCGGAAGGCGAGGGTGGCGTCCCAGTCGACGGCGGCGGGCCCGTCGGGCGTGGTGTCCGCGAACGGGTCGGCGACGACGTGGGCCGCGGAGAAGACCGTGCGCGAGGTGAAAGCGCTTCCCGTGGAGAGGGCCAGGGGTTCGGTGCGCGGCTCGTAGGCGCGCAGGGTGCCGTTCGCGTCGGGCAGGTGGAGGGTCACAGCGCGATCTCCGGTACGTCGAGGCGGCGGCCCTCGGCCGAGGACTTCAGGCCCAGTTCGGCGAGCTGGACGCCGCGGGCGCCGGCCAGCAGGTCCCAGTGGTAGGGGGCGTCGGCGTAGACGTGGCGCAGGAACAGCTCCCACTGGGCCTTGAAGCCGTTGTCGAACTCGCCGTTGTCCGGGACCTCCTGCCACTGGTCGCGGAAGACCTCGGTGGCGGGGATGTCCGGGTTCCAGACCGGCTTCGGGGTGGCGGAGCGGTGCTGGACGCGGCAGTTGCGCAGGCCCGCGACCGCGGAGCCCTCGGTGCCGTCGACCTGGAACTCCACCAGTTCGTCGCGGTTGACGCGGACCGCCCAGGACGAGTTGATCTGGGCGATCGCGCCGCCTTCGAGCTCGAAGACGCCGTACGCGGCGTCGTCGGCGGTGGCGTCGTAGGGCTTGCCGTTCTCGTCCCAGCGCTGCGGGACGTGGGTGGCGGTCAGGGCCTGGACGGAGGTCACCCGGCCGAACAGCTCGTGGAGGACGTACTCCCAGTGCGGGAACATGTCGACGACGATGCCGCCGCCGTCCTCGGCGCGGTAGTTCCACGAGGGGCGCTGCGCGGACTGCCAGTCGCCCTCGAAGACCCAGTAGCCGAACTCGCCGCGCACGGACAGGACGCGGCCGAAGAAGCCGCCGTCGATGAGGCGCTTGAGCTTGAGCAGGCCGGGGAGGAAAAGCTTGTCCTGGACGACGCCGTGCTTGATGCCGGCCGCGTTCGCCAGCCGGGCGAGCTCCAGGGCCCCCTCCAGGCCGGTGGCGGTCGGCTTCTCGGTGTAGACGTGCTTGCCCGCGGCGATCGCCTTCTTGATCGCCTCCTCGCGGGCCGAGGTCACCTGGGCGTCGAAGTAGATCTCGACGCCGTCGTCGGCGAGGACCGCGTCCAGGTCGGTGGAGACGTGCTCCAGGCCGTGCCGCTCGGCCAGGTCCCGGAGCGCGTGCTCGCGGCGGCCGACCAGGACCGGCTCCGGCCACAGCACGGTGCCGCCGCCGAGGTCGAGGCCGCCCTGCTCGCGGATGGCCAGGATGGAGCGGACGAGGTGCTGCCGGTAGCCCATGCGTCCGGTCACACCGTTCATGGCGATACGCACCGTCTTGCGTGTCACGTCGTTCCCTTCGTACGCGGTCCGCGCGCCGCATACGCCGACGTTCGGGACGGGCGTTACAGCAAGCGCTTTCTATTCACTGTGAAGCTAGCCTGTGGACGGCGGTCCGGACAAGACCGCGACCGGGGCGAGTTGTTCGAGCGGGCGAACAGCGGCGGGCGGTGGCCGTAGGGTCTGCACGGAACCGGGCCGGGCCCGGGCCCGTGTAACCCGTGTACGAAGGCGTACGACGAGAGCGCGACCGGAGGACGAGGACATGACGGTGACACTGGCGGACGTGGCGGCCCGCGCCCAGGTCTCCCCCGCGACGGTGTCGCGCGTGCTGAACGGGAACTATCCCGTGGCCGCCTCCACCCGGGAGCGGGTGCTCAAGGCGGTCGACGAGCTGGACTACGTGCTCAACGGCCCCGCGAGCGCGCTGGCCGCGGCGACGTCCGACCTGGTGGGGATCCTGGTCAACGACATCGCCGACCCCTTCTTCGGGGTGATGGCCGGCGCGATCCAGTCCGAGATCGGGGGGCCGGGCGGCAGAGCCGGCGGCGAGAGACTCGCCGTGGTCTGCAACACCGGCGGCGCCCCGGAGCGCGAGCTGACCTACCTCACCCTGTTGCAGCGCCAGCGCGCCGCGGCCGTCGTGCTGACCGGCGGGGCGATGGAGGACGCGGCGCACCAGACGGCGGTGGCGGCGAAGCTGCGCAAGCTGTCGGAGGCCGGGACGCGGGTGGTGCTGTGCGGTCGGCCGCCGGCGCCGGGGACCGGGGCGATCGCGCTGACCTTCGACAACCGCGGGGGCGGCCGGGAGCTGACCGAGCACCTGATCGGGCTCGGGCACCGGCGGCTCGGGTACATCGCGGGCCCCGAGGAGCGGACCACGACCCGGCACCGGCTGGAGGGGCACCGGGCGGCGCTCGCCGCGCACGGCATCGAGGAGGACGCCCGCTGGACGGTCCACGGGCGCTACGACCGGCAGTCCGGCTACGAGGCCACGCTGGAGCTGCTGCGCCGGGACCCGTCCCTGACGGCGGTCGTCGCCGCGAACGACACCGTCGCGCTGGGGGCGTGCGCGGCGCTGCGGGACTCCGGGCTGCGGATCCCGGCGGACGTGTCGGTGGCCGGCTTCGACGACCTGCCGTTCAGCATCGACGCGGTGCCCGCGCTGACGACGGTCCGGCTGCCGCTGGCGGAGGCCGGGGCGCGGGCGGGGCGGATCGCGATGGGACGCGAGGAGGCACCGCCCGGGGGGATCGCGACGGTGCGGGGGGAGTTGATGGTGCGGGGGTCCTCCGGGGGGCCGCGGGAGTAAGGGTGCCGCTGGTTTGCGCGGTGCCCGGCGTTCGCGCGGGCCCTCGGTGAGGGTGCCGCTGGTTTGCGCGGTGCCCGGCGTTCGTGTCGGCGTCGCCGGGGCTGCCGCCCCCGGGCCCCCGCTTCGGCCTGGGCGGCCTCGTCCTCAAACGCCGGACGGGCTGGATGTCGCCGTCCCGCGTCTCAGGAGGGCCACCCCGAGACGCCGAGCGGACCGGGATGCGCCCTCCCGCGCCTCGAGAAGGTGAGGCCCGCCGGGACCGCGACAGGACTGGCCGAAGGCACACCCCCGCCCCGGGACGGCTTCGCCCGCGACACCGCCCCGAAGCGGGAATCCGCGGGCCGATCGCGGGTAGGGTCCCCGGGCATGAAGCTGGCGTTCTCCACCCTCGGTCTGCCCGGACTGCCCCTGCCCGACGTGCTGCGGCTCGCGACCGCGCACGGATACCACGGTGTCGAACTGCGCGCCCACCCCGAGGAGCCGGTCAACCCCGGCCTCTCCCCCGCCGAACGGGCCGATGCCGCCGCCGCGTTCGAGGCGGCCGGTGTCGAGGTGCTCACCGTCGCCGGGTATGTGCGGGTCGCCGCGCCCGGGGACGACGACGCCGTCGTCGCCGAGATCCGCGACCTGGTCGATCTGGCCCGCGACCTGGGCGCCTCGTACGTCCGGGTCTTCCCCGGCGCCGACGGCGGCCAGAGCCCCGGGGAGGCCGACGCGACGGCCGCCCGGCGTCTGGGCACCGCCGCCGAGCACGCCACCGACGCGGGGGTGCGCATCCTGCTGGAGACCCACGACTCGCACCGCACCGGCGCCGACGCGATGCGCGTGCTCGGTCTGGTCGGTCACCGGCAGGTCGGCGCGCTGTGGGACGTCATGCACACCTGGCTGGGCGGCGAGCAGCCCCTGGACACCTACGCGGCCCTGTCCCCGCACCTCGGGTACGTGCAGGTGAAGGACATCGCCTCCGTCGAGGACACCACGCCGCTCCCGCTCGGCGCGGGTGTGCTGCCGCTCGCCGAGTGCGTCGAGGTGCTCTCCCGCGGGGGCTGGGACGGCTGGCTGTGCTGGGAGTACGAGAAGCGCTGGTACGAGGCGGCGGCCCCGCTGCCCGGGCTGCTGGACGGGGGCCGCCGTCACCTGGACCGGCTGCTCAACGAGTCGGCCTGACGGCCGGCGCGCCGGGGCTGCGGGAAGGGGCCGGGCGTGCGCTGCCGCGCCTGGTTGCGCAGGGGCCGGTTGTCGCTGATCACGTACGTCTTCGGTGTGGGCTCCTGCGGCCGGTCCGCCGCCGGCCGGTGACCGCCGGCGGACCGGGTGCCGTCGCGCCGCGCGCCCGGAGCTCCCGGGGTGCCGGCGGGCCGGTCCGGGGCCGGGTCGGCCGGCCTCGCCGTGTCGGACCCTTCCGGGGACGAGGGCCGCATGCGGTGCCGGGGTGCCACGGCGCGCCGAGGCGGGCGGGTCAGTGTGATCTGGCGTACGAGCTGCTGGAAGCAGGTCAGCGACGCCAGGCCCGGCAGGGCGGCGGCGGCCACGTCGATGACGGTTCTGGGCGTCTGGGCGGCCACGCACAGGAGCATCGCGATGAGCGAGAACGCCAGGACGACGCACCAGGAGTGAACGGCCCGGCGCCGGTGCAGCGCCGCCCGCAGGACCGACAGCGAGGCCGCGAGCCAGGGGCCGTAGACGAGCAGGGGCCACCACGACACGGCGCCGGACTGAAGGCGGGTCAGGGCGACGACGCGCAGGGGGTCGTAGGCGACCATGCCGCCGAAGAGGCTGACCGCGGAGGCGATGACGGTGATGGCAGCGGCGATGACGTAGCTGACCGCCTGGAGTCCTCGCGGGCCGCGCCGCTCCCGCACCTTGCGGTGGCTGCGGCCGGACGCTCTCAGCGGAGGCAGCTCGGCCGTGATCTCCTCGAGGTTCTGCAGGGGGCTGCCCGGGGCCGGTGCCTGGGGCACTTCCGGGGGTTCGTCCGGGGGAAACGGGCTCTCGGGGAGCTGTTCCTCCAGGGCGTCCTGCAGCATGAAGGCCAGCTCTTCGGCCGGGTCCCAGGACATGTCGGGGAGGGGCATCGACAGGTCGTCGGCGGGAGCGCGGTGACGGCCGTGGCCGGGCTCGTGGTAAGGGGTGCCGTAGGGGGAGAAATCCGGTCCGTAATACAGTTCCTCGTCGTGCACGGCCCGATCACTCGGCCCGCGAGAAGACGGGCCGTTCCCGCATGGTGGCCCACCGGGCGGCGAGGTCTTCCCGGAGCTCGCCCACGGCATTCGGGAAATCCCGCAGAATCGGCTCGGTCTCCCTGAGCGCGACGGGTGTTCCGCCCTGCTCCCCCGCCGTGCTCGTCCGTCCGGAAGCCCAAGGAGGACACTTCCCCCCAGATACCTTGGTCATGCCCTCACTAACGTCGGCCGCCTCATCCGGATGCGCGGCAAACGAGTGAAGGTTTATCCAGACAAGTAGTTCGTAAGGGTGTCCGCCCGGCCGTTCGCCTGACGCTTCAAATCCTTCTTTCGTTTCAAGAAGAAATCAGGCGCGGTGGAATTCCCGGCCGCCCGGCAGCGACGCGACCCGGGTCTCCAGCCGTGCCCGGCACTGCGGCCATTCCGCGGCCGTGACCGAGTAGACCGCGGAGTCGCGCAGCCGTCCCTCCTCGCCCGGCACGCGGGAGACGGACCAGTTGCGCAGGACGCCCTCGAAGCGGGCGCCGACCGACTCGATGGCCGCGCGTGAGCGGCTGTTGCGGGCATCGGTCTTCAGGTCGACCCGGGAGACGCCCCAGACCTCGAAGGCGTGCCGGAACAGGAGGAACTTGGCCTCGGTGTTGATGCCGGTGCCCTGGGCGGAGCGGGCCAGCCAGGTGAAGCCGACCTCGACGGCGTCGAGCGCGTCCTCCGTCAGCCACGACCGCGGATCCCAGTACGCCGTGGCGCCGACCGCCCGTCCCGTGGCGAGGGAGATCTGCGCGAAGGGCGCCAGCCGTCCCGTGGCCGCCCGGGCCGCCTGGACCTCGAGGTAGGAGCCGACCTCGCCGGCCCGGGGCACCCAGGTGAAGCCGTAGGTGCCGCGCTCCTCCTCCGCCGCCAGGGCGAGGTCAGCCGCGTGCCGCGGGCCCAGCGGCTCCAGCCGCACCGACGTGCCTTCGAGTACCGGTGCCTTCAGTGCGAACGTCACCGGCCGGATTCTGCCGTCCGCTCCCACTCACGTCGAACGGGTTTTCCTCCCGGCGCGGACGGCGGGTCACCGTCACCGAGGTCAGCGCCACCCCGCCCACCAGCAGGGCCCCCGCGCACCAGCGCAACGGGGTCACCGGCTCGCCCAGGAAGAGCGCCGCCGACGTCATCCCGAAGACCGGGACCAGGAGGGAGAACGGCGCGACCGTGGAGGCGGGGTGACGGCGCAGCAGCCAGCCCCAGGCACCGAAGCCGAAGACCGTCGAGACCCAGGCGACGAAGAGCAGCGTGCCCGCGCCCTGCCAGTCCATGCCGCGCAGGGCGTCGAGGTCCCGGGAGGCGCCCTCCGTCAGCACGGACAGGGCGAGGAGCGGCAGGACGGGGACGGTCGAGACCCACACCATGAAGTTCAGCGCGTCGGGCGGGGCCGCCTTGCGGGTGAGGACGTTGGACACGCCCCAGGCCGCCGCCGCGGCGATCACCAGGGCGAAGGCGCCCAGCGGGCCGGAGGTGCCCTCGTCGACCGCCGCCACGCCGATGCCCGCGCAGGCCACGACCATGCCCAGCACCCGGATGCCGGTGGGGCGTTCGCCCAGTACCGCCGCCGCGATCACCGCCGTGAACACCGCCTGGATCTGGAGTACCAGGGACGACAGACCGGCCGGCATCCCGGCGTCCATGCCGACGAAGACCAGGCCGAACTTCGCCACGCCGAGCACCAGGCCCACCGCCACGATCCATTTCCAGGCCACCTTGGGGCGGCCCACGAGGAAGACGGCGGGCAGGGCCGCCACCAGGAAGCGCAGGGCGGAGAAGAGGAGGGGCGGGAAGTGGTCGAGGCCGATCTCGATGACCGTGAAGTTGACGCCCCAGACGGCGGCGACGAACACGCCGAGAGCGAGGTGAGAAGGTCGCATGCGTCGAGGATCACCCCCCGCAACCGTGTAGCACCAGCGATGATTGCTGCATGGTTGGATGAAGCAACGCTGAGCAAAGCAAGCCCGTCACAGCACCGCCGATCTCTCACTCGCGTCCGGGAGCCGAGATGCTCGATCTGCAGCGCCTGCGCGCACTGCACGCCGTCTCCGTGCACGGCACCGTCGGCGCGGCCGCCGCCGCGCTCGGCTTCACCCCGTCCGCCGTCTCCCAGCAGATCGCCAAGCTGGAACGGGAGACCAGGACGGTCCTCCTCGAGCGCGAGGGACGCGGGGTGCGGCTCACCGACGAGGCGCGTCAACTGGCCGCCGCGGCACGCGAGCTGATGGCCATCGTGGAGCGCACGGAGACCGAACTGGAGGAGCGGCGCGGGGTGCCCGCGGGGCGGCTGACCGTCGCCGCGTTCCCGTCGGCGGCGCGCGGGCTGATGCCGCCCGTGCTGGCCGACCTGGCGGCCCGCCACCCCGCGCTCGACACCCGGCTGAGCGAGGCCGATCCGCACCTGTCCGTGGACCTGGTGGCGAAGGGCGCCGTCGACCTCGTCGTCGCGCACGACTGGGACATCGCGCCGCTGCCCGCCCCGGCCGGGGTGGAGCAGGCGGCGATCGGCGAGGACCTGTGCGACCTGCTCGTCCCCGAGGGGCATCCCTTCGCCGGGCGAGGAGCGGTGCGGCGACAGGAGCTGGGCGGGCAGCGCTGGATCTGCCAGCCGCCCGGCCGGGTCTGCCACGACTGGCTGGTGCGGACCCTGCGGATGGCCGGGCACGAGCCGGACATCGTCCACCAGGCCGACGAGAACCCGACCCTGGTCGCCCTGGTCGCCGCCGGTCTCGGCATCGCGGTGATCCCCCGGCTGGGGCGCGGCCCGCTGCCCGCCGGGGTGGTGGAGGTCCCGCTCGACCCTATGCCTGTACGGCGGCTGTACGCGCTGTGGCGCGCGGGGGCCGCCCGGCGTCCGGCGATCGCGGAGACCGTGCGCGCCCTGCGTGCGCACTGGCCGGCCGTCTCCGCGCACGCCGCCCCGGCAGCGGCCCGGGCGTCCGGCTGAGCCCACGGCACCACGGGCACCACGGGCACCACGGGCACCACGGGCACCTCAGGCACCCTCGGCACCGATTTCGATTCCCGGCCCCGCGCCGGGAACCCCGACCGGCCTTCCGTCGTCCAATGCGCACGTTGCCGGAAGAGTCTCCGCGGTGCGGTGTCGGCCTCGCTGCTGGCTGCGATCGCTGACCTCCCTCTCCTCCGCACCGCGGCCGGCAGCCCGCCGCCATCGGCGCGCCCCCCTCCCTGTGCGCCGATGGCGGCCCCCGGACCCGCCCCGCCGCCCGCTGCCCGGACGACTCGTGTGCGCTCCCTTGACTGGCAGAAACTTCCCGGATATTGGTGGCTCCTTGGAAGTTTCCTTCAGCAGCTCTCCAGCGATTCCGCAGCGGATCACTCCGGAAGGAGCGCACGTGCAAGACAGCAGCACGGCCGGCCCGGGAAGCACCGCACGACCCTCCAGACGTACCGTCCTCGCCGCCACCGCGGGCGTCACCGCGGTGCTCGCGGCGGGCGGCACCGCCCACGCCGGCCGGCGCCGGCCCGACGACGACAGGCTCCGCGCCCTCATCTCCCGCATGACGCTGGAGGAGAAGGTCGGCCAGCTCTTCGTGATGCGGGTCTACGGCCACTCCGCCACCGCCCCCGACCAGGCCGACGTCGACGCCAACCTCAAGGAGATCGGCGTCCGCACGGCGGCCGAGCTGATCGCCAAGTACCGGGTCGGCGGCATCATCTACTTCGCCTGGGCGCACAACACCCGCGACCCGCACCAGATCGCCGGTCTGTCCAACGGCATCCAGCAGGCGTCCCTGTCGCTGCCGCGCGGGCTGCCGGTGCTCATCTCCACGGACCAGGAGCACGGGATAGTGGCCCGCGTGGGGGAGCCGGCGACCCTCTTCCCCGGCGCGATGGCCGTCGGCGCGAACGGCTCGCGGTCCGACGCCCGCACCCTCGGCCGGATCTCCGGCGCCGAGCTGCGCGCGATGGGCATCCGCCAGGACTACTCCCCCGTGGCCGACGTCAACGTGAACCCGGCCAACCCCGTGATCGGCGTACGCTCCTTCGGCGCCGACCCGGCAGCGGTGGCCGGGCTGGTGGCCGCCGAGGTGACGGGGTACCAGCACTCCGGTGTCGCGGCGTGCGCCAAGCACTTCCCCGGGCACGGGGACACGGCCACCGACAGCCACACCGGCCTCCCGGTCATCACGCACAGCCGTGAGCAGTGGGAGGAGCTGGACGCGCCGTCGTTCCGTGCGGCGATCGCGGCCGGCATCGACTCGATCATGACCGCCCACCTCGTGGTCCCGGCGCTCGACGCCTCCGAGGACCCGGCCACCCTCTCCCGCCCGATCCTCACCGGCATCCTGCGCGAGGAGCTGGGCTACGACGGGGTCGTGGTCACCGACTCCCTCGGCATGGAGGGCGTGCGCACCAAGTACGGCGACGACCGGGTGCCGGTGCTGGCGCTGAAGGCCGGCGTCGACCAGCTGCTCAACCCGCCGGACCTGGACCTCGCGTGGAACGCGGTGCTGACGGCCGTGCGCGCGGGCGAGCTGACCGAGGAACGGCTCGACGAATCGATCCTGCGCGTGCTGCGGCTGAAGGCGAAGCTGGGCCTCTTCGAGGACGCGTACACCGGGAGCCGGGACGTGGACCGGACGGTCGGCACCCGGGCGCACCTGGCCGCCGCCGACCGGATCGCCGAGCGGAGCACCACCCTGCTGGTCAACGAGGGGCAGTTGCTGCCGCTGTCCCGCCGCCGGACGCCGAAGGTGCTCGTCGTCGGCGCCGACCCGGCCTCCCCGTCGGGCACGACCGGCCCGCCGACGGGCACCCTCGCGGGCGCGCTGGGCGAGCTGGGCTTCACGGCCACCGCCCTGTCCACCGGCACCGCCCCGTCCGCCGCCGTCGTCGACCGGGCGGTCGCCGCCGCCGGGGACGCTGACGCGGTGGTGGTCGCCACGTACAACGTCACGGCGGGCAGCAGTCAGCGCACGCTGGTCACGCGGCTGCTGGCGACCGGGAAGCCGGTGGTGGCCGTCGCGATCCGCAATCCGTACGACGTGGCCCAGCTCCCCGGCGTCCCGGCCGTCCTGGCCGCGTACTCGTGGACGGACGTCGAGGTGCGGGCGGCGGCCCGGGTCATCGCCGGACGGGTGCGGCCGCGCGGGAAGCTGCCCGTGCCGGTGGTGCGGGCGGACGATCCGGCGACCGTCCTGTACCCGGTCGGCCACGGCCTGTCGTACCGGTCGTAGCGCGGCGTACGCCACGCGCCGGGAGCGCAGCCCCTCACCGTGCGCAAAGCACCCCGCGCGTCTGGCGTGCGCCCGCTGCGGCGGGTCACGCTGGGCGGGGGACCCGGGGGGGACGGCGATGCGTGCAAGACGGTTCACGGGCGTGCTGTGCGCGCTCTCGGCGCTGCTCGCCGGGGTGCTGGCGGGCTGTCAGGCCCCGGCGTCGGGCGGGTCGGATCCGGGCGGGACCGGCGGGCGGCCCGGCGACCGGACGCCCGCGGCGGCCGTCAGCCGGCCGTCCGGGTACGGGGCGGTGTTCCTGGCCGTCGACGAGTGCAGCTCGTCCGGGACGGCGAGCTTCACCGAGGTGCCGTGCGCGAGCGGACGGGCGGCGGCCCGGGTCGTGGCCCGGCACGACGGGAAGGCGTCGAGTGGGCCGCCCTGCCCGGCGACCACCGACTTCGTCCTGCACATCAGCGAGCAGCGGCCCTCCGCCGACGAGGACGGGGACGGGGTGGTGACCCAGGGGTACGCCTGCATGCGGTCGCTCCGGCCGCCGCACCCCGGCGATCCGGGGGGCGGGGGCGGACCGCGCACGATCGTCGGCGACTGCGTCCACGACGCCGGTGAGGGGAGGGTCCGCGAGACCGCGTGCGACGGCGAGGGCGAGCGGAAACCCCGGTACAAGGTGGTCGAGGCGGTCACCCGCCGGGCGCAGTGCCCGGCGGGGACCGCCCTGTTCGTCCGCCTCGGCGACGACGACCGCCCGGTGGGCTGCGCCCGGCCGCTGTGAGTGCCTGCGCACGCACGACGGCCGGGCACGGCCCGGGCGTGACGGGATGTTACGGACGCAGCGTCGACTCCTGCCGAACGTCCCGCTTGTCCAGCCTGGCGTCGAACGCCGCGAGCGGCCTGGCCGCCTGCGGGTTCTCCTGGACGGTCGCGGGCGCGACGCCGGCCCAGTCGAGGATGCGGGCGGTGGCCAGGGCCTTCTGCTCGGGCACCAGACCGGCGACGTTGGCGCCGTGGTTCATGCCGGGGGCGGTGAGGACGTAGGAGTCACGCGCCCCGTGGCCCAGGCGGAAGCGCTCGGCGCCCCACGGGTCGTTCTGGCCGTACACGAACAGCATGTGGTGGGCGTTGTGCCGCACCCAGGTGTCGACGTCCCGCATGGCCCACGGCTGGAACGTCATCGGGATCGAGCGGGGCACGAAGTTGCGCGGCGGCTGGTAGCCGTAGCGGATGTACTTCTTCTCGATGTGCGGGAAGTGGATCGTCGGCGCGCCCAGCTGCGTGCCCGCCTGGTAGTAGTACGGCGTGTACGTCTCCAGGCCCTGGTCGGCGTAGGCGGAGAAGCCGGAGATGGTGTCGACGGAGTCCCAGATCGCCTCGTCGGTGGCGTTCTTCGCGTCGGCCGGGATGTCCGCGCAGTCGGCGAGGGTGCTGTACTGCCAGAAGCCCCACACGTAGTCGAGGACGACGGCCTCGTAGGCGCGGTCGAGGCTGCCGATGGTGGTGAAGGTGTAGCCGTTCTCGGCCGCGTACGCGGCGTACTTCTTCTCCAGCGGCGCCCGGCGCACCAGCGCCTCGCGCTGCACGCCGTTCAGGCGGTCGCGGCACTCCTCGGTGCCGACGGTGGCGAAGAAGCGGTCGTAGGCCGAGTCCTCCTTGTTCACCACGTCGTTGGGGGCGACGTAGGCGACGACGCCGTCCATGTCGCGCGGGTAGAACCGCTCGTAGTAGGTGGCGGTCATGCCGCCCTTGGAGCCGCCCGTGGAGATCCAGTTCTTCGAGTAGACCGGCTTGAGGGCCTGGAAGATGCGGTGCTGGTCGCTGGCGGCCTGCCAGATGTCCAGCTTGGACCAGTCGGCCGGCTGGGGCCGGGACGGGGTGAAGTAGCGGTACTCCATGGAGACCTGGTTGCCGTCCACGATCTGGGTCGGCTCGCGCCGGCTCGGGCTCGTGGAGACGTTGTAGCCGCCGGTGTAGAAGACCGTCGGGCGGCTCACGTCCTTGTGCAGCACGGTGATCCGCTGCTGGAACGTGCCCTTGGACGGGTACCGGTGGTCGACCGGCTGCGTGTAGTTCAGGACGAAGAAGCGGTAGCCGGTGTACGGCTTCTCCTCGATCAGGCTCATGCCCGGTATGGACAGCAGCCGGTCCTTGATGTCGACGGCCTTCGGCTCGGCGGCGGTGGCCGCGCCCGCCGTGCTGACGGTGCCTATGAGCACCACGAGCGCCAGCAGCCATCTGAGCGCCTTGCGCATGCACCCTCCCTGTGAAACAGATGTGCGCCGGAAGCTATCGGAGCAACACGCCCGTACACCAGGGGAGATGGGGAAATGGCCGGTGGGGTCCGATATCAGCAGAGGATCCAGCCGGAGCTGACGGCGCCCCGGTCCACGCCGCCCCGCAGCCACACGCACCGCTGTCCGGCGTACACGGTCACCGGCCCGGCCCGGTAGGTGAAGCGGCCCGCGTCGACGACCGGGCGGGCGCCGCGCGCCTGCACGCTGACGGACATCTTCCGCGGGGCGCCGGTCTTCTTGGGGACGGTGACGGCGCAGACGTAGCCGCCGCGCTTGTAGACGAGCACGGAGCCGGTGGCGAACGGCAGCGTGCGGACCTTGCGGCCGGCGCAGGACGAGGAGGCCGCCCGCGCCTCGTGGGGCGCCGCGACCGCGAGGAGTCCGGCCGCGGTCAGTACGGCCGCGCAGGCCGCCAGCCGCCGACGTGTTCCGGCACCGCTTCCGCCCACGCCGGCCCCTTCCGTACGGTGATCGACAGACGTACGGATGTACGGACGCACACCCCGGCTCGAATGGTTGCGCGAGCCCGGTTCGTCGTCAGCGGGTCACGCCGACCGGCTCCTCGGGTTCGGCGGCCCCGACGAAGGTCCGCCACAGCCGCGCGTACCGGCCGTCGAGCGCGAGCAGCTCGTCGTGCGTGCCGTCCTCGACGACGCGTCCGTGGTCCATGACGACGACCCGGTCCGCGCGGGCGGCCGTGGTCAGCCGGTGGGCCACCACCAGGGTCGTACGGCGGCCCGCCAGCCGGTCCGTTGCCTGGTTGACCTGCGCCTCCGTGGCCAGGTCCAGGGCCGCGGTGGCCTCGTCGAGGAGCAGGACGTCCGGGTCGACCAGCTCGGCGCGGGCCAGCGCGATCAGCTGGCGCTGCCCGGCGGAGAGGTTGCGCCCGCGCTCGGCTACCTCGTGGAGGTAGCCGCCCTCCAGCGTGGCGATCATCTCGTGGGCGCCGACCGCCCGCGCCGCCGCCTCCACCTCGGCGTCGGTGGCGTCGGGGCGCCCGTAGGCGATGGCGTCGCGGACTGTGCCGGGGAAGAGGTACGCCTCCTGCGGGACGACGCCGAGGCGGTGCCGGTAGGAGGTGAGGTCGAGTGTGCGCAGGTCCCGTCCGTCGGCGGTCACCCGGCCCGACGTCGGGTCGTAGAACCGGGCGACCAGCTTGACCAGGGTGGACTTGCCCGCGCCGGTCTCGCCGACGAAGGCGACGGTCTGCCCGGCGGGGATGCGCAGGTCGATGCCGGTGAGGGCCTCCTCCTCGTCGCCGTAACGGAAGTGCACGTCCTCGAAGGCGATGTCGCCGCGCAGCGAGGGCACGTCGAGCGGCTGGTCGGCGGCCGCGGTCGAGGTGGGCTCGCGCAGCAGCTCCTGGATGCGGCCGAGGGAGACGGTGGCCTGCTGGTAGCCGTCGAAGACCTGGGAGAGCTGCTGGACGGGCGCGAAGAACAGGTCGATGTAGAGCAGGTACGCCACCAGCGCGCCGGTCGTCAGCGTCGCGTCGTCGATCCGGGTGCCGCCGACGACCAGCACCGCGGCGGCCGCGGCCGAGGAGAGCAGCTGCACGAAGGGGAAGTAGACCGAGATCAGCCACTGGCCGCGGATACGGGCCTGCCGGTAGCTGTCGCTGCGTTCGGCGAAGCGCCGCCCGCCGTCGCGCTCGCGCCGGAAGGCCTGCACGATCCGCAGCCCGGCGACCGACTCCTGGAGGTCGGCGTTGACCGCGGAGACCCGCTCACGGGCCAGCTCGTACGCCTTCACGCTGGCCCGGCGGAAGAAGAACGTGGCGAGGATCAGCGGCGGCAGCGTGGCGAAGACGATCAGGGCGAGCTGCACGTCGATCACCAGCAGGGCGACCATGATGCCGAAGAAGGTGACGACCGAGACGAAGGCGGTGACCAGGCCCGTCTGGAGGAACGTCGACAGGGCGTCGACGTCCGTGGTCATCCGGGTCATGATCCGGCCCGTCAGCTCGCGCTCGTAGTAGTCCAGGCCCAGCCGCTGGAGCTGGGCGAAGATCTTCAGGCGCAGGGAGTACAGGATCCGCTCGCCGGTGCGTCCGGTCATGCGGATCTCGCCGGTCTGCGCCGCCCACTGGGCGAGCACGGCGAGCAGGCCCAGCAGCGAGGCCGCCCAGACCGCGCCGAGGGCGAGCCGGCTGACGCCGTCGTCGATGCCGTGGCGGATCAGGACCGGCAGCAGCAGGCCCATGCCGGCGTCGGCGGCGACCAGGACGAGGCTGAGGAGCAGGGGGCGCCCGAAGCCGTGCAGGAGGCGGCGCAGGCCGTACGACCGCTCGGGCAGCACGGCGCGGGCCTCGTCGACGTCGGGGACGTCGGTGGCCGGGGGCAGGGCGTCGACCTGGGCGAGCAGCTCGGGCGTGGCCGGGGTGCCGGCGAGGGCGGTGTCCTTGGGGGCGCGGTCGCCGGTCCACAGCCGGGGGGTGACGCCCCGCTCGGCGTCGAACTCGGCGTCCAGCTCGTCGCGGACGGAGGTGTCCTCCCGCTGCTCGACGGGCGGGGCGTGGCCGGGCGAGACCCCGCCGAGCTCGTCGGGATCGGTGAGCAGGCGGCGGTAGAGGGCGCACCGCTCCTGGAGCTCGTCGTGGGTGCCGATGTCGGCGAGGCGGCCCTGGTCGAGGACGGCGATGCGGTCGGCGAGGCCCAGGGTGGAGCGGCGGTGGGCGATCAGCAGGGTGGTGCGGCCCCGCATGACGTGGGCGAGCGCCTCGTGGATCTCGTGCTCGACGCGGGCGTCCACGGCGGACGTCGCGTCGTCCAGGACCAGCAGCCGGGGGTCGGTGAGGATCGCGCGGGCGAGCGCGACGCGCTGGCGCTGGCCGCCGGAGAGGGTCAGGCCGTGCTCGCCGACGGTGGTGTCGTAGCCGTCGGGCAGCGCGGTGATGAACCGGTGGGCCTGGGCGGCCCGGGCGGCGGCCTCGATCTCCTCGTCGGTGGCGTCGGGGCGGCCGTAGGCGATGTTGGCGCGCACGGTGTCGGAGAAGAGGAAGGAGTCCTCGGGCACGAGCCCGATCGCGGCGCGCAGCGAGTCCAGGGTCAGCTCGCGCACGTCGTGGCCGCCGACGAGGACGGCGCCGCGCGTCACGTCGTAGAAGCGCGGCAGCAGCAGGGAGACGGTGGACTTGCCGGAGCCGGAGGAGCCGACGACGGCGAGGGTCTCGCCGGGCCGGATCTCGAAGGAGAGGCCGTCGAGGACGGGGCGTCCGGGGTCGTAGCCGAAGGACACGTCGTCGAACTCGACGGTGGCGGGCGCGTCGGCCGGGAGTTCCCTGGCGCCGTCGGTCAGGGACGGCTCGGTGTCGATCAGCTCCAGGACGCGTTCGGTGCCGGCGCGGGCCTGCTGGCCGACGGTGAGGACCATGGCCAGCATCCGGACCGGGCCGACGAGCTGGGCGAGGTAGGTGGAGAAGGCGACGAACGTGCCCAGGGTGATGTGCCCGCGCACCGCCAGCCAGCCGCCGAGGGCGAGCATGGCGACCTGTCCGAGGGCGGGGACGGCCTGGAGGGCGGGGGTGTAGGCGGCGTTCAGCCGGATGGTCCGCAGCCGCCCGGCGAACAGCCGGCGGCCGACCTCCCGGAGCTTGCCGGTCTCCTGCTCCTCCTGCCCGAAGCCCTTCACGACGCGTACGCCGCTCACCGAGCCGTCGACCACTCCGGCGACGGCGGCGGCCTGGGCCTGGGCGTACCAGGTGGCGGGGTGCAGGCGGCTGCGGCTGCGGCGGGCGATGAACCACAGGGCGGGGGCGACGGCGAGGGCGACGAGCGTCAGCGGCGGCGACAGCACCGCCATGATCACCAGGGAGATCAGGAAGAGCAGGACGTTCCCGATGGTCATCGGGAGCATGAAGAGCAGCCCCTGGATCAGCTGGAGGTCGCTGGTGGCCCGCCCGACCACCTGGCCGGTGGACAGCTCGTCCTGGCGCCGCCCGTCGAGGCGGGTGATGGTGGCGAACATGTCCGTGCGCAGGTCGTGCTGCACGTCGAGGGCGAGCCGTCCGCCGTAGTAGCGGCGGACGTAGGTGAGGCCGTAGACGACGAACGCGGCGCCGATCAGGACACCGGCCCAGGTGGCCATGGACCTGCTCTTGTCGCCGATGACGTCGTCGATGATCACCTTGGTGATCAGCGGGACGAGGGCCATGACGGCCATGCCGCCGAGGGAGGCCCCGAGGGCGAGGACGACGTCCTTGGGGTACCGCCAGGCGTAGCCCGCCAGTCGCCGTGCCCATCCCCGTTGCGCGTCCACGCCTGTCCTCCGGTCGGTCGCCCTGCTCACCTGATCTACCGCAAGGCACCAACACGGGCGACCGAGGATTTCATCCCGCCGCAACATTCGGGGGCCGCCACGCACCGCGTGACGAAGGCGGGATCCCGTCACGCAATCGCCACCCTCTCTTCACGCTCCGGGTCGCATGTCCATGTCACTCTCTGCGGTATCACTCGGGCATCAACCCGCGTAGACCCCGCGTAGATCGGACACCCCACATGCTCGCGATACGCACGTCCGCCCGCCGACGCCGGAAAGCGGGGGCGCTCGCCGCGGCCGCCGTCCTCGCCGGCCTCGCCGCCCCGTCCCTGACCGCGACGCCCGCCACGGCCGCCGCGAACGACTACGACACGACGTACTACAAGAGCGCGGTCGGCAAGACGGGGACCGCCCTCAAGTCCTCCCTGCACACGATCATCAGCGACCAGACGAAGATCTCGTACTCGGCCGTCTGGGACGCGCTCAAGGTCACCGACCAGGACCCCGCGAACAGCGGCAACGTGATCCTGCTCTACTCGGGCGTCTCCCGCAGCAAGTCCCTGAACGGCGGGGACACCGGCGACTGGAACCGCGAGCACGTCTGGGCCAAGTCGCACGGCGACTTCGGCACCGCCACCGGGCCCGGCACCGACCTGCACCACCTGCGCCCCGAGGACGTCCAGGTCAACAGCGTCCGGGGCAACAAGGACTTCGACGAGGGCGGCAGCGCCGTGAGCAACGGCGGCGGCAGCCTCACCGACTCCGACTCCTTCGAGCCCCGCGACGCGGTCAAGGGCGACGTGGCCCGCATGATCTTCTACATGGCGGTCCGCTACGAGGGCGGCGACGGCTGGGCCGACCTGGAGGTCAACGGCAGCGTGAACAACGGCAGCAACCCGTACATCGGGAAGCTGGCGGTGCTCAAGCAGTGGAACGACGAGGACCCGCCGGACGCCTTCGAGGAGCGCCGCAACCAGGTCGTCTACGACACCTACCAGCACAACCGCAACCCGTTCGTCGACCACCCGGAGTGGGTCGAGGCGATCTGGTAGCCCAGGCGGCCGTCCGGCCGGGTGCGCCGGGGCTCAGTCCAGGTGCGTCGGCGCGAACATGCGGAGCACGGCCGGGAGTACGACCACCGAGGGGCCGGGGGCGGCCAGGGCCTTCGCCAGGTCCGCCTCCAGGGTCTCGGGTGACGTGCGCACGCCCGGGACGCCGAAGGACTCGGCCAGCGCCACGTAGTCCGGGCGGGACAGCTCGGTCGCCGTCGGCTGTCCGAAGGCGTCCGTCATGTACTCGCGCAGGATGCCGTAGCCGCCGTCGTCGACGATCAGCCAGGTGACGTTCAGGCCGTACTGGCGGGCGGTGGCCAGTTCGGCGATGGAGTAGAGGGCGCCGCCGTCCCCCGAGACCGCCAGCACCGGGTGGGTGGGGTCGGCCGCAGCCGCTCCCAGGGCCGCCGGGAATCCGTAGCCGAGTCCGCCCGCGCCCTGGGCCGAGTGCATGGTGTTGGGGGCCTGGGCGTCGAAGGCCGACCAGGCCCAGTAGGCCAGGATCGTCATGTCCCAGAAGGAGGGCGCGTTCTTCGGCAGGGCGGCGCGCACGGCGGCCAGGACGTCCTGCTCCAGGGTGAGGTCCTGGGAGGCGATGCGTCCGCGGACCTTGTCCAGCAGGGCCCGCACGCGTTCCGGGGCCGTCGGGTCCTGCCGTTCGTCCGCCGTCTCCAGCAGGGCCTGGAGGGCGAGGCGGGCGTCGGCGTGGATGCCCAGGGCCGGGTGGTTGGACTCCAGCTTGCCGAGGTCCGCCTCGATCTGGATCACCCGGCCGCGCGGCGCGAACGTGTGGTAGTTCGAGGAGAGTTCACCGAGACCCGAGCCGACCACCAGCAGGACGTCGGCGTCCTCCAGGAAGTCGGTCGTGTGGCGGTCCTCCAGCCAGGACTGGAGGGAGAGCGGATGCGTCCACGGGAAGGCGCCCTTGCCGCCGAAGGTCGTCACGACCGGGGCCTGGAGCCGCTCGGCGAGCTGCCTCAGCTTGCCGGAGGCGTCCGCACGGACCACTCCCCCGCCCGCGATGATCGCGGGGCGCTCGGCGCGGGTCAGCAGGTCGGCGGCGACGGCCGTCAGCTCGGGGCGCGGGGGCAGGTCCCCGGGGAGGGTGTCACCGCCGGTGACCTGCGGGACGGACGTCTCGGCCAGGAGGACGTCCTGCGGGATCTCCACCCACACCGGCCCGTGCGGGACGGTCAGCGCCGACGTCCACGCCTCGGCGATGGCCGACGGGATCTGGGACTGGGTGCGGACGGTGTGGACGGACTTCACCACGCCCCGGAAGGAGGCCGCCTGGTCCGGGAGTTCGTGCAGATAACCGTGGCGCCCGCCGCCAAGCCCGGCCGTCGGGACCTGGCTGCTGATCGCCAGGACGGGCGCCGAGGCCGCCCGCGCCTCCTGGAGCGCCGCCAGCGAGGTGAGGGCCCCCGGGCCGGTCGACAGCAGCAGCGGGGCCGCCTCGCCGGTGATCCGGCCGTAGGCGTCGGCCGCGAAACCGGCGTTGTTCTCCACCCGCAGGCCGATGTAGCGCAGGTCCGAGCGGCGCAGCGCGTCGAACATGCCGAGGGCGTGCTGGCCGGGCAGGCCGAAGACGGTGGTCGCGCCCAGCCCGGCCAGGGTCTCCACGACCAGGTCTCCGCCGTTGCGGCCGGGGGGAGGATTGAGGGCCGCCTCCGTCTGGTCGGCGGTCGGACGGAGTACCAGGTCGTGGTCGTGGGTCACTTCGCTGCCTTCTCCTGGGCGATCTGGCGGGACATGATCGTGGTCAGCTCGTACGCGGTGTGGGACGCGGCGACGGACGTGATCTCGGCGTGGTCGTAGGCCGGGGCCACCTCGACGACGTCCGCCGACACCAGGTTGCACGAGGCCAGGCCGCGCAGGATCTCCAGCAGTTCGCGGGAGGTCATGCCGCCGGCCTCGGGAGTGCCGGTGCCGGGCGCGTGGGCCGGGTCGAGGCAGTCGATGTCGATGGAGATGTACAGCGGGCGGTCGCCGATGCGCTGACGGAGCTGGTCGGCGATCTCGTCGGCGCCGCGACGGTAGACGTCGGCGGAGGTGACGATGCCGAAGCCCATCTTCTCGTCGTCGGTGAGGTCCTTCTTGCCGTACAGCGGGCCGCGGGTGCCCACGTGGGAGAGCGCCTCGGTGTCGAGGATGCCCTCCTCGACCGCGCGGCGGAACGGCGTGCCGTGCGTGTACTCGGCGCCGAAGTAGGTGTCCCAGGTGTCCAGGTGGGCGTCGAAGTGGAGCAGGGCGACCGGGCCGTGCTTCTTGGCCACCGAGCGCAGCAGCGGCAGCGCGATGGTGTGGTCGCCGCCCAGCGTCATCAGCCGGGCGCCGGTGCCGAGCAGGTCGTCGGCGGCGGCCTCGATCGTCTCGACGGCCTCGTTGATGTTGAACGGGTTGACCGCTATGTCGCCGCCGTCGGCGACCTGCGCGAGGGCGAAGGGGGAGGCGTCCTGCGCCGGGTTGTAAGGGCGCAGGAGCCGGGACGCCTCGCGGATGGCGTTGCCGCCGAAGCGGGCGCCCGGCCGGTACGAGACACCGGAGTCGAACGGCACACCGACCACGGCGACGTCGGCGGTGCCGACCTCGTCCAGGCGGGGCAGCCGGGCGAAGGTCGCGGGCCCGGCGTACCGCGGGACGCGGGAGGAGTCGACGGGACCGCGGGGCGTCTCGTTGCTGCTCATGAATTGCCTTCCTTCTTACGCTTCTTCGCGTATTTACTGCTCTGTACCGCTCGGTACGACTCTACTGGTGGGCCGGTACCGGTTCGGGTGCGGATTCGGGGGCGCGGCCGGCGAGACGGTCGCGCCAGGCGTCCAGGACGGCCGCGTCGGTGGGCCGGGTCGCCAGGGAGACGGCGACGTAGACGACGAGGGAGGCCAGCAGGCCGTAGTAGACGGGCTCGTTGGCGAGGATGCCGTAGCCGGCCATGAGGCCGACGACCGCGAGGCCGCCGACGGCGACGGAGGCGAGGGCGCCCTGTGCGGTGCCCCGCTTCCACAGCAGGCCGCCGAGGATGGGCACGAGGAGACCGCCGACGAGGAGGTTGTAGGCGACGGTGAGCGCCTCGACGACGTCGTTCAGGGCGATGGCGGTGACGATCACGGCGACGCCCATGACGAGGATGAAGGCGCGGTTGCCCTTGACCTCGTCGTGCTCCTCGTCCGGCCCGCGCACGGCGCCGCGCAGCCGGGACCAGATGTCGTTGTTGGCGACGGTGGCGCAGGCGATGAGGGCGCCGGAGGACGTGGACATCACCGCGGCCAGGGCGGCGGCCAGCACCAGGCCGCGCACGCCGACGGGGAGCTCGTCCTTGACGATGGTGGCGAAGGCGTCGTCGGCGCTGGCGAGGTTCGGGTAGAGGACCTTGGCGGCGGTGCCGATGACGGCGCCGGCGACGGCGTAGACCAGGCAGTAGGTGCCGGCGACGGTGCCGCCCCACTTGGCGGTGCGGTCGCTGCCCGCGGTGAAGACACGCTGCCAGATGTCCTGCCCGATGAGCATGCCGAAGGTGTAGATCAGCACGTAGGTGAAGATCGTCTCGCCGCCGATGCCCAGCGGGTCGAAGTACGAGGTGGGCAGCTGGGCCCTCATCTCGCCGAAGCCGCCGGCCTTGACGACGGCGATCGGCAGCAGCAGGAGCAGCACGCCGATGGTCTTCACCACGAACTGCACCATGTCGGTGAGCGTGATGGACCACATGCCGCCGAGGGTGGAGTACGCGACGACGATCGTGCCGCCGAGGACGATCGCGAGGGTGCGGTTCACGTCGAAGAGGACGTCGAAGATCGTGGCGTAGGCGATGGTGGAGGTGACGGCCAGCATCAGCGTGTACGCCCACATGACCACGCCGGAGATGACGCCCGCACGGCCGCCGTAGCGCAGGTCCAGCATCTCGGAGACGGTGTAGACCTTCAGCCGGGCGATGCGGGCGGAGAAGAAGACGGACAGGGCGAGGATGCCGAGGCCGATGGTGACGACCATCCAGGCGCCGGAGAGGCCGTACTGGTAGCCGAGGCCGACGCCGCCGATGGTGGACGCGCCCCCGAGGACGATCGCCGCCATGGTGCCCGAGTACATCGCGGGGCCGAGCCGGCGGCCGGCGACGAGGAACTCGCTCTTCGACTTGGCGCGGCGCATGCCCCACCAGCCCATGGCGAGCATGCCGGCGAGATAGACGACGATCACTATGTAGTCGACGGCCATGAGGGGCCTCCTTCGCGCACTCATCGGTGGCGTGTCGTGCTGATGGGGGGTGTCCGGACGGACCTGTCCGGTCGGCGCCTGACGGGGACATCCGCCCGTACCCGCGGCAGCCGGGCCGGTCCCGTGGCGGGATTCCGGTCCGGAACGACACTAGGTGGCCGAAAAGCGGCTGCGAAGTGTACGTTCCCTCCATTCGGGATCGCGGGAGTGGAGGAAACGTCCATCGTGCAGGAGAAGACCCCGCAGGAGAAACCCGCGCGGGAGAAGCCCGCGCGGGAGAAGGCCGCGCCGGAGAAGGCCGCGCGCGAGAGGGTCGCCCCGCCCACGCCTCCCGTGTCCCTCGCGGCCCTGCTGTCCCGCGAGGACCTCGCCCTGCGCCAGGTCACCGGGCCCCCGGCGGACCGGGTGGCGATCCACTGGGCGCACACCTCCGAGATGGCCGACCCCTACCCGTATCTGCTGGGCGGCGAGCTGCTGCTCACGGCGGGCGTGCACATCCCCGCCGCCGGGGCGGGCAGCGACTTCGACGCGTACGTCGCACGGATCGTGGCGGCGGGCGGCGCCGCGCTCGGCTTCGGGGTGGCGCCGGTGCACGACACGGTGCCGGAGGCGCTGGTCGCGGCCTGCGAGAAGCACGGGCTGCCGCTGGTGGAGGTGCCGCCGCGGACGACGTTCTCCGGCGTGGCCCGTGCCGTGTGGCAGCTGATGGCGCAGGCCCGGCTGGCCGAGCTGCGGCGGGTGTCCGAGGCCCAGCAGGCGCTGGCCGCGGCGGCCTCCCGGCCGGACCCGGTGCCGTCGGTGCTGCGCCGGCTTGCGACGCGGCTCGACGGGCGGGCGGTGCTGTACGGGCCGGGTGGCGCCGAGATCGCGGCGGCGGGGCGGGAGCCGGGGGACGAGGTGCGCGGGGCGCTGGCGAAGCTGGCCCGGTTCGTCACCAGCCGCACCTCCACGACCGCCACCGACACCGTCGCCGGCACCCGTCTGGCGGCCTACGCCCTCGGCACCGGCGGGGGTTTCGCGCTCGGGGTCGCGGCGCCGCAGCGGGAGTCCGGGGACCACACCATCGCCTCGGTCGCGGCGGTGCTGCTCTCCCTGCTCACCGGCGAGCACCTGAGCGGGACGGGCGCGGCCCGCTCGTCCGCCCTCGTACGGCTGCTGCTGGGCGCCCGCCCCGAGGAGGTCGCGTCCCTGCTCGACGGCGGCGCGGGCACCCGCTGGCACGTCGTCCACGCCCGCCCCGACACGGGCCGCCCCGACCCCCTCGCGGCCTCGGCCCTGGGCGCCGCCCTGGGCTCTCCGCTGGTCGACCCGTCGGACGAGGTCGTACGGATCCTGGTCCCGGCGGCCGCGGACACCGCCCCCGCCGGTACGGGCGCCGGGCCGCAGCGGGGGTGGACGCTCGGGGTCAGTCCCGCAGTCCCGCCCGCCGAGTGGGCGACGGCCGACGCGCAGGCCGCGCGGGCGCTGGCGCGGGCCCGGGCCACCCGGGTGCCCCTGGTGCGGCACGCCGCCCGGCCCGCCCTCGCCGACCTCGTCCCGGACGCCGACGCCGAGGCGCACGCCCGCGCGCTGCTCGCGCCCGTCGCGGCCGTGCCGGCGCTGACGGAGACGCTGCGCGCCTGGCTGTCCCTGCACGGCAGCTGGGACCGCACCGCCGTCGCCCTGTCCGTGCACCGCAACACCGTCCGCCAGCGCATCGCCCGCTGCGCGGCCCTCCTGGAGGCCGACCTCGACGACCCGGACGTACGGATGGAGCTGTGGTTCGCGCTGCGGAGGTGAGCCACGTCCCAGCGTGTGACATGGCCGGGACTGCGAATGGCGGCTGCTACACAATGGAGCCATGCCGATACCCGGGACACCCAGCCGCGCCGAACTCGCCGAACACCTCGTCAGAACCCGTATCGCGGGCGACGTCGCCACGCCGCGCGAGAACAACCTCTCCCACTACCGGAAGCTGGCGAACGGCGACCGTCACTACTGGTTCGGGCTGGAGCTGGGCGAGCGCTGGACCGACGAACAGGACGTGCTCGCGGTGATGGCGGAGCGGGTCGGCGTCAACGACGACCCGGAGTACCGGTACGGCCAGGACACCATCGACCCCGAGCTGACCGTGGCCGGGCTCGAGCGCATGGCGGCACGGCTGCGCAAGGCCGCGGACGGCGGGCAGCGCGTGCTGTTCGCCACCGGCCACCCGGGCGGGCTGCTCGACGTGCACCGCGCCACGGCCGCCGCGCTGCGCGCCGCCGGCTGCGAGATCGTCGTGATCCCGGAGGGGCTGACCACGGAGGAGGGTTACGTCCAGCAGTTCGCGGACGTGGCGGTGCTGGAGCACGGCGCCTCCCTGTGGCACACGCACTCCGGGGAGCCGATGAAGGCCATCCTGACCGGCCTGGAGCGCGCCGGCCGCCCGCTGCCCGACCTGGTCGTCGCCGACCACGGCTGGGCCGGTTACGCCGGTCAGCACGGGGTCGACTCCGTGGGGTACGCGGACTGCAACGACCCGGCGCTGTTCCTCGCCGAGTCCGAGGGGACCGTCCAGGTCACCGTGCCGCTGGACGACCACGTGGTCAGCCCGCGCTACTACGACCCGATGACGGCGTTCCTGCTGGCGGAGGCCGGCCTCGGCCAGTGACGCGGGTCCTGGTCACGGCATGACGAGGGCGGCGGCGCGCACCGGGGAGGTGCCGCGCCGCCGCCCGTCGCGCCGTCGCCGGCGTGCCGCTCAGCGCTCGCGCGGGACGCGGACCACGCCCTCCTGGATGACCGAGAGGGCGAGCCGCCCGTCCTGCGTGTAGATACGGGCCTGGCCGAGGCCCCGGCCGCCGGACGCGGACGGCGACTGCTGGTCGTACAGCAGCCACTCGTCTGCGCGGAACGGCCGGTGGAACCACATCGCGTGGTCCAGCGAGGCCCCGACGACGTCACCGACGGCCCAGCCGCCCCGGCCGTGCGCGAGCAGCACCGAGTCGAGGAGCGTCATGTCGGAGACGTACGTGGCGAGCACGACGTGCAGGAGGGGGTCGTCGGCGAGCTTGCCGTTGGTGCGGAACCACACCTGGGAGTGCGGCTCGCGGGGGCTGCCGAAGTCGCCGAACGGCGGGTCGTCCACGTACCGCAGGTCGACGGCCGCACGGGCCTCGATGAACCGCTCCACGGTGTCGGCGGGCAGGTGCGGATAGCTCCGCAGCCGCTCCTCGCCGGTGGGCAGGGTCTCCGGGTCCGGGGCGGGCGGCATCGGGGCCTGGTGCTCCAGGCCCTCCTCGTACGTCTGGAAGGACGCCGACAGGCCGAAGATCGGCTTGCCGTGCTGGACGGCGACGACCCGGCGGGTGGTGAAGGAACGGCCGTCGCGCAGGCGGTCGACGTTGTAGACGATGGGCGCGCCCGGGTCGCCGGGGCGCAGGAAGTACGCGTGCAGGGAGTGGGCGTGCCGGTCGGCGGGGACCGTGCGCCCGGCGGCCACCAGGGCCTGGGCGGCCACCTGCCCGCCGAACACCCGGGGGACGACGGCGGAGCGGGAGTGGCCGCGGTAGATGTCCTCCTCGATCCGCTCGAGGTCGAGCAGATCGAGGAGGGACTGGAGTGCTTCGCTCATGCCTGGGGTTTACAGGCCCATGTTCTTCGCGATGATCGACTTCATGATCTCGCTGGTGCCGCCGTAGATGCGGTTGACGCGGTTGTCCGCGTACAGGCGGGCGATCGGGTACTCGTTCATGTAGCCGTAGCCGCCGTGCAGCTGGAGGCAGCGGTCGATGACGCGGTGCGCGACCTCGGTGCAGAACAGCTTGGCGCTGGCGGCCTCGGCGGGGGTCAGCTCGCCGGCGTCCAGGGCCTCGGTGGCGCGGTCGGCGACGGCCTCGGCGGCGTCCACCTCGGCCTGGCAGGCGGCCAGCTCGAACTTCGTGTTCTGGAAGTGCGCGACCGGCTTGCCGAAGACGGTGCGGTCCTGCACGTACTGCTTGGCGAACCGGACGGCCGCCTTGGCCTGGGCGTAGGCGCCGAAGGCGATGCCCCAGCGCTCGGAGGCCAGGTTGTGGCCGAGGTAGTAGAAGCCCTTGTTCTCCTCGCCGAGCAGGTCCTCGACGGGGACCTTGACGTCGACGAACGCGAGCTCGGCGGTGTCGGAGGTGCGCAGGCCCAGCTTGTCGAGCTTGCGGCCGACCGAGTAGCCCTCGGACTTGGTGTCCACGGCGAACAGGGAGATGCCGTGGCGGCGGTCCTCGGCGGTGGGGGCGGCGGTGCGGGCGCAGACGATGACCTTGTCGGCGTGGACGCCGCCGGTGATGAAGGTCTTGGCGCCGTTGAGGACGTAGTGGGTGCCGTCCTCGGAGAGCTTGGCGGTGGACTTCATGCCGGCGAGGTCGGAACCGGTGCCCGGCTCCGTCATCGCGATGGCCCACATCTCCTCGCCGGTGACGAACTTCGGCAGGTAGCGCTTCTTCTGCTCGTCCGTGGCCAGCATCTTGATGTAGGGCAGCGCGAGCAGCACGTGCACGCCGGAGCCGCCGAACTGGACGCCCGCGCGGGCGGTCTCCTCGTAGAGGACGGCCTCGAACTTGTGGCTGTCCATGCCGGCGCCACCGAACTCCTCGGGCACGTTGATGCCGAAGATGCCCAGCTCGCCGAGCTTGTAGTAGAAGTCGCGCGGCGCCTGGCCCGCGGCGAACCACTCGTCGTAGACGGGGACGACCTCGGCCTCGATGAAGGCGCGGAGGGTCTCCCGGAACGCCTCGTGGTCCTCGTTGAACACCGTACGGCGCACCGCGCCACCTCCAGGGTACGAATATCTAAGCGCTTGCTCAGACTTCACCGTACCGGCGGGTAGCCAAGGGCGTCCAGAGCGGGGCGTGGGTAACCCTCGTCACTCCGGGGCGGCCCCGGCCCGCGGGCGCACGCCCCTCACGCCTCCCCCACCGCCGCGAGCGCCCCCCGGGCCATCCGGTGCAGCAGCGACGCCGTGACCGTGCGGCCCGGGAGGGAGCCGGGGCGGCCGAGGTGGGGGGTGGAGTTCAGGAGGCCGAAGACGGAGTGGACGGCCGAGCGGGCGGCGGGTTCGGCCACCGCCGGGTAGACCTCGCGCACCACGCCGACCCACAGCTCCACGTACCGCCGCTGCAACTGCCGCACCATCTTGCGGTCGGTGTCCCGGAGGCGGTCCAGCTCACGGTCGTGCAGGGTGATGAGCGGGCGGTCGTCGAGCGCGAAGTCGATGTGACCCTCGATGAGCGAGTCGAGGACCGCCTCGGGACCCGCGCCGGTCAGCCCCTCGGCCTCCGCCAGCCGCCGCTTGGCCCCGGTCAGCAGCTGTTCGCTGATCCCGACCAGCAGCTCGGCGAGCATCGCGTCCTTGCCGGGGAAGTGACGGTAGAGACCGGGGCCGCTGATCCCGACCGCGGCGCCTATCTCGTCGACGCCGACACCGTGGAAGCCGCGCTCGGCGAACAGGCGGGCGGCCTCTTTGAGGATCTGCTCGCGACGGGTGGGGGCGTCGGTTCTGGTGGCCATGGGAACGATTCTAGACAGGAAGGTTAGCGCTCGTTAACCTGAGGGAAACGCGTTAACGCTCATTAACAGGTCGATCACTGGGTGAGGGGACCGCAGGATGCACGAGGCACCGGAGCTGACGAGCGCGGCCGATCCCGCGTCGGAGGCCTTTCGGGCCAACGAGGAGGCGCACCGCGTCCTCGTGGAGGAGCTGCGCGCCAAGCTGGCGGCGGCCCGGCTCGGCGGCGGGGAGCGGGCGAGGGCCCGGCACACCGCGCGCGGCAAGCTGCTGCCGCGCGACCGCGTGGACGCGCTGCTGGATCCGGGTTCGCCGTTCCTGGAGCTGGCGCCGCTCGCGGCCGACGGGCTGTACGACGGCCAGGCCCCGGCGGCCGGTGTCATCGCCGGCATCGGCCGGGTCAGCGGCCGGGAGTGCGTGATCGTCGCCAACGACGCCACGGTCAAGGGCGGCACGTACTACCCGATGACCGTCAAGAAGCACCTGCGGGCGCAGGAGGTGGCCCTGGAGAACCGGCTGCCGTGCCTGTACCTGGTGGACTCCGGCGGCGCCTTCCTGCCGATGCAGGACGAGGTCTTCCCCGACCGCGAGCACTTCGGCCGGATCTTCTACAACCAGGCCCGGATGTCCGGCGCCGGCATCCCCCAGATCGCCGCCGTACTCGGTTCCTGCACGGCGGGCGGGGCGTACGTACCGGCGATGAGCGACGAGGCGGTGATCGTCCGCGACCAGGGCACGATCTTCCTGGGCGGCCCGCCGCTGGTGAAGGCGGCCACCGGTGAGGTGGTGACCGCGGAGGAGCTGGGCGGCGGCGAGGTCCACGCCCGCATCTCGGGCGTCACCGACCACCTGGCCGAGGACGATCCGCACGCCCTGCGCATCGTCCGGCAGATCGTCTCCACCCTTCCCGGGCGCGGCGCGCTCCCCTGGGGCGTGGAGCCGGCCGTCGAGCCCAAGGTGGACCCTCAGGGGCTGTACGGCGCGGTGCCGGTCGACTCCCGCACCCCCTACGACGTCCGCGAGGTCATCGCGCGCGTGGTGGACGGCTCCCGGTTCGCCGAGTTCAAGTCCGAGTTCGGACAGACCCTGGTCACCGGCTTCGCCCGCATCCACGGGCACCCGGTGGGGATCGTCGCCAACAACGGCATCCTCTTCTCCGAGTCGGCCCAGAAGGGCGCCCACTTCATCGAGCTGTGCGACCAGCGCGGCATCCCGCTGGTCTTCCTCCAGAACATCTCCGGCTTCATGGTCGGCCGGGACTACGAGGCGGGCGGCATCGCCAAGCACGGCGCCAAGATGGTGACGGCGGTGGCGTGCACGCGCGTGCCGAAGCTGACGGTGGTGGTCGGCGGGTCGTACGGCGCGGGGAACTACTCGATGTGCGGCCGGGCGTACTCGCCGCGCTTCCTGTGGATGTGGCCCAACGCCAAGATCTCCGTGATGGGCGGCGAGCAGGCCGCGTCCGTGCTGGCCACGGTCAAGCGGGACCAGCTGGAGGCGCGCGGGGAGGACTGGCCGGCCGAGGAGGAGGAGTCCTTCAAGGCGCCGATCCGCGCCCAGTACGAGACGCAGGGCAACGCCTACTACGCGACCGCCCGCCTGTGGGACGACGGGGTCATCGAGCCCGCCGACACCCGGCAGGTGCTGGGACTGGCCCTGACCGCGTGTGCCAACGCGCCACTGGGCGACCCCCAGTTCGGCGTCTTCCGGATGTGAGGGGACGGACGACGATGTTCGAGACGGTACTGGTGGCCAACCGCGGCGAGATCGCCGTCCGGGTCGTCCGGACGCTGCGCTCGCTGGGCGTGCGCTCGGTGGCGGTCTTCTCCGACGCCGACGCGGACGCCCGGCACGTACGGGAGGCCGACACGGCGGTGCGGATCGGTCCGGCGCCGGCGGCGGAGAGCTATCTGTCGGTGGAACGACTGCTGGAGGCGGCGGCCCGTACGGGCGCGCAGGCCGTGCACCCCGGGTACGGCTTCCTCGCCGAGAACGCCGGTTTCGCGCGGGCCTGCGAGGAGGCGGGGCTGGTCTTCATCGGGCCGGCCGCCGACGCCATCGCCCTGATGGGCGACAAGATCCGCGCCAAGGAGACGGTGAAGGCGGCCGGGGTGCCGGTGGTGCCCGGCTCCAGCGGCAGCGGTCTGACGGACGGGCAGCTCGCCGAGGCGGCCCGCGAGATCGGCATGCCGGTGCTGCTGAAGCCGTCGGCCGGCGGTGGCGGCAAGGGCATGCGGCTGGTGCGGGACGAGGCGGTGCTGGCCGACGAGATCGCCGCCGCCCGCCGTGAGGCGCGCGCCTCCTTCGGCGACGACACCCTGCTGGTGGAGCGGTGGATCGACCGGCCCCGGCACATCGAGATCCAGGTGCTGGCCGACGGCCACGGCAACGTGGTGCACCTGGGCGAGCGCGAGTGCTCGCTCCAGCGCCGGCACCAGAAGATCATCGAGGAGGCGCCGAGCGTCCTCCTGGACGAGGCCACGCGGGCCGCGATGGGCGAGGCGGCCGTGCAGGCGGCCCGCTCCTGCGGCTACCGGGGCGCGGGCACGGTGGAGTTCATCGTCCCGGGCAACGACCCGTCGCAGTACTACTTCATGGAGATGAACACCCGCCTCCAGGTGGAGCACCCGGTGACCGAACTGGTCACGGGCCTGGACCTGGTGGAGTGGCAGCTGCGGGTGGCGGCCGGTGAGCGGCTCGGGTTCGCACAGGAGGACGTCCGGCTGACCGGGCACGCGATCGAGGCCCGGCTGTGCGCCGAGGACCCGTCGCGCGGCTTCCTGCCCTCCGGCGGCACGGTGCTGCGGCTGCACGAGCCGCAGGGCGACGGCGTCCGCACCGACTCCGGGCTCGGCGAGGGCACGGAGGTCGGCAGCCTCTACGACCCGATGCTGTCCAAGGTGATCGCGTACGGCCCCGACCGCGCCACCGCGCTGCGCAGGCTGCGGGCGGCCCTCGCGGACACGGTGACGCTGGGCGTGCAGACCAACGCCGGGTTCCTGCGCCGGCTCCTCGCGCACCCGGCGGTGGTCGCGGGCGAGCTGGACACCGGGCTGGTGGAGCGGGACGCGGACACGCTCGTGCCGGACGAGGTGCCGGCGGAGGTGTACGCGGCGGCGGCGCTGCTGCGCCGGGCCGCGGCGGCTCCGGCCGCGGACGCCGCCGGCTGGACGGACCCGTTCGGCGCCGGGGACGGCTGGCGGCTGGGCGGGGAGCGGGCCTGGACCGCGCACCCTCTGCGGGTGCCGGGCCGGGATCCGGTGACCGTGCGGGTGCGCAGCACCCCGGGCGGCGGGACCGAGCTGCTGCCCGAGGGTGCGGAGGAGCCCCTCGCCGCCTCGCCGGTCACCCGCTCGGGCGACGGGCACCGGTACGCGTTCCGGCTCGACGGCGTCTCCCACACCTTCGCCGCCCTGCCGGACGGCACCTGGCTGGGCCGCGACGGCGACGCCTGGCAGGTGCGCGACCACGACCCGGTCGCCGCCTCGCTGACCCGCGCCGCCCACGCGGGCGCCGACTCGCTCACCGCGCCCATGCCGGGCACGGTGACGGTGGTGAAGGTCGCCGTCGGCGACGAGGTCGCGGCCGGACAGAGCCTGCTGGTGGTGGAGGCGATGAAGATGGAGCACGTCATCTCCGCCCCGCACGCCGGCACCGTCACCGAGCTGGACGTGTCCCCCGGCACGACGGTCGCCATGGACCAGGTGCTGGCGGTCATCGCACCCGCCGACGAGGGCGAGGAGGAGACGGCATGAACGCCCCGGAACCGGTCCTGCCCATGACCGTGCCGGTCGAGGGCCTGCCCGCGAAGGTCCGCATCCACGAGGTCGGCGCCCGGGACGGCCTGCAGAACGAGCAGGCCGTCGTGCCGGTGGAGGTGAAGGCGGAGTTCGTCCGCCGCCTGGCCGGCGCGGGGCTGACCACCATCGAGGCGACCAGCTTCGTCCACCCCAAGTGGGTGCCCCAGCTGGCCGACGCGGAGCAGCTGTTCCCGGCCGTGTCCGGGCTGCCGGTCGACCTTCCGGTCCTGGTGCCGAACGAACGCGGCCTGGACCGCGCGCTGGCGCTCGGCGCCCGGCGGGTCGCGGTCTTCGCCAGCGCCACGGAGTCCTTCGCGAAGGCCAACCTCAACCGCACGGTGGACGAGGCGCTGGCGATGTTCGAGCCGGTGGTGAGCCGGGCGAAGGCGCAGGACGTCCATGTGCGGGGCTACCTCTCGATGTGCTTCGGCGACCCGTGGGAGGGGCCGGTGCCCGTCCCGCACGTGGTGCGGGTCTGCCGGGCCCTCCTCGACATGGGCTGCGACGAGCTGAGCCTCGGCGACACGATCGGCGTGGCGACGCCGGGCCATGTCGAGGCCCTGCTGCGCGCGCTCACCGGCGCCGGCGTCCCCGTGGCGGCGCTCGGCGTCCACTTCCACGACACGTACGGCCAGGCCCTGGCCAACACGTATGCGGCGCTGCGGCACGGCGTGACGACCGTCGACGCCTCCGCCGGCGGGCTGGGCGGCTGCCCGTACGCCAAGTCCGCCACCGGCAATCTCGCCACCGAGGACCTCGTGTGGATGCTGCGCGGCCTCGGCATCGACACCGGGGTCGATCTCGGCCGTCTCGTCGCCACCAGCGTCTGGATGGCCGCACACCTGGGCCGACCCAGCCCGTCCCGCACCGTACGAGCCCTCTCCCACCAGGAGTCGTGAAGACGATGGACCACAAGCTCTCCCCCGAACTGGAAGAACTCCGCCGTACGGTCGAGGAGTTCGCGCACGACGTCGTGGCACCGAAGATCGGCGACTTCTACGAGCGGCACGAGTTCCCGTACGAGATCGTGCGGGAGATGGGCCGCATGGGCCTGTTCGGCCTGCCGTTCCCCGAGGAGTACGGCGGCATGGGCGGTGACTACCTGGCCCTGGGCATCGCCCTGGAGGAGCTGGCCCGGGTCGACTCGTCGGTGGCCATCACGCTGGAGGCGGGTGTCTCGCTGGGCGCGATGCCCATCCATCTGTTCGGCACCGAGGAGCAGAAGCGTCAGTGGCTGCCGCGGCTGTGCGCCGGCGAGATCCTCGGCGCGTTCGGCCTGACCGAGCCGGACGGCGGCTCGGACGCGGGCGCGACGCGGACGACGGCCCGCCTGGACCCCGAGACGGACGAGTGGGTGATCAACGGCACCAAGTGCTTCATCACCAACTCGGGCACGGACATCACGGGCCTGGTGACCGTCACGGCGGTCACGGGCCGCAAGCCGGACGGCCGTCCGCTCATCTCGTCGATCATCGTCCCGTCCGGCACCCCGGGCTTCACGGTGGCCGCCCCCTACTCCAAGGTCGGCTGGAACGCCTCGGACACCCGCGAGCTGTCCTTCCAGGACGTCCGGGTGCCGGCGGCGAACCTGCTGGGCGAGGAGGGCCGCGGCTACGCCCAGTTCCTGCGCATCCTGGACGAGGGCCGGGTCGCCATCGCCGCGCTGGGCACGGGTCTCGCACAGGGCTGCGTGGACGAGTCCGTCGCCTACGCGAAGGAACGTCACGCCTTCGGCCGGCCGATCGGCGCGAACCAGGCGATCCAGTTCAAGATCGCCGACATGGAGATGAAGGCCCACACGGCCCGTCTCGCCTGGCGCGACGCGGCCTCCCGGCTGGTGTCGGGCGAGCCGTTCAAGAAGGAGGCGGCCGTGGCGAAGCTGTATTCGTCGACGGTCGCGGTGGACAACGCCCGGGACGCCACCCAGATCCACGGCGGCTACGGATTCATGAACGAGTATCCCGTGGCCCGCATGTGGCGGGACGCCAAGATCCTGGAGATCGGCGAGGGCACCAGCGAGGTCCAGCGGATGCTGATCGCACGGGAGTTGGGCCTCGTGAGCTGAGCCTGCGGGCCGCCCGGACGGGGCCGGTCCGCACCGGGACTCCCCCGGCCACTGGACAAGATCTGAGGTTAGGCTAACCTATCCCCGAATTGTCCAGCGGATGTTCCGCCCCGTCCGAAAGCGGCCCACACATGTCCAACGCCAGAGCTGCCCACCTGACCCGTCGCGGAATCCTCGCCGCCGGCGGCGCCCTCGGCCTCGGCGCGGTGCTCGCGGCCTGCGGGGACGACGACGGCAAGAGCGGCGGCTCGGACGGAGAGACGGGTGCCGCCAAGTCCGGCCCCTGGACGTTCAAGGACGACCGCGGCACCACCGTGAAGCTGGACAAGGTCCCGGTGAACATCGTCGCCTTCACCGGCGTCGCCGCCGCGCTGTGGGACTACGGCGTCCAGGTCAAGGGCGTGTTCGGCCCCACCACGACGAAGGACGGCAAGCCCGACGTCCAGGCCGGCGACATGGACGTCAGCAAGGTCACCGTCCTCGGCAACGAGTGGGGCAAGCTCGACGTCGAGAAGTACGTCGGCCTCCAGCCCGAGCTGCTCGCCACCACGACCTTCGACACCGCGGGCACCCTCTGGTCGGTCCCCGAGGAGTCCAAGGACAAGATCGCCAAGCTGGCGCCCAGCGTCGCGATCTCGGTCTTCGACCGCCAGCTCACCCAGCCGCTGCAGCGCATGTGGGAGCTGGCCGAGTCGCTCGGCGCGGACATGAAGGCCAAGAAGGTCACCGACGCAAAGGCCGCCTTCGACAAGGCCGCGGCCCGGCTGCGCGCCGCCGCCAAGGCCAAGCCCGAGATCAAGGTGCTGGCCGGCTCCGCGAGCGCCGAGCTCTTCTACGTCTCCGGCACCAACCTCTCCGTCGACCTGGAGTACTTCAAGGCCCTCGGCGTGAACTTCGTCGAGCCCTCGGAGGAGGCCAAGAAGGCGACCGGCGGCTGGTTCGAGAGCCTGAGCTGGGAGAACGTCGACAAGTACCCGGCCGACGTCATCATCATGGACGACCGCTCCTCGACCATCCAGCCGGCCGACATCACCGAGGGCACCTGGAAGCAGCTGCCCGCGGTCAAGGCCGGCCAGGTCATCGCCCGTTCCCCCGAGCCGATCCTGTCCTACGACAAGTGCGCCCCGCTGCTCGACAGCCTCGCCGAGGCCATCGAGAAGGCGAAGAAGGTCAGCTGACACCGTCCGCCCCGACTCGCAGGAGCCACCCGTGACGACTGCCGTAGCCGCCCCGTTCCGTTTCTTCTCCCTCCAGGTCGTACGGACGAGGCGGCTCGGCCCGTCTCTGACCCGGGTCACCTTCGCCGGGCCCGACCTCGCCGGCTTCCACTCCGACGGGCGCGACCAGTCCCTGTCGCTGTTCCTGCCGCACCCCGGCCAGCCGGAGCCCGCCGTCCCCGTGGAGCTGGGCGACGGCTGGTGGCAGGGGTGGCGTGAACTCCCGGACGACGTACGGGCGGTGATGCGCTCGTACACCTTGCGCTCGCTGCGCCGGGACGCCCTCGGGAACACCTCCGAGATCGACATCGACTTCGTCTTGCACGGCCTGGAACCGGGCGCCGCGTGCGCCGCCGGCCCCGCCGCCCGCTGGGCCGCGGGTGCCGCCCCCGGCGACCGGGTCCTGCTGCTGGGCCCCGCGGTCGCCGACAACCGGGCGATCCGCTTCCGGCCGCCCGAGGACACCGACCTGGTGGTCCTCTGGGGCGACGAGACCGCCGTCCCCGCCGCCTCCGCCGCCCTCGAGTCCCTGCCGGCCGGCACCCGCGTCCGCGCGTGGCTGGAGGTGCCGCACGCCGCGGACGTGCCCGAGCTGGCCACCGCCGCGGACGCCGAGATCACCTGGCTGGTCCGGGACGAGTCCGGGGACCCGGCCGGCCCGGCCCTCACCGCGCTCAGGGCGGCCTCCCTGCCGGCCGCCGAGCGTCCCTACGTCTGGATCGCCGGCGAGTCCGGCCGCGTCAAGGAGCTGCGCCGTCACTTCGTGGGCGAGCGGGGCATCGACCGGCGCCGCGTCACCTTCGTCGGTTACTGGCGACAGGGCCTGACGGAGGAACAACTCCGCGAACAGGGCTGACGACCGACCCCCGCCGGTCCTCAACTCACGCCGCGTGACGGGCGGTTGGGGACCGAGTGACGACCGTCACGCACAGGCATGCGTTTGGCCGCCGGTGATTAGGTTAGGCTCACCTAAGTCGAAGCGGCTCCGCCCTTCTCCCGCCCCTCTCGGACCGTCCCCACCGGAGGACCCCCACATGCGCTCGCACCTGCTCAACGACACCACCGCGGAGGCATACCGCCGCTCCGTGACCCAAGGAGTCGAGCGGGTGGCCGCCAAACTCGCCGCCACCGAACGGCCGTTCACCGGCATCACGGTCGACGCCCTCGCTCCCCGCATCGACGGGATCGACCTCGACCAGCCGCTGCACGACACGGCCGCGGTCCTGGACGAGCTGGAGGACGTCTACCTCCGCGACGCGGTCTACTTCCACCACCCGCGCTACCTCGCCCACCTCAACTGCCCGGTCGTCATCCCCGCCGTGACCGCCGAGGCGGTGCTGTCCGCCGTCAACTCCTCCCTGGACACCTGGGACCAGTCGGCCGGAGGCACGCTCATCGAGCGGAAACTGATCGACTGGACGACCGCCCGCATCGGCCTCGGCCCCGCCGCCGACGGCGTGTTCACCTCCGGCGGCACCCAGTCCAACCTCCAGGCGCTGCTGCTGGCCCGCGAGGAGGCCAAGCCGGGACGGGACGGGTGGGAAGGGGCGGCCGACCTCGCTAAGCTGCGCATCTTCACCTCCGAGGTCAGCCACTTCAGCGTGCAGAAGTCGGCGAAACTGCTCGGCCTCGGCCCGGACGCCGTCGTCGCGGTCCCCGTCGACCACGACAAGCGGCTCCAGACCGTCGCGCTCGCCCGCGAGCTGGAGCGCTGCACCGCGGACGGCCTCGTCCCCATGGCCGTCGTCGCCACCGCCGGCACCACCGACTTCGGCTCCATCGACCCGCTGCCGGAGATCGCCGCGCTCTGCGCCCAGCACGGCGTGTGGATGCACGTCGACGCCGCCTACGGCTGCGGACTGCTGGCCTCCCTGAAGTACCGGGACCGGCTCACCGGCATCGAACTGGCCGACTCGGTCACCGTCGACTACCACAAGTCCTTCTTCCAGCCGGTGAGCTCGTCCGCCCTGCTGGTGCGCGACGAGGCCACCCTGCGCCATGCCACCTACCACGCGGAGTACCTGAACCCCCGCCGTATGGTGCACGAGCGCATCCCCAACCAGGTCGACAAGTCCCTCCAGACCACCCGCCGCTTCGACGCCCTCAAGCTGTGGATGACGCTGCGCGTGATGGGCGCCGACGGCATCGGCGAGCTCTTCGACGAGGTGTGCGACCTCGCCGCCGAGGGCTGGCAGCTGCTCGCCGCCGACCCGCGCTTCGACGTCGTGGTCGAGCCGAGCCTGTCCACGCTGGTCTTCCGCTACATCCCGGCCGCCGTCACCGAGCCCGCCGAGATCGACCGCGCCAACCTGTACGCCCGCAAGGCCCTGTTCGCCTCCGGCGACGCGGTGGTCGCCGGCACCAAGGTGGCCGGACACCACTACCTGAAGTTCACCCTGCTCAACCCCGAGACGACCACGGCCGACATCGCCGCCGTCCTCGACCTGATCGCCGGCCACGCCGAGCAGTACCTGGGAGAGTCCCTTGACCGCGCTTCCTGAAGCCAGTGCCCCGTACGACTTCGTGGGGATCGGCCTCGGCCCCTTCAACCTCGGCCTGGCCTGCCTCACCGAGCCCATCGCCGAACTGGACGGCGTCTTCCTGGAGTCGAAGCCCGACTTCGAGTGGCACGCCGGCATGTTCCTGGACGGCGCCCACCTCCAGACCCCGTTCATGTCGGACCTGGTCACCCTCGCCGACCCGACCTCGCCGTACTCCTTCCTCAACTACCTGAAGGAGAAGGGCCGGCTGTACTCGTTCTACATCCGCGAGAACTTCTACCCGCTGCGCGTCGAGTACGACGACTACTGCCGCTGGGCCGCCGGCAAGCTGAGCAGCGTCCGCTTCTCCACGACGGTCACGGAGGTGACGTACGACGAGGCGGACGAGCTGTACGCCGTCTCCACCACCTCCGGCGACGTCTACCGTGCCCGCCGCCTGGTCCTCGGCACCGGCACCCCGCCGCACGTCCCGGACGCCTGCCGGGGCCTGGCCGGCGACTTCCTGCACAACTCGCGCTACGTGCAGCACCGCGAGGAGCTGGTGAAGAAGAAGTCGATCACGCTGGTCGGCAGCGGCCAGTCCGCCGCCGAGATCTACCAGGACCTGCTGAGCGAGATCGACGTCCACGGCTACCAGCTGAACTGGGTGACGCGCTCCCCGCGCTTCTTCCCGCTGGAGTACACCAAGCTCACGCTGGAGATGACCTCCCCGGAGTACGTGGACTACTACCACGCGCTGCCCGAGGCGACCCGCTACCGCCTCACGGCCGAGCAGAAGGGCCTGTTCAAGGGCATCGACGGGGATCTGATCAACGAGATCTTCGACCTCCTCTACCAGAAGAGACTCGGCGGCCCCGTGCCCACCCGGCTGCTCACCAACTCGGCGCTGCACAGCGCCCGGTACGCCGACGGCACGTACACGCTCGGCTTCCGCCAGCAGGAGCAGGGCAAGGACTTCGAGATCGAGACCGAGGGCCTGGTGCTGGCCACCGGCTACAAGTACGCCGAGCCGGAGTTCCTCAAGCCCGTGCGCGACCGGCTGCGCCACGACTCCCAGGGCAACTTCGACGTCGCCCGCAACTACGCCGTCGACGTCACGGGCCGGGGTGTGTTCCTGCAGAACGCGGGTGTCCACACCCACAGCATCACCAGCCCCGATCTGGGCATGGGTGCCTATCGCAACAGCTGCATCATCCGAGAGCTGCTCGGTGGCACCGAGTACTACCCGGTCGAGAAGACCATCGCGTTCCAGGAGTTCGCCGTATGAGCACCCCCACCGCCGCCGGGATCGGCGACCTCACCCTGAGCCCCCTCGACCCGCTGAAGGACGCCGTCCTGCTGCACGGCTGGGTCACCCACCCCAAGTCGGCCTTCTGGATGATGCAGGACGCCACGCTGGTGGACGTCGAGCGCGCCTACATGGAGATAGCCGCCGACGAGCACCACCACGCCTACCTCGGCCTGCACGACGGCGTCCCCGCCTTCCTGATGGAGAAGTACGACCCGGCCCACCGCGAGCTGACCGGCCTGTACGAACCGGAGCCCGGCGACGTCGGCATGCACTTCCTGGTCGCCCCCACCGACCGGCCCGTGCACGGCTTCACCCGCGCCGTGATCACCGCCGTGATGACCGAGCTGTTCGCCGACCCGGCCACCCGCCGCGTCGTCGTCGAGCCGGACGTCGGCAACAAGGCCGTGCACGCCCTGAACGCGGCCGTCGGCTTCGTGCCCGAGCGGGAGATCCAGAAGCCGGAGAAGAAGGCCCTGCTGAGCTTCTGCACCCGCGAGCAGTTCGAGAAGGCGGTGTCCGCATGAGCCTCGCCGACGCCGTCACCCACCTCTCCCCCGAACGCTGGGAGCAGGCCAACCGCCTCCTGGTCCGCAAGGCGCTGGCCGAGTTCACGCACGAGCGGCTGCTGACGCCCGAGCGGGACGGGGAGGCGTACGTCGTCCGCAGCGACGACGGCAAGACCGAGTACCGCTTCACCGCCACCGTCCGCGCCCTGGACCACTGGCAGGTGGACGCCGGCTCGATCACCCGTCACCGCGACGGCACCGAGCTGCCGCTCGCCGCCCTGGACTTCCTCATCGAGCTGAAGGACTCCCTGGGGCTGAGCGACGACATCCTCCCGGTCTACCTGGAGGAGATCTCCTCCACCCTCTCCGGCACCTGCTACAAGCTCACCAAGCCTCAGGTCACCTCCGCCGAGCTGGCGAGGAGCGGCTTCCAGGCCGTCGAGACGGGCATGACCGAGGGCCACCCCTGCTTCGTCGCCAACAACGGGCGGCTCGGCTTCGGCATCCACGACTACCTGTCGTACGCGCCGGAGACCGCGAGCCCGGTGCGGCTGGTGTGGCTGGCCGCGCACCGCTCGCGGGCGGCGTTCACGGCGGGCGTGGGCATCGACTACGAGTCCTTCGTCCGGGACGAACTGGGCGAGGCGACCGTCGAGCGCTTCCACGGCGTGCTGCGCGAGCAGGGCCTGGAGCCGGCCGACTACCTCTTCATCCCGGTCCACCCCTGGCAGTGGTGGAACAAGCTCACCGTCACCTTCGCCGCCGAGGTCGCCCGGCAGCACCTGGTGTGCCTGGGCGAGGGCGACGACGAGTATCTGGCCCAGCAGTCCGTCCGCACCTTCTTCAACACCACGCACCCCGAGAAGCACTATGTGAAGACGGCCCTGTCCGTCCTCAACATGGGCTTCATGCGCGGCCTGTCGGCGGCGTACATGGAGGCCACTCCGGCCATCAACGACTGGCTCGCCCAGCTCATCGAGAACGACCCGGTGCTGCGGTCGACGGGCCTGACGATCATCCGGGAGCGGGCGGCCGTCGGCTACCGGCACCTGGAGTACGAGCAGGCCACGGACCGCTACTCGCCGTACCGCAAGATGCTGGCGGCGCTGTGGCGGGAGAGCCCGGTGCCCTCGCTGGAGGACGGCGAGACGCTCGCCACCATGGCCTCCCTCGTCCACGTCGACCACGAGGGCGCCTCCTTCGCGGGCGCGCTGATCGAGCGGTCGGGCCTCGCGCCCACCGAGTGGCTGCGGCGCTACCTTCGGGCCTACTTCGTCCCGCTGCTGCACAGCTTCTACGCCTACGACCTGGTCTACATGCCGCACGGCGAGAACGTGATCCTCGTGCTGAGGGACGGGGTCGTGCAGCGGGCCGTCTACAAGGACATCGCCGAGGAGATCGCGGTGATGGACCCGGACGCGGTGCTGCCGCCGGACGTCTCGCGCATCGCCGTGGAGGTCCCCGAGGACAAGAAGCTCCTGTCGGTCTTCACGGACGTCTTCGACTGCTTCTTCCGCTTCCTCGCCGCCGGTCTCGCCGAGGAGGGCATCCTCGAGGAGGACGCCTTCTGGCGGACTGTCGCGGAGGTCACCCGCGCCTACCAGGAGTCGGTACCGGAGCTGGCCGACAAGTTCGCCCAGTACGACATGTTCGCGCCCGAGTTCGCGCTGTCCTGCCTCAACCGGCTCCAGCTGCGCAACAACCGGCAGATGGTCGACCTCGCGGACCCGTCGGGTGCGCTGCAGCTGGTCGGGAACCTGAAGAACCCCATCGCGGGCCTCTGACGGCCCCGCACAGGCGGACGGGCACCCCGGAGACGGTCCTCCGGGGTGCCCGTCGGGTTTCACCGGGTCAGGGCGTCCACGGCACCTGGGGCGACCGGTAGTAGTCGATCCCCAGCGCCTCCCAGCGCGGCGCCTGCGCGGCCAGCCGCACCTTGTACGCGTCCCAGTCGTGCGTGGCCGCCGGGGACCAGCCCAGCTCGGCGACGCCGGGCAGCCGCGGGAAGGCCATGTACTCGAGCTGGTCCGGTTCGGACAGGGTCTCCGCCCACAGCGGCGCCTCGACCCCGCGGACCGCGGAGGCCGGCACGCCCGGCAGATAGGTGCCCGGGTCCCAGTCGTAGGACCGCTGCACCTCGACGTAACCGGCCCAGGACAGGCCCAGCTTGGTGTCCTTGGTGTACTTCATGTCGAGGTAGGTCCGGTCGGCCGGGGAGATGATCAGCCCGGTGCCGTTCTGCGCGGCGGCGGCGACCTGGGCCTTCTCCGCGGCGCCGGTGCCGTCCAGGCCCCAGTACTGGGCGAGCGCCCCCTTGGCCGGGACGGCACCGGTCAGCTGGTGCCAGCCGACCACCGTCTTGCCGTACTTCGCGACGATCGGCTGCACCCGGTCCATGAACTTCACGTAGTCCTCGTGCGGCGTGGAGTGCGCCTCGTCGCCGCCGATGTGGAGGTAGCGGCCGGGGGTGAGCGCGGCCAGTTCGCGCACGACGTCGTCGACGAAGTCGTACGTGATCTCCTTGTCGACGCACAGCGAGCTGAAGCCGACGCTGGTGCCGGTGTACAGCGGGGGTGCCACGCCGTCGCAGTTCAGCTCGGCGTAGGAGGCGAGGGCCGCGTTGGTGTGGCCCGGCATGTCGATCTCGGGGACGACCTCCAGGTGCCGGGAGGCCGCGTACCGCACGATCTCCTTGTAGTCGTCCTTCGTGTAGTACCCGCCGGGGCCGCCGCCGACCTCGGTGGAGCCGCCGTAGGTGGCCAGGCGCGGCCAGGAGTCGACGGCGATGCGCCAGCCCTGGTCGTCGCTGAGGTGCAGGTGGAGCTTGTTGAGCTTGTAGAGGGCGAGCCGGTCGATGTAGCCCTTGACCTCGTCGACGGTGAAGAAGTGCCGGGAGACGTCCAGCATGGCGGCGCGCCAGCCGTAGCGCGGGGTGTCCTCGACGGTGCCGCCCGCGACCAGCCAGGGGCCGGGCTGCACGGACCTCTTCTCGACGGCGGCGGGGAGCAGCTGGCGCAGGGTCTGGACGCCGTGGAAGAGGCCGGCGGGCTTCGCGGCGGTGATGGTGACGCCGGACCGGCCGCTGTCGAGGCGGTAGCCCTCGTCGCCGTAGGGGCCCTTCGCCAGGCGCAGCCGGATGCCGCCGTCGCCGTGCGAGGTGACGGGCAGGCGGTAGCCGGTGGAGGGCCGCAGGACGTCCGCGAGGTAGTCGCCGACGCCCCGGGCCTCGCGGGAGCCGTCGACGCGGATGTGGGTGCCGCGGGTGATCCGGTACGGGGAGCCGCCGGGGTCGACCGAGGACGGGGCGGGGATCACCCGGTCCAGGGGGACCGGCTCCGCCTTCTGGGCGGGGGCCGCCCCGACGGTGAAGGCCCCTGCCGCCGCCACGAGCAGCAGGGACCCGAGGAGCCGGGTGACGCGGGGAGTCGTTCCGCGGTGCCGTTGGTGCCGTCTCACGTGCTCTCCCTTCACGATGGGTATAGACCACTCTCCCGCACAACCGTGCCGCGCAGAAGCGATGGAACAATCTCCGTATGGCGGAAATCATCCAGAAGGACGGAACGTGGGTCTTCGACGGCGACACCCTGCGGCTGACGCCGGGGCGGGACAAGAACGTCGGTCTGCTCCGCAGGGAACTGGGTGAACTGACGGTCCCGCTGGCCGCGTTGGCGGGCATATCGTTCGAGCAGGGCAAGAAGTCGGGACGGCTCAGGCTGCGGCTGCGGGACGGCGCCGACCCGCTGCTGCAGGCGACCGGCGGCCGGCTGACCGAGCCGCACGACCCGTACCAGCTGATCGTGGAGTCCGACCGGTACGGGGTCGCCGAGTACCTGGCGGACGAGGTGCGCAACGCCCTGCTGCTCGAGCAGGTGCCGTCCGGTCCGGTGGACGCCTATCTGCTGGCGGGTCCCTCCGTGCCCCTGTCGGTGTCCGCCGGGGACGGCACGGCGAGCTTCGACGGCGAGCGGGTGCGGCTGGAGTGGAAGTGGCAGGCGGAGGACGCCAAGTCCGCCGGCGGGCCGCGCGTCCTCGCGCTGGCGGACATCGTCGCCGTGGAGTGGCAGCCGTCGGTGGGTCTGGAGAACGGCCACCTCCGCTTCACCGTACGGGCCGCGCCGGCCAAGGTGCCGCCCAAGTACGACCCGAACGCGGTCGAGTTGTGGGGGTTCAGGAAGGACCCGCTGATGGCCCTGGTGGCCGCCGCCGTCCAGGCCCGCCTCCCGCACCCGTCGGCGCCCGTCCTGGACGCCGCGAGCCCGGCCGAGCCCACCGCGCTCCCGGCACCCGCCTCCGCCCCCGAGGACGACCACGACGCGCTGCTGCGGCGGCTGCGGGAGCTGGGCGAGCTGCACCGCTCGGGGGTCCTGACGGAGGAGGAGTTCACCCTCGCCAAGCAGGCCGTCCTCAGGCGAATGTAAGGCGCCTGCCCGAAATCGGGCAGGATTCTTGCGAAAGCGTCAGCCGTACCCCAGGATCTACCGGGTGCACGACGAACTCGTTGATCATCTGACGCGGTCCACCCCCCTCAACCGGGGCGAGGCGCTGCGCGTGATCCAGGACGTGCTCGCCTACTTCGACGAGACGACCGAGGAGTACGTCCGTCGCCGCCACCGCGAGCTCCAGGCCCAGGGCCTGGTGAACGCGACGATCTTCGAACGGATCGCGGCGGAACTGAAGTACCGCGCGGTGGCACCGCCGGAGCTGACGCTCCGCCAGCTGCGCCGCATCGTCTACGGCTGAGAGGCCGTGGGACACGAGACCTGCGAGGAATACGGTATATGTGCGGAATCGTCGGATACATCGGCAAGCGTGACGTCGCGCCCCTGCTGCTCGAGGGCCTCCAGCGCCTCGAGTACCGCGGCTACGACTCGGCGGGCATCGTCGTCACGTCCCCGAAGGCGGCCGGCCTGAAGATGGTCAAGGCCAAGGGCCGGGTCCGCGACCTGGAGGCCAAGGTCCCGGCGCGCTTCAAGGGCACCACCGGTATCGCCCACACCCGCTGGGCCACCCACGGCGCCCCCTCCGACGTGAACGCCCACCCGCACATGTCGGCCGACGACAAGGTCGCCGTCGTCCACAACGGCATCATCGACAACGCCGCCGACCTGCGCCGCAAGCTGGAGGCGGACGGCGTCGAGTTCCTCTCCGAGACCGACACCGAGGTCCTCGTCCACCTCATCGCCCGTTCCGAGGCGGAGAAGCTGGAGGACAAGGTCCGCGAGACCCTCCGCGTCATCGAGGGCACCTACGGCATCGCCGTGATGCACGCCGACTTCCCCGAGCGCATCGTCGTCGCCCGCAACGGCTCGCCGGTCGTCCTCGGCATCGGCGAGAAGGAGATGTTCGTCGCCTCCGACATCGCCGCGCTGGTCGCCCACACCCGGCAGATAGTGACCCTCGACGACGGCGAGATGGCCACCCTCAAGGCCGACGACTTCCGCACCTACACCACCGAGGGCACCCGGACCACGTCCGAGCCCACCACCGTTGAGTGGGAGGCCGCCTCCTACGACATGGGCGGCCACGACACCTACATGCACAAGGAGATCCACGAGCAGGCCGAGGCGGTCGACCGCGTCCTGCGCGGCCGGATCGACGACCGCTTCTCCACCGTGCACCTCGGCGGCCTCAACCTGGACGCCCGCGACGCGCGCGCCGTGCGCCGCGTGAAGATCCTCGGCTGCGGCACCTCGTACCACGCGGGCCAGATCGGCGCCCAGATGATCGAGGAGCTGGCCCGCATCCCCGCCGACGCCGAGCCCGCCTCCGAGTTCCGCTACCGCAACGCGGTCGTCGACCCCGACACGCTGTACATCGCCGTCTCCCAGTCCGGTGAGACCTACGACGTCCTCGCGGCCGTCCAGGAGCTGAAGCGCAAGGGCGCCCGGGTCCTCGGCATCGTCAACGTGGTCGGCTCGGCGATCGCCCGCGAGGCCGACGGCGGCATGTACGTGCACGCCGGTCCCGAGGTCTGCGTCGTCTCCACCAAGTGCTTCACCAACACCTGCGTCGCCTTCGCGCTGCTCGCCCTGCACCTGGGCCGCACCCGCGACCTGTCGGTGCGCGACGGCAAGCGGATCATCGAGGGCCTGCGCAAGCTGCCCGCGCAGATCTCCGAGATGCTGGAGCAGGAGGAGGACATCAAGAAGCTGGCCGCGCAGTACGCCGACGCCCGCTCGATGCTCTTCATCGGCCGCGTGCGGGGCTACCCGGTCGCCCGCGAGGCCTCCCTGAAGCTCAAGGAGGTCTCCTACATCCACGCCGAGGCCTACCCGGCCTCCGAGCTGAAGCACGGCCCGCTCGCCCTGATCGAGCCGGCCCTGCCGACGGTGGCGATCGTGCCGGACGACGACCTGCTGGAGAAGAACCGCGCGGCGATGGAGGAGATCAAGGCCCGCAGCGGCCAGATCCTCGCCGTCGCCCACCAGGAGCAGGAGAAGGCCGACCACACCATCGTCGTGCCGAAGAACGAGGACGAGCTCGACCCGATCCTCATGGGCATCCCGCTCCAGCTCCTCGCCTACCACACGGCGCTGGCGCTCGGCCGGGACATCGACAAGCCGCGCAACCTCGCCAAGTCGGTGACGGTGGAGTAGGACGCGGCCGGTGATCCGAAGGGGGCGCGGGAGACCGCGCCCCCTTCGGCATGCTTACGGGATGACCACCACGGGCCGCTGCGCCCGCTTGGCGAGGCGTCCCGCCACGGAGCCGAAGAGCCGGCCCACGAGGCCGTGGCTGGAGCCGACGACGATGGCGTCCGCCTCGTACTCCCGCCCCACTTCCTCGAGTTCGTGGCAGATGTCGCCGCCCCGCTCGACCAGGATCCAGGGCACCTCGGTCAGATAGTCCGCGCACGCCAGCTCCAGGCCCAGCACCTCGGTGCGGTGGTCCGGCACGTCCACGAAGACGGGCGGCTCGCAGCCCGCCCACACCGTGGTGGGCAGCCGGTTGGCGACGTGCACGATGACCAGGCCCGAGCCGAGCCGGCGCGCCATGCCGATGGCGTACGCGAGAGCGCGTTCACTGGAGGTGGAGCCGTCGAAGCCGACGACGACGCCGTGCTTGAAGGCGGGATCGCACGACTGGCGTGGCTCTTCGGCCGCCAGGGGCTCGGCCGCCGTAGGTTCGGCGACGGGCCGCTTGCGGTCCGCGGGTTCGAAGAATTCGTGACCGGCCATGGCTGTCTCGGCGTTTATATCCTCTATGGGGGGCAACAGTGTGCGGCGGAGCTGTGTCCGGGAATGGTCTTCCCAACCCCATACCCCCAAGGGTACGGCGGCACTCCTCCTTCGCCCAGATCCCGCGAAGGGTCCCCCGCGGGTCCCCCGGAGCATGCCCGAGGGGACGCCCGTAACGCAATGGTTGCTGCGTTGTACAGGCGGTTTGCACGGGATTCAACTGCCTGTGTGCCCGGCCGCGCGCCCCGTCGTGACCGACCGCCCGGACGGACGTTGATCTCCGTGAGCCAGCCCCAGGGAGCCCGCATGTCCGGACCGCACCAGCCCGCCCAGCCGCCGTCGGGCGCCCCCGGGCCGGCGGCGCCGTCGCGGGACGGTGTCACCGATCTGGTCCGGTGGGCGGCGTTCAGCTGCGCCCTCGTCCCGGTCGTGCTCCTCTGGTACGGCACCTCCCTGGCCGGTGCGGCCGGTACCGCCGTGGGACTGGCCGCCCTCACCGGGGCCTGCCGCCTGCTGCTGCGCCGTTCGGAGCGCGGCGCGGAGCTGCTGCGCGAGAGGGCCGGCCGGTCCGGGGAGAACACACCGGTCGGTTGACCGGTTTCCGCGCACGCCGACGCTTCTTTTCAGCCAACTTCTGCAGGGCCGGAAACCCCTGCCCGAACCACCCCCCAACCCCCGTTCCACCTGCACGGACAGGGTCCGCGGGGCCCCGCGGACCCTATGCGGATTGGCCACCGCGACAAGGCGCACTTCCCTGTGGACTCCCGGAGTGCGACGCTTCGTGATCGACTGCTTCACGCCAAGTTGCCATGTCGACAATGTCCCAAGTGCCGAACCGGCCACCTCGGTACGACAGGACGCAGTAGATTCGATCTTGACTGTCTACGGCGGGGGACTCGTGCAGGACCGAGGGGAAACGTGTTGGAGCGACAGACCCGAAAGGTTGAGGGCGCCGCGACCACCGAGGGGGGCTTAGCGGGATGAGCCACGACTCCACCGCCGCACCGGAAACCGCGGCCCGGAAGCTCTCCGGGCGACGCCGCAAGGAGATCGTCGCGGTACTGCTGTTCAGCGGCGGTCCCATCTTCGAGAGTTCCATACCGTTGTCGGTGTTCGGCATCGACCGCCAGGACGCCGGCGTGCCGCGCTACCGACTGCTGGTGTGCGCCGGCGAGGACGGCCCCCTGCGGACCACGGGGGGTCTCGAACTCACCGCGCCGCAGGGCCTGGAGGCGATCTCACGGGCCGGCACGGTCGTCGTGCCCGCCTGGCGTTCGATCACCTCACCGCCACCGGAGGAGGCGCTCGAGGCCCTGCGCCGGGCGCACGAGGAGGGCGCCCGCATCGTCGGCCTGTGCACCGGTGCCTTCGTGCTGGCGGCGGCGGGCCTGCTGGACGGCCGCCCCGCCACGACCCACTGGATGTACGCGCCGACGCTGGCCAAGCGCTATCCGTCGGTGCACGTCGACCCGCGCGAGCTGTTCGTGGACGACGGCGACGTCCTGACGTCCGCGGGCACCGCGGCCGGGATCGACCTGTGCCTGCACATCGTGCGCACGGACCACGGCAACGAGGCGGCCGGCGCGCTGGCCCGCCGCCTGGTGGTCCCGCCGCGCCGCAGCGGCGGCCAGGAGCGCTACCTCGACCGGTCTTTACCGGAGGAGATCGGCGCCGACCCGCTCGCCGAGGTCGTCGCCTGGGCGCTGGAGCACCTCCACGAGCAGTTCGACGTGGAGACGCTGGCCGCCCGCGCGTACATGAGCCGGCGCACCTTCGACCGCCGCTTCCGCTCGCTGACGGGCAGCGCCCCGCTGCAGTGGCTGATCACCCAGCGGGTCCTCCAGGCGCAGCGGCTCCTGGAGACGTCCGACTACTCGGTGGACGAGGTCGCGGGCCGCTGCGGCTTCCGTTCGCCGGTGGCGCTGCGCGGCCACTTCCGCCGCCAGCTGGGCTCCTCCCCGGCCGCCTACCGGGCCGCCTACCGGGCCCGCCGCCCGCAGGGCGACCGGCCGGTGGACGCGGAGGGCGTCCCGGCGGGAGCGTCCAGGTCCCTCGCTCCGCACGAGGGCGGCCAGCAGCCGTCCCCCGTGCCGGCGGAGAACCAGGTCCCGTTCCAGTCCCGCCGCACCCCGGTCCCGGCCGCCGCGGCCATCCTGCCGGGACAACGCAGCGCACCGTGAGACGACCTTGAGACGCCGGACGGGCATACACCCCGTCCGGCGTTCGAGGGCGGGGCCGTCCGGGCCGACGCGGGGGCCCGGGGGCGGCATCCCCGTGATGCCCGCACCGACGCCGGGGGCCCCTTGAACAGGCGCCCCCCGTACAGTGGCCGCATGAACGATCGCATGGTGTGGATCGACTGCGAGATGACCGGCCTCTCGCTGTCCGACGACGCGCTCATCGAGGTGGCCGCCCTCGTCACCGACTCGGAGCTGAACATCCTCGGCGAGGGCGTGGACATCGTCATCCGCCCACCGGCGCGGGCCCTGGAGACGATGCCGGAGGTGGTGCGCGAGATGCACACCGCGTCCGGCCTGCTCGCCGAGCTCGACGGCGGCACGACGCTGGAGGACGCCGAGGCGCAGGTCATGGCGTACGTGCGGGAGCACGTGAAGGAGCCCGGCAAGGCCCCCCTGTGCGGCAACTCCGTCGGCACCGACCGGGGCTTCCTGCTGCGGGACATGCCGACGCTGGAGGACTACCTCCACTACCGGATCGTGGACGTCTCCTCGATCAAGGAGCTGGCCCGGCGCTGGTACCCGCGGGCCTACTTCAACAGTCCCGAGAAGAACGGCAACCACCGCGCCCTCGCCGACATCCGCGAGTCCATCGCCGAGCTGCGCTACTACCGCGAGGCCGTCTTCGTCCCGCAGCCCGGCCCCGACTCCGAGACCGCGAAGGCGATCGCCGCGAAGCATGTCGTGACCGCCCGGTAGGGGCGCCGCGAAAGGCGGGCGCGAGCACCCCTTCGGACCCTGTACACTTTTTCTCAGCCGGTCGGGGAACCCCGCAAAAGGTTCCGACTACCGGCCATGGTGGGTGTAGCTCAGCTGGTAGAGCACCTGGTTGTGGTCCAGGATGCCGCGGGTTCAAGTCCCGTCACTCACCCTGAGTCATCAGCCGGTGACCTTCGGAAGAAGGTCACCGGCTGATTGCGTTGGGCGACGCGGTGCGGTGTGGGGCGGCCCCGCACCGCCCCACACCGCACCGCTCACGACGACGCGCGCTCGACCAGCTCCGTCGCCAGCACCACCTGGTGCCGCTCCCGCCCCCGTGCCCCCGCCGGACGGCGGTCCGCGATCTCGGTCAGCAGCAGGTCGATCATCGCGCGGCCCATCTCCTCGATCGGCTGCCGGACGCTGGTCAGCGGCGGGTCCAGGTGGCGGGCGATGGCCGAGTCGTCGTAGCCGACCAGCGCCACGTCGTCCGGGATGCGCCGGCCCGCCTCGCGCAGCGCCTGGCGGGCACCGGCCGCCGTCACGTCCGAGGCGGCGAAGACCGCGTCAAGGTCGGGGCGGCGGCGCAGCAGCTCCCTCATCGCGTGCCGGCCGCCCTCCTCGGTGAAGTCCCCCGGCTCGATCAGCTCGTCCACGGCGTCGAGCCCGCCGTCGCGCAGGGCGTCGCGGTAGCCGTCGACGCGCCGCTGGGCGCCGTAGACGTCGAGGTGGCCGGTGATGTGGGCGATGCGGCGGCGGCCCCGGGACATGAGGTGCTCGACGGCCGAGCGGGCGCCGCCGTAGTTGTCGGAGTCCACGGACGCCAGCGTCTCCGCGGCGGAGCGCGGGCCGCTGATCACCGCGGGGATCTCCAGCTGGGTCAGCATGTCGGGCAGCGGGTCGTCGGCGTGCACCGAGACCAGCAGGACGCCGTCCACCCGGTGCGCGGCCAGGTACTGGGCGAGCCGCTGCCGCTCCCGGTCGCTGCCCGCGAAGATCAGCAGCAGCTGCATCTCGGTGTCGGTGATCTCCGCGCCGACACCGCGCAGCATGTCCGAGAAGTAGGGCTCGGCGAAGAACCGGGTCTCGGGCTCGGGAACGACGAGGGCGATCGCGTCGGTGCGGTTGGCGGCGAGCGCGCGGGCGGCGGTGTTCGGGACGTAGCCGAGTTCCGCGACGGCCGCCTCGACGGCCGCCCGTGTGGTGTCGCTGACCCGGGGCGAGCCGTTGATCACCCTGGAGACCGTGCCGCGGCCGACGCCGGCCCGGGCGGCCACCTCCTCCAGGGTCGGGCGTCTGGCGCCCCGGCTCCGCCCACCGTTGACCGCCATGGTCGTCGCCCTTCCCTCGCAGCTGTCCGGCCAGGAATCTAACAGCCCCGGCCCGTGCCTCCCCGACCCCATCGTGCCTCGCGGGCGGCGGAATTCCCCCCTCCGTGCCGGCGGAGGACCACGAGGGCACGACCGGGTACGGTCGCGCCCTCGTGGGTGCGGGTGCGGCGGGGCTCAGCCGAGGGCGCCGTCGGCGGGCAGCGCGTTGCGCCGGATCACGTCGGCGTACCAGTGGGCGCTCGCCTTGGGGATGCGGCGCTGGGAGGCGTAGTCGACGTAGACGGCGCCGAAGCGCTTCGAATAGCCGTAGGACCACTCGAAGTTGTCCAGCAGGGACCACAGGAAGTAGCCGCGGACGTCCGCGCCGTCGGCGATCGCCCGGCGCACGGCGTCCAGGTGGGAGTGGAGGTAGTCGATGCGCTGCGGGTCGTTCACCCGGCCCTCGGGGGAGACGTAGTCGTCGAAGGCGGCGCCGTTCTCGGTGACCATGAGGGGCAGGCCGGGGTGCGACTCCGCGAGGCCGGTGAGGAGGGTGTGCAGGCCGTTCGCGTCGATGGCCCAGTTCATCGCGGTGAGGTCGTCGTTGGCGAGGTGGAAGGCGACGTCCTCGGAGCCGGTCCACGGCGAGTGGTCGCTCGCTCCGTGGCCGTCGTTCTTGGTGGTGGCCGCGCCGTCGGCGGGCCGGGAGACCACGGTCGGCGAGTAGTAGTTGACGCCGAGCACGTCGATCGGGCGGGAGATCTCCGCCAGGTCGCCGTCCCTGACCAGCTCGTTCCAGTCGACGAGGTGCGCGGTGTCGGCGATCAGGTCCTCGGGGTAGGCGCCGTCGAGGAGGGGGCCGGTGAAGATCCGGTTGCCGACCGCGTCGATGCGGCGGGCCGCCTCGGCGTCCTCGGGGGCGTCGGTGAGGGGGCGCACCTGGTGCAGGTTGAGGGTGATGGACGTCTGCGCGGCCTGTGGCAGGGCCTCCCGCAGCACGCCGACCGCCTTGCCGTGGGCGAGGTTGAGGTGGTGGGCGGCGCGCAGGGTCGCCGCCGGGTCGGTGCGGCCGGGGGCGTGCACGCCGGAGCCGTAGCCCAGGAAGGCGCTGCACCAGGGCTCGTTGAGGGTGGTCCACACACCGACGCGGTCGCCGAGGGCGCGGGCCATGAGCGCGGCGTACTCGGCGAAGCGGTCGGCGGTGTCGCGCTGCGGCCAGCCGCCGGCGTCCTCCAGCTCCTGGGGCAGGTCCCAGTGGTAGAGGGTGGCGACGGGGGTGATGCCGGCCTCGAGGAGTTCGTCGGTGAGGCGGCGGTAGAAGTCCAGGCCGCGTTCGACGGCGGGACCGCGGCCGGTGGGCTGGACCCGGGACCAGGAGACGGAGAAGCGGTACGCCTTCAGCCCGAGGTCCTTCATCAGCGCCACGTCGTCGCGGTAGCGGTGGTAGTGGTCGGCGGCGATGTCCCCGGTGTCGCCGTTGCGGACCTTGCCGGGGGTGTGGCTGAAGGTGTCCCAGATGGACGGGGTGCGGCCGTCCTCGGCGGCGGCGCCCTCCACCTGGTAGGCGGCGGTGGCGGCGCCCCAGACGAAGCCCGTCGGGAAGGAGCCGGTGGTGGCCGGCTGGGCGGGGGTCTCGGGTCGTACGGCGGTCATCGTGAGGACGCTCCCAAATGGCGTGAGGAGGTGCCGGGCGGTGCGGCCCGGCGGGGCGGGAAGGCGGTGGGGGCGGGCACGCGGGTGGGCGCCCCGGGGGCCGGCAGGGCCCGGGTGCGGGCCGTGCCCTGCCGGGCGGAGGAGGGTGAGGCGGAGGGCGGCGACGGGTCGGACGGTCGGACCGGGGGTCAGCCCTTGACGGCGCCCGCCATGATGCCGCCGACGATCTGCTTGCCGAAGACGACGAAGACCACCAGCAGCGGCAGGGTGCTGATCAGCGCGCCGGCCATGACGATGCTCTGGTCGGGGGTGTAGGAGGCGCTGAGCTGGCCGAGCGCGACCTGGATGGTGGGGTTCTCCTGGTTCAGCGCGAGGAAGGGCCAGAAGAAGTCGTTCCACGCCTGGACGAAGGTGAGCATGCCGAGCACCATCATCGCGGGCCGGGCGGCGGGCAGGACGACGTTCCACACGATGCGGAGGTTGTTCGCCCCGTCCACCTTGGCCGCCTCGATGAGTTCGTACGGCAGGGCCTCGATGAGGTACTGGCGCATGAAGAAGACACCGAAGGCGCCGACCAGGGTCGGGAAGATCACCGACTCCAGCTCTCCGCTCCAGCCGATGTCCGACATCATCATGAACAGCGGCACCACGCTGAGCTGCGGCGGGATGGTGAGGGTGGCGATGACCGCGGTCATCAGCACGTTCCGGCCGCGGAAGCGCATCTTGGCGAAGGCGTAGCCGGCCAGCGTGCAGAAGAACAGCGTGGCCGCGGTGATGGAGCCGGCCACGATGGCGCTGTTGACGATGGCCTTGCCGAGGTTGGCCTGCTCCCAGGCCGCTTCGAGGTTGCTGAACAGCCTGCCGCCGGGCAGGAACGGCGGCGGGGTGTCGAGGACCCGCTGCTGGTCGTGCGAGGCGGCCACCAGCGTCCAGTACAGGGGGAACAGGGAACCCACGCCGACGACGATCAGCGCGAGGTAGGTGAGGGGGCCGCCCTTGAGCTGCTGGCCGGCGCCGATCCGCAGACGGCGGCCCCGGCCACCGCCCGAGCCGAGGACCTCGGACACCGGGGACGGGTCCGGGGCGGTCTTGTAGGGAGTACTTGTCGTGGTCATCGTTGTCGCTCCCGTCAGGCCGCGCTCTTGCGCACGAACCGGCTGACGATCCAGTTGATCAGGGCGATGAGCAGCAGCAGGACGAGCATGGCCCAGGCCACGGCCGCGGCCGGGCCGAGATGCTGGAGCTTCCAGCCGTAGTTGTAGAGGTAGATGCTGAGCGTCTCGTACTGGTGCTCGCTGCCGCCGACGGCGCCGAGCGTGCCGCCCTGCAGCAGCAGCGGCTCACCGAACAGCTGCATGGAGCCGATCGTCGAGATGACGATGGTGAACAGGATCGTCGGCCGCAGCGCGGGGATGGTCACCTTGCGGAACTGCTGCCAGCGCGATGCGCCGTCGATCGACGCGGCCTCGTACAGGTCGGTCGGCACGGCCTGCATCGCGGCCAGGTAGATCAGGGCGTTGTAGCCGGTCCAGCGCCAGATCACGATGATCGAGATGGCGATCTTCGACGTCCAGTGGCCGTTGCCCCAGTCGATGTCCCCCGCGCCGAAGAAGCCCAGCACCCAGTTGAGGAGCCCGCCGTCGGCCCGGAACACCAGGGCGAAGACGAGCGCCGCGGTCGCGACCGAGGTGGCGTACGGGGTGAGGATGACCGTTCGCCAGAAGGTGCTGGCGCGCAGCTTGTAGTTGAGCAGGTGGGCCAGGCCCAGGGCGACCAGCAGCTGTGGGACGGTCGAGATGACGCCGATGACGAAGGTGTTGGAGACGGCCGTCCAGAACTCGGAGTCCTGGAGGATCTTGGCGAAGTTGTCGAAGCCGACCCACTCGGACTGGTCGAGGCTCGTCATCTCCACCCGGTGCAGGGCGATCCAGCCGGTGTAGAGGAGCGGGTAGAGCCCGAAGGCGCCGAAGATGAGGAAGAAGGGGGCGACGTACGCGTACGGCGACACCTTGTCGTCGAGGCGCCACAGGCGTGAACGCCACGGTCCGCGTTCTCGGGACGCGGCGCCGGGGCCGCCGGTGAGCGGGGTCTTGGCACCCCGTGCGGGGGTTGTCGTTGCCACGGAGGGAGTCCTTCCCTGGGAGGTCGGGCCTGGGGTCGGGCCTGGGAGGTCGGGCCGAGGGCGGGAGCGGCCCGCGCGGCAGCCGGCGGCGCGTGTGGTGCGGGACCCGGGCCGGTCGGGGGTGGCGGGTGCTGGTGCCGGTCGGAGGGATCGGGGGGTGTTCAGGGGCCGGGGGGTGTGCGGCCCGGCGGTGCGGGGTGTGCCGCGCGTGCCGCCTCCGTGCCGCGACGCCGCGCAGCAGACCCGCCGCGGAGGGCAGGGTCTGCTGCGGGCGCCACCCGCGCCTGCGGGCGGGGGCCGTCGTACCGCCACGGCCCCCGCCGTGCGCACGGTGCGGGCGGTGCGGGGCGGCTGGTGGGACCGCCCGCACCGGCGCGGGTCAGCCGATGGCCTTGTCGATCGTCTCGACCGCCGCGTCCCAGGCCTTGTCGGGCTTGGTGCCGCGCTGCTCCATGTTGTTGATCTGCGTGGAGATGGTGTCCTTGATCACGCCGTCCTTCGGGCCGAGCACGGCCACCGGGATGGACTTGGCCTCCTCGGCGTAGATCTGGCCGACGGGGGCGTTGTTGAAGTACTCGAGCTTCGCGTTCTTCACGTCGTCGAGCGTGTAGGCGCCCTGGTTGGACGGGAAGACGCCGACGGCCTTGAACACGGCGGCCTGCTGCTCGGGCGCGGTCAGCCACTTGACCAGCTCGGTGGCCTCCTTGACGTGCTTGCCGCTCTTGGGCACGGTCAGGAAGGAGCCGCCCCAGTTGGCCGCGGTCGCGCCCGGCGCGCGGGTGATGTCCCACTTGCCGGCGAAGTCGTTGCCGGAGTAGTTCTCGATCTGCAGGGACATCCAGGCCGGGCAGACGACGGTGGCCACGGTGCCCTTGCGCAGCGCCGCCTTCCACGGGTCCTGGAACTGCGGCAGGCCCTGGCTCAGCTTCTTGTCCGCGGCCTCGGCGGCGAGGTCCCAGCCCTTCTGCACGGCGGGGCTGTCCTTGTATATCGCCTTGCCGTCGGCGTCGTAGTACTGGCTCTCGGAGGAGCTGACGACACCGTTGAACATGGCGCTGGCGGAGTCCATGAAGTAGGTGCCCTCGGGCGCCTTCGCCTTGTACTGCTCGCCGAGCTGGATGTAGTCCTCCCAGCCGCCCGCGACCGCCTTGGCGACCTCCTCGCGGTCGGTGGGCAGGCCCGCCTTCTCGAAGAGGTCCCTGCGGTAGCAGAGCGACATCGGACCGATGTCGGTGCCGGCGCCGATGACCTGGCCGTCCTTGCTGGTGGCCTGCTTGGCCTTCCAGTCGACCCACTGGCTGGTGTCGATGCTGTCCTTGAGGTCGACGAACTTGTCCGCCTGGGTGTCCACGACCTCCTTGATGCGGGCGACCTCGACGCCGACGACGTCTCCGAGACCGCTGCCCGAGTTCAGCTGCTGAAGGAGCTTCGGGTAGTAGTCCTGCTCGTTGGCGGTGGTCTCCTCCTTCACCTCGATGTTCGGGTGAAGCTGCTGGTACTTCTCGAAGAGGCCGGCTTCCTTGTAGCCGAACTGCCCGTAGTCGGCCACCTTGAGGACGATCTTCCCGTCGGATTCCGAGGCGTCCGAGTCACTGTCGCTGCTGCAGGCGGTCAGCAGCAGGGCCGAGGCCGTCAGGACCGACGTGGTCAGGGCCGCTGCTCTGCGGCCACGGGCGCCGCCGGTTCGGGTGATGCGCATTCCACTACTCCTTGTTCCAGTGGGAACGGGGACCTCAGGAATCAGACCGCCGGGTTCGACGGTCCGGACCTGCCCTCTCGGTTCGAGCAGCGGCCAGCCCAGAGCAACGCGGCGTGCGGTGCGAAGATGCTGGTCAACGGTGTGCCATGCGAGGTGGAGGGAAGGGCCGATGGTGCTTCGTTCCGTACGGAAGCCGGTCCCGGGACTCCGTGGGACCGCTCCCACGCGGCTTGCCCCGAAGACTCGTTGCTGGCGGCCCCAGGTGTCAAGACTTGAAAACGGCGTTGTTGCGCAAGCGTGTTCCGCGCGTCACGGGAATGTGTCGCACCGCCGCGGGCCCACCGCCCGGATTTCTTCGCCACGACGCCGAATTCCCGCAGGTCACGGGCGAGTTACCGGTCGGAGGGCACCTCGGGGGGCGCCGCGCGGCCGGGGTTCGCGCTTTCTGGGCGAGAATGAGGCCGGTCCCCCCACCGAAGCCGGAAGGTGAACGATGAGCCCTGCCGAACAGCGGCCCGCCGCCTCGTCCGTCCGGCGTCCGACCCTGAACGCGGTGGCCGCGCGCGCCGGCGTGGGCCGCGGCACGGTCTCCCGGGTCATCAACGGCTCCCCCAAGGTCAGCGACCGTTCGCGCGCGGCCGTGGAGCGGGCCATCGCCGAACTCGGCTACGTCCCCGACCAGGCCGCCCGCTCCCTCGCCACCCGGCGCACCGACTCCGTGGCGCTCGTGGTCCCCGACGCGCAGACCCGGCTGTTCTCCGAGCCGTACTTCTCGGAGATCATCCGGGGCGTGAGCGCCGGGCTCGCGGACGCCGGAATGCGGATGCTGCTGGTCATGGTGCACGACGAGAAGGAGTACGCCCGGCTCGCGCCGTATCTGTCGGGGCAGCGCGTGGACGGGGTGCTGATGGTGGCGGTGCACAGCGACGACACGCTGCCCGACCAGCTCGAGGCGCTGGCCATCCCGACCGTGCTGGCCGGCCGGCGCGGTGACCGGGAGCCGCTGGGGCACGTCCGCGCGGACAACCGCGGCGGCGCCGAGAGCGCGGTCCGGCATCTGCTGGCGAGCGGCCGCCGGGCCGTGGGCACCATCACCGGGCCGCTCGACATGGAGGCGGCGCGGGAACGGCTCGACGGGTACCGCGAGGCGCTGCGGGAGGCCGGGGCCGCGGCCGCCCAGGAGCTGGTGGCGCACGGCGACTTCACCGAGGAGGGCGGACGCGCGGCCATGCGGGAGCTGCTGGACCGCCGCCCCGACCTGGACGCGGTCTTCGCCGCCTCGGACGTGATGGCCTCCGGCGCCGTGCTGGAGCTGCGCGCCGCGGGCCGCCGGGTGCCGGGCGACGTGGCCGTCATCGGGTTCGACGACTCCATCGTGGCCCGGCACATCGACCCGCCGCTGACCAGCGTCCGGCAGCCGCTGGAGGAGATGGGCCGCACCATGGCGAGGCTGCTGCTGGACGAGATCGCCGACCGTGGCGCCGGGCACCGGGGCGTGGTCCTGCCGACCCGGCTGGTGGTACGGGAGTCGGCCTGAGGGACGGCGCCCGCACGCGGGAGTCCGCCGGGCCGGTGCGACAGGGCTCCGCCGAAGTCGGCCGCGTGACGGGGGTTTTGCTGTGGGAGCGCTCCCATGCATAATGAGGCACCCGACTTCGTGGGAGCGATTCCATGCCAGAACCGACACCCGTCTCCTTCCCTCCCTCCTTCCTCTGGGGCGCCGCGACCTCGGCGTACCAGATCGAGGGCGCGGTGCGGGAGGACGGCCGTACCCCCTCGATCTGGGACACCTTCAGCCATACGCCGGGGAAGACGGCCGGCGGCGACACCGGTGACGTCGCCGTCGACCACTACCACCGCTACCGCGACGACGTGGCGCTGATGGCGGAGCTGGGACTGGGTGCCTACCGCTTCTCCGTCTCCTGGCCGCGGGTGCAGCCGACCGGCCGTGGCCCCGCCGTCCAGCGCGGCCTGGACTTCTACCGCCGTCTGGTCGACGAGCTGCTGGCCGCCGGGATCAGGCCGGCCGTCACCCTCTACCACTGGGACCTGCCGCAGGAGCTGGAGGACGCGGGCGGCTGGCCGCAGCGGGAGACGGCGTACCGGTTCGCCGAGTACGCGCAGATCGTCGGCGAGGCCCTCGGCGACCGGGTGGAGCAGTGGATCACGCTCAACGAGCCCTGGTGCGCGGCCTTCCTGGGCTATGCCTCCGGCGTGCACGCCCCCGGCCGCACGGACCCGGCGGCCGCGCTGCGCGCCGCGCACCATCTGAACCTGGCGCACGGCCTGGGCACGGTGGCGCTGCGTTCGGTGATGCCGGCCCGCAACTCGGTGGCGATCAGCCTCAACACGTCCGTCGTACGTCCGCTGTCGCAGAGTCCGGCGGACCTGGCGGCGGCCCGGAGGATCGACGACCTGTCCGGCGGGATCTTCCACGGCCCGGTCCTGCACGGCGCCTATCCGCAGTCCCTGCTGGAGGCGACGGCGACCGTCACCGACTGGTCGTTCGTCCGGGACGGCGACCTGGGGCTGATCCGCCAGCCGCTGGACGCGGTCTGCCTCAACTACTACACGCCCACCGTGGTGTCCGCGGCCGACGCGGACTCGCGCGTCCCGCGGGCCGACGGGCACGGGACGAGCGACCACTCGCCGTGGCCGGCCGCGGACGACGTGGCGTTCCACCAGCCGCCGGGTGAGCGCACGGCGATGGGCTGGAGCGTCGACCCGACCGGCCTGCACGAGCTGATCATGCGCTACCACCGGGAGGCCCCCGGAGTGCCGCTGTACGTCACTGAAAACGGCGCCGCCTACGACGACAAGCCCGCCGCCGACGGCACGGTCCACGACCCCGAGCGGGTCGCGTATCTGGACGGCCACCTGCGGGCGGTCCGCCGGGCCCTCGACGACGGCGCGGACGTGCGCGGGTACTACCTGTGGTCCCTGATGGACAACTTCGAATGGGCCTACGGCTACGAGAAGCGGTTCGGCGCGGTCTACGTCGACTACGTCTCGCAGGAGCGCATCCCCAAGGCGAGCGCCCTCTGGTACGCGCGGGCGGCCCGCACGGGGACACTCCCGCCGCCCGAGTAGCACCCGCACAACGGGACACCACGGGCGCGGGGCGCGGCAGTCCGACGGGGGGTGCCGCGCCCCGTCGGGGTCACTTGTAGGCGGCGAAGGCCTTCGAGAAGGCCGACTTCTCCTGGAGGACGGAGCTGCACGTCGCGTCGGCCTGGGGCTTGGCGCCGTCCGCGCACTGCTTGTCGCGGGTCGCGGACCACATGGACAGCTGGCCCAGGCCCTTGGCCTCGGCGAACGTCACCAGCTGGGCGGCGTCCCCGACCGTGAAGACCTCGCTCGCGACGTCGTTGACGCCGATCATCGGGGTGACGGCGACCGTCTGCCAGGCCGCGCCGTCGGAGAGGCCGAGGACGCTCTTGATCTGGGCCTGGGTGGCGGTGGCGGCCTGTTCGGCGTAGGTGCCCATGTCGCCGCTGTACGCCGGGCCGTAGTCCATCGCCATGATGTTGACCGCGTCGATCTTCACGCCGTTCTTCCGGGCGTCGGCGAGGAGGTCGACGCCGGCCTGGGTCAGTCCCTCGGGCATCACGGGCAGGGTGAAGGAGACGTCGAGGCCCGGGTGCTGCTTCTGCAGGGCGGCGACGGCCTGGGCGCGGCGGGTGTTGGCGGCCGTGTCGGGCAGGGCGCCGCCCTCGACGTCGAAGTCGACCTTGGTGAGCCCGTAGGCGTCCACGACCTTGCCGTACGCCGCCGCGAGGGTCTCGGCCGAGGTGCAGGTCGTGGCCAGCTCGGAGCCGGCCGCGCCGCCGAAGGAGACGCGGACGTCGCCGCCCTCGGCGCGCAGGGCGCCTATCTGCCCGGCCACGGCGTCGCTCGTAAGGTCGCTGACGCCGCCCCACTTGGGGGTGCAGCCGCCGCCGTCGGTGACGAAGGCCAGGTTGTACTCCTTCACGCCGGTGGCCTCGGCGTTCGCGACCAGATCGAAGGCCGGGTAGAGGGAGGTGTCGACGTAGGGCGCGAAGCCGGCGCCGGTCGCGGTGCCGCTGCCGGGGGTCCCGGTGGGGGCCGGGGTGGTGGCCGTGGGGGTCGGGGCCGGCTCGGGGGCGGTGGCGGTGGCCGTCGGCGTGGGCGTGGGGGTCGAGGGCTCGGTCGGGCGGCCGCTGGGCTCGGGGGTGGCGCCGTCGTCCGCCGAGCACCGGGTGCCGTCGACGCGGCAACCGGTCGGGTCCTGGGTGCCGTTGACGACGAAGCCGACGGTGACGGACTCGCCGGCCTTCAGGCCGTCCGTGTCCCACTTCGGCCCGGTCACGGTGACGTGCCGGCCGCTGACGCTCGGCTCGGCGTTCCACAGTGAGCCGAGCGTCGCCCCGGCGGGCAGGTCGAACTCCAGTGTCCAGTCCCGCTTCGCCTCCTGGCTGTTGTTGGTGACGACGTACTGCGCGGTGTAGCCCGTCGACCACGCGCTGGTCCTCGTGTAGGCGGCGCCGACTCCGGCGGCCTGGGCCGTGCTGGTGAACAGCAGCGCGCCGCCGCCGGCCACGGCGGTGGCGACGAGCGCGCCGATCGCCTTGTTCCTGCCACTGACCCTGCGCCGGTGCGTGCTGCTCATCTGGTGCCTGCCTTCGCTGTTCCGGGGGCCCTGCGGGGTGCGCGGGGCCGGGGTGCGGCAGCACGCTAGCGAGGCGGAACCGGGCAAAGTGCCTGTTCCGGGCGGGGGTCGGGGATCTTAGGGCGCGCTTAAGGAAGGGATCGGGACCGGTTAAAGGGAGAGCCCCGGCGGGGCTGCCGGCGGCGGCGCACGGTGCCCCGGTGTCCGTGCCGCACGGGTGCCGTACGGCCGTCCAGCTGGATCCAGATCCGCACCTCCGTCCCGCCGAGCACGGACGAGCCGATGCGTACGTCCCCGCCCGTCGACTCGGCGAGCCGGCGCACGATGTCCAGGCCGAGCCCGGTCGACCCGTCGGTGCCCGAGCCCCGGCCGCGGGCCATCGCCGCCTCGGGGTCGGCTATGCCGGGGCCCGCGTCCGACACGAGGACGATCACCGCGTCCTCGCCGTTGTGCAGGTCGACCGCGAAGGCGGTGCCCTCGGCGGTGTGCCGGAAGACGTTGCCCAGCAGGGCGTCGAGGGCGGCGGCCAGGTCGGCACGGGCCACGGGTATGCGCACCGGGCGGTCGGCGCCGGCCACCCGCCACTTGCGTCCCTCGTCCTCGGCGAGCGCGGACCAGAAGCCCATCCGCTCGCGGACCACCTCGGCCGCGTCGCATCCGGCGCCGGGACCGGCCGCGGCGGTCTGCGGTTTGGCGTCCCGGGCGGTGCGGATGATGGTGTCGACCTCGCGCTCCAGCTGCTCGACCGCCGCCCGGGTCTGCTCGGCGGCCGGACCGTCGCCGAGCGAGGCCGCGTTGAGCCGCAGCACGGTCAGCGGGGTGCGCAGCCGGTGGGACAGGTCGGCGGCCAGTTCCCTTTCGTTGGCGAGGAGCTGGACGACCTGGTCGGCCATGGAGTTGAACGCGACCGCCGCGAGCCGCAGTTCGGTCGGGCCCTCCTCGGGCACGCGGGCGCCCAGCTTGCCCTCTCCCAGCTCGTGCGCGCCCTCCACGAGCTTCTGCGCCGGCCGCACCATGCGCACGCCCAGCCGGTCGGCGACGGCGACCGAGCCGACGACCAGCGCGGCACCGACCGCGGCGAGCACCGCCCAGGCCGTGCCGACGCCGTTGGTGACCTCGGACTCGGGGACGTAGACCTCGACGACCGCGATCTCGCCGGAGCTGAGCGCGACCGGCTGGAGCAGTGTCGAGCCGCCGGGCACCCCGGCGGTGGAGGCGCGTCCCATCGCGCGTACGGCGGCGATGTCCTCGTCGGTGGCGCGCTGCCGGCCGATGACGGTGCCGCCCCCGCTGTCACCGCCGGTGCCGGTGTCCTTGATGCCGGCGTCCCCGGTGCCGGACGCCGGTATGTGCACGGACATCCCGGCGTCCGAGCCCGCGGAGGCGACGACGCGCTCCAGCTGGTCCCGGTCGGTGGTGATGGACAGCGCGGGGGCGACGGCGGCGGCCTCCCGCTCGGCGTTGGAGAAGGCGCGGTCCCGGGCCATCTCCCGGATGACGAGTCCGAGCGGCACGGCGAAGGCGACCACGACCATGGCGGTGACCGCCAGCGACACCTTGACCAGGGCCCACCTCATCGCGGCGGCTCCGCGGCCGGCGGCTCCAGCTTCACGCCGACGCCGCGCAGGGTGTGCAGATAGCGGGGCCGGGCGGCGGTCTCGCCCAGCTTCCGGCGCAGCCAGGACAGATGGACGTCGATGGTCTGGTCGTCGCCGTACGACTGCTGCCAGACCTCGGCGAGGAGCTCCTTGCGGGGGACGACCACGCCGGGGCGGCCGGCGAGGAAGGCGAGCAGGTCGAACTCACGCCGGGTCAGGTCGAGCCGTTCGCCGTCCAGTTCGGCCTGGCGGCGCAGCGGGTCGACGGTCAGGCCGCCGACGCGGATGACGGTGGACGGCGGTGCCTCCCCGGCGCCGGCCCGGGCGCGGCGCAGCACGGCCGCCATGCGGGCCGACAGGTGCTCCACCGAGAACGGCTTGGTGAGGTAGTCGTCCGCGCCCGCGTTCAACAGCCGGACGACCTCCGCCTCGTCGTCCCGTGCGGTGGCGACGATGACGGGCACGTCGGTGATGCCGCGCAGCATCTTCAGCGCCTCCGAGCCGTCGAGGTCGGGCAGTCCGAGGTCGAGGATCACGACGTCGAACCGGAAATGGGCGACCTCGCGCAGCGCCTCCAGCGCCGTGCCGACGCTGCGCACGAGGTGCGAGGCGTCGGTCAGGTGCCGGATGAGCGCCGAGCGTACGAACTGGTCGTCCTCGACCACCAACACACTTGCCATGGGCGGCACCGTACGCCATGCGGGGGAGGCCGGTGCCGGCCTGTGGACAACTCCGGCCGGGGCCGGGCACGGCTGTGGACGACCCGTCCGGGCGACACGTGTGGGACGCGTGAGGCAGTATGGCCGCGATGCGCAGAGGACTCGTACACGTACTCGCCTGGCTGCTCGCCACCGGCGCGGCGGTCACGCTGTCGTGGTGGGGCGTGCACACCGTGATGGCGGGCACGGCCTACGACGCGCCCCGCGCCCTGCCCGTCACGGCAGTGGACGCGGCCGCGCGGGACTCGGCGCCGGTGGCGTCGTCCACGAGGCGCCCTTCCCCCTCGGCCGGTGAGCCGGACCGGCCGTCGGCGACGCCGAGCCGGACGCCCCGCACACCGAGCCCCGCGCCCTCGCGGACCGCGCCGGCCACCACCCCCGCCGCCCCGGCCCCCTCCCCCACGGCCTCCGGCGGGGTCCGCAGCTACGAGACCGACGGCGGGCGCGCGGTGTTCGACCTCGGGCCGTCGTCCGCGTCGCTGGTGTCGGCGACCCCGGGTGCGGGCTGGTCGATGCAGGTGTGGAAGACGGAGACGTGGATCCGGGTGGAGTTCACCTCGGGCGCGGACCGGGTGTCGGTGTTCTGCACCTGGCACGACGGCCCGCCGCGGGTGGAGATCGGCAGCTACTGAGCCTTCCTCCGGGTCACCGTGGGCCGCCGGGTCACCGGAAGACCGAGGCCGGCGGGGCCGGCGAGGCCACCGCGGCCGCGTCCGTCACGGGCTGGGCGCCGCCGGCGAAGTCGGTCAGCGCCTTGCCGTGCTCCACGCGCGCGGAGTGCGGGTCGGAGGCGGCCCGGCGGGTGAGCTCGGCGACGGGCAGCGGGTGGTCGCGGGCGGCGAGGACAGCGTTGCCGAAGCGTCTGCCGCGCAGCACGGCGGGGTCGGCGATCAGGGCGAGTTCGGGGAAGCGGGCGGCGGCCGTGGCGATCTGGCCGCGCAGGTGGGCGAGCGGCGGGCCGTCGGCGAGGTTGGCGACGTAGACCCCGCCCGGTGCGAGCGCGCGGCGCACCTCGTCGAGGAACTCGGTGGACGTCAGATGGGCCGGGGTGCGGGCCCCGCTGAACACGTCCGCGACGACCAGGTCCGCCCAGCCGTCGGGCACCTTGGCGAGCCCGGCGCGGGCGTCGGTGGAGCGCACCCGGATCCGGGCGGCGGGGTCGAGGGGCAGTTCGCGCCGGACCAGCTGGACCAGGGCGGCGTCGCGCTCGACGACCTGCTGGGTGGAGCGGGGGCGGGTGGCGGCGACGTAGCGGGCGAGGGTGAGGGCGCCGCCGCCGAGGTGCACGGCGCGGACGGGTTTGCCGGGCGGGGCGGCGAGGTCGATGACGTGCCCGATGCGGCGCTGGTACTCGAACGACAGATACGCCGGGTCGTCCAGGTCGACGTGCGACTGCGGGGCGCCGTCGATCAGCAGCGTCCAGGCCCGCGCCCGTTCCCGGTCAGGTATCAGCTCGGCGTGACCGCCGTCGACGTCCTCGGCGACGGTCTCCGCGGCTGCGCGCCCGCGGCGGGCGTTCCTGGACTTTCCCATCGGGCCATTATCGAACGCCCGGCGGCCCGTGCGCCCGGCGGCGTGGACCCCGCACCCGCGCGACGTGCGTCAGCGGCAGCTGTCCGCGGCCTCGATCAGCCGGGCGGCCTCCCCCAGCGCGGCCCGCAGGACGGCGGGGTCGGTCGCGAGGTCCGCGCCGCCGGGCGGCAGCAGCCAGTCCGAGCCCTCCACCGGGGGCTCCGGCGCCAGATCGGGCGTCGCGTCGACCCTCATGCCCCGGCCGTCGGTCTCCGTGCAGGTGCTGCCGGGCACGTCCCAGGCCGCGGCCGTGCCCGGGGGCACCAGGAAGCCGAGCGTGTCGCAGCCGTGGTCGTGGAGCACCCGCCCCACCGCCTCACCGGCACCCCTCCTGAGAATGTCGACGGCCTCCAGGCCCTGCCGCGTCGGCACGGTGACGAGGTCGCAGCCACCGTCGCCGCCCGCGTCGCAGGCCACTGCGCGGTCGCTGCTCGGGCTGGTCTCCATTCCGGCCTCCACCACGGAACTCCTCCTCGGACGAGCGGCTCGGGAGTCGGGGGCCTCCCGGTCCACAGGGTTCAACGCGGCGGAACGTCAACAGCTACGGCACAAGTCCGCCGCAAAGGATGGCACTTCATGGCAGATCCCGGATGAGATATCCGGTTTGTAGCCAAACACCGCGTGGCGACTCCGTCACAGCCGGTACGTTCTTGCTCGCCGGCAACGGGGTGGCAAACGGGAGAATCACCCGCAACTCACACCTTTACCGGCGTGGTTCGACGGTTCGCACGAGAGGACCCGGCCATGGCGACGTCAACGGTGACCTCCGCCCAGCCCGATCGGCCACCGCGGCCGAACCTCGCCTTCCGGCGCCTGCGCGGACAGCGCTCGCCGGCCGAGTTCGCGGCGCTGGTGCGCCGGGCCGCGCGCGAGATCGGCGAGCGGGTCAGCTGTGACGCGCGCTATGTCGGCCGCGTGGAGGCGGGCGAGATCCGCTGCCCCAACTACGCGTACGAGCGGGTGTTCCTGCACATGTTCCCCGGCCGCACGCTCACCGATCTGGGGTTCGCGCCCCGGTCGTCCGTACGCGGACGCCGGACGCGCACGGACGAGGACGCGCTGCCGGAGTGCCTCGACCGCCCGCCGTGCCCCACCGGTGAGACGCGTGGGGCCGGTGAGACAGGTGGAGCGGGTGAGCCGTATGAGACGTATGACACGCACAACCCGTACGACACGCACGACGACAACGAGGAGAGCGACGTGCTGCGTCGCGCATTCATGACGGGCGGCGCCACCGTGGCCGCCGTCTCGCTGGGCCCGCTGGGGCTCGTCACCGAGGCCATGGCGGCGCCGGGCGGCGCCCGCCGGGCCGGGCGGAGCGAGGCGGGCGCCCTCGAAGAGGCCGTCCGCCGGATCCGGCTGCTCGACGACCGGCACGGCGCCGACGGTCTCTACCGTCGCGCGGCGGCCCCGCTGCGCACCGCGTACGCGCTGCTGGACGCGGGCGCGACCCGGCAGACGACGGCGGACCGGCTCTACGCGGGCGCCGGGGAGCTGGCCATCTCCGTGGGCTGGCTCGCCCACGACTCGGGACGCTTCGACGACGCGCGTTCCCATTACGCCGAGGCCCTCGCCACCGCGCGGATGACCGGGGACGAGGGCCTGGAGGCACACGCCTTCTGCAACACGGCGTTCCTGGCGCGGGACGCCGGCCGGCCGCGCGAGGCGGTACGGGCGGCCCAGGCCGCGCAGCGTGCCGCCCGGTCGCTGGGGTCGGCGCGGCTGATGTCGCTGCTGGCGCTGCGTGAGGCGGGCGGCTGGGCGGGGCTGGCGGACCGGGTCGGCTGCGAGCAGGCGCTGACACGGGCGCAGGTGCTGTTCGCACGGGGGGTCTCGGAGGACGACCCCGAGTGGATGAGCTTCTACGGGGAGGCCGAGCTGGAGGGGCTGGAGGCGCAGTGCTGGTCCACGCTCGGTGACTGGACCCGGGCGGCGGGGCATGCGCGCCGGGCGGCGGAACTTCAGGATCCGCACTTCACGCGGAATCTCGCGCTGTACTCGGCGGAGCTGGCGGACGATCTGGCGCGGGGCGGGCGGCCGGACGAGGCGGCGGGAGCGGGGATGCGGGTGCTGGACCTGCTGGGGGAGGTCCAGTCGTCGCGGATCCGTTCGATGCTGGCGGGGACGGCGCGGGTGCTGCTGCCGCATCGGCGGGCTTCGGGGGTGTCGGCGTTTCTGGATCGGCATGGGGCGTTGCCACGGATCGCCTGACCGGCTGGGGTGCGGTGAGGGCGTTGAGGGTGCTTGGCGCTGGCGCGGGGTGGGGGGTGGGTCGTGTGGCCCGGCGCTGCGGGAGTGCACGGCGTGCGTGTCGGCGGGGCGCGTCGCGTGGCCCGGCGCTGCGGGGTGCCTCCCCTCCCCCACTCTCGGCTTCGCTCGAGCGGGGGGACCCCCGCCGCCCACCCGTGCCGCCCCTGGGGGTACCTCCCAGGCCGTTCAGGCACTGGGGAGGCACGATTTGCCCGCAGCTACGCGAGGGGGCGGCGGAATGCCCGCAGCTGGGGGGCACGGCGACTGCCCGCAGCTACGCGAGGGGGTGGGGCGGCGGAGGGCCCGCAGCTATGCGGGAGGGCTGGGGCGTGAGCGGTGTCTCTCAGCGAGGGCGGGCGGGGTGGGGCGTCGTCATGCCGCCGCGGTGGCGGTGAGGTGGCCCATGTCGTTCCAGGATTCGAGGGCCGGAGCGCCGTAGGCCCAGCCGAGGACGGAGAGGGACGTCGGGTTGAGGCGGATGCGGGCGGCGAAGTCCAGGGGGAGGCCCAGCCAGCGGGCGCCGATGGAGCGCAGGATGTGTCCGTGGGCGAAGACCAGGACGTCGCGGTCCGCCTCCAGCGCCCACGACACCACCTCGTCCGCGCGCGCGGTGACGTCGGCCAGGCTCTCGCCCTCCGGGACCCCGTCCCGCCAGATCAGCCAGCCGGGCCGGACCGCCTGGATCTCGTCCGGCGTCATGCCCTCATACGCCCCGTAGTCCCACTCCATGAGCGCGTCCCACGTGCCGGCGCGCTCGCCGAAGCCCGCGAGTTCGCAGGTCTCCCGCGCGCGGACCAGCGGGCTGGTGCGCACCTCGACGCCGGGCAGGCCGTCCAGGGGCGCCCGGTGCAGGCGCTCGCCGAGCAGCTTGGCGCCGCGCCGGCCCTCCTCCAGGAGCGGCACATCGGTCCTGCCGGTGTGCTTGCCGGACAGCGACCACTCGGTCTGTCCGTGCCGGGCCAGCAGGATGCGCGGTGCCATGGAGGGGCCTTTCCGGGAGCAACGTCGGAGGGGGACCCCTCCATCATCGCGCACCCGGCACCCGGGCAACCCGGGGGGACGTCCCGGCGTCTATCAGGGCCGGGGGCGCGCCGCGAGGCGGGCTCCCGGACGCCGTAGAGTGGCACGCCCGGCGCCGTCGGGCCACGCGAGAAGAAGGGGGAGGGCGATCGGATTGCCGCACACCGAGACACCGGGCACCGAGGCGGCCCAGCGGACTCGGCTCCGCTGGTGGACCGAGCTCCCGCTGATCGTCCTCGTGTACGCCTGCTATTCCGCGGGCCGCCTCCTGGTGCGCGGTGACGTCTCGGACGCCGTCGACCACGGGCTGGCCCTCCTGGACATCGAGAAGGCGCTCCACCTCAACGCGGAGCACCCGCTCAACCGTCTCTTCACCCGCGAACCGTGGCTCGGCGTCCCGGCCGACTTCTGGTACGCGTCGCTGCACTATCTCGTCACCCCGGTGATCCTGGTCTGGCTGTTCCGTTCCCGCGCCGTGCGCTACCGGGCGGCCCGGACCTGGCTGATGACGTCCACGTTCATCGGGCTGATCGGCTTCACGCTGCTGCCGACCTGCCCGCCCCGGCTGCTGGACGCGAGCCACGGGTTCGTCGACACGATGGCCCACTACAGCTCGTACGGCTGGTGGGGCGGCGAGGCGAGCGCGCCGCGCGGGCTGGGCGGGATGACCAACCAGTACGCGGCCATGCCGAGCCTGCACGTGGGCTGGGCGCTGTGGTGCGGTGTGATGCTGTGGCGCCACGGCGGCACCCGCACCGCGAAGGCGGCCGGTGTCGTCTATCCGCTGGTGACGACGATCGTGGTGATGGGCACCGCGAACCACTACTTCCTGGACGCGGTGGCGGGCGCCGCCGTGATGGGCGCGGGCTTCCTGCTGGCGCCGCTCGTGATGCGCGTCGCGGACCGGGCCAGGAAGCTGATCACCTCCCGTTCCGCTTCTCTCCCGCAGGTTTCCGGCGACGCTGGTTCCCCCGTTGTCAGTGGTGGATGCCAGACTTCCGCGGGTGAGCGATTTCCACGGCAGCGTGAGCAGCGGCTCGGAGCGGGAGCCGAGCCGGACACCTCCCCCTCGGACGCGGGGGACGGGGCTCCGGCACCGGCTCGCTGAGCTGCGCGGTCCCGACGTCCCGGCGAAGGCGCTGGACGCGCGGGCGCTGGCCGCCCTCGCGGCCAACCCGGGGTGCAGACGGCGCGCCATCCTCGACGGCGCCGGAGTCGACAAGGGCTCGCTGGCGAGTGCGCTCGGTTCGCCGTCGGTCTTCGGCCAGTCGCAGTTCGCGCTGACCCGGGGGAACGCCTTCGAGGCCCGGGTGAAGGCGGACGGCGGCGCCGAGCTGCTGCGCCTGGTGCACGAGAAGCTGGACCGGGGCGCCGAGCCGCCCGCCGGGGCGCAGACGCCCGACCTGTCGGCGACCGGGCCCGAGGGCCGCGCCGCGCGCACCTCGCTGGCGCTGCGGGAGGCGGCACGCGCGTCCGGCACCTGGACGCTCCTGGACCACCCGATGCTGGCGCTGGACGTGGCCGGCTCCCCCGCCTTCCTGGAGCCGGACGCGGTGGTGGTCCACCCGGACGGCACCTGGACGGTCGTCGAGATCAAGTCCTTCCCGATGCTGGACGGTTCCGCGGACCCGGCGAAGGTGGGCGCCGCCGCCCGGCAGGCCGCGGTGTACGTGCTGGCGCTGGAAGAGGTCGCCGCCCGTCTGGAGCCGGCGCCGCGCGTGCGCCATCGCGTCCTGCTGGTCTGCCCCAGGGACTTCTCCAACCTGCCCACCGCGTCCGCCGTGGACGTGCGCAAGCAGCGCGCCGTGACCGGCCGCCAGCTGGCCCGGCTCACCCGGATCGAGGAGATCGCCGAGGCGCTCCCGGAGGGTGTCTGCTTCTCCCCCGCGCTGCCGGCCGACGAGCTGACGGCCGCGGTCGAGGCGGTCCCGGCGACGTACGCGCCCGAGTGCCTGTCCGCGTGCGAGCTGGCCTTCCACTGCCGTGCCCGGTCCCGGGAGGCCGGCGCGGTGACCACGCTGGGCCGCCCGGTGCGGGCCGAGCTGGGCGGGCTGTCCACGGTGGACGACGTGCTGGCCGCGGCGCGTGGGGAGGCCGGCGACCCGGACGACCCGGCGGTGGCCGCGCTGCGCCGGGCGGCGGAGCTGCGGGCCGAGGCGCTGGCGTCGGCGGGGGTCGGAGCCGGGGAGGTGGCCGCATGTCGCTGATCACCACGCTCGCCCGGCTCGAGGCGGTGCGCAGCGGCCGTGCGCAGCCCGCCGCCACCGTCCGGCACCGGCATCTGTCCGACCGGCCCCTGGTCTTCGTGCCGCTGACCACCGCGGGCGAGGCGGGCGCCCCGCTGGGCGCGCTGGTCGGCACCGACCGTGCAGCGCCGCACCTGCTGGTCGTCCCGCAGCCCCGCGACCGCGACCTGCGCTTCGCGTTCCTGGCCGAGCTGGCCGGCATCGTGCTCCCGCACGTCGAGGCGTACGCGGATGCCGTCGAGGCGGCCGAGCGCACGGAGACGGACCCGGTGACCGGCAAGCGGGTCAAGGTCGAGGTCGACCTGTGCGCGGACGCGGCGCAGCTGATCGTGCCGAGCCGCGCCGGCGTCGACTTCGTCCGGCTGCTCGGCCGGTCCATGCGTTTCCGGCGCACGGCGGAGCAGGATCCGCAGACGCCGCATCCCGCGCCGCCGAGGGTGCCGCTGCTCGGGCGGTGGCTGACCCACTACGGCGAGCGGGCGCGGGTGCCCGGCTCGTCCCTCCTGCTCGCCATGACCGACCTGCTGGGCCGGCACTGGGCGACCGGGCAGTCGACCCTGGAGGACCAGCACCTGGGGGCGCTGCTCGCGTGGATCGCCCCGCCCGACGAGGGGCGGACCGGCGCGGAGGCGGCGCGCCGTGCCGAGCTGGCCCGCGACGCCGACGGTCAGCTGCTGTGCCCGCCCGCGGGCCCGGCGACCGACCCGGCCTTCGACAACAAGCTGCTCGCGCCGGCCATCGAGCGCTACGACCGCGCCCGCACCGCGTTCGCCGCCGCCGAGGACGGTCTGGAGGCCGACGACCGGCTGGGTGCGCTGACCGCCGCCGAGCGGGAGATCCGCGCCTTGGTGGAGAGCCGTACGCGGCCCACCTGGGACGCGGTGTGGCGGGGCCTGGACCTGCTGCGGGAGCTGCCCGCCGGGGCGCACGTCGAGGACCGGTGGACGCGGGACCGCTGGTCGTTCACCGCGCACCGCGACCGTGTCCTCGCCGGTGAGCCCCCGCAGCCGCGCCGGGACGACGCGGTGACGGCGGCGAACAAGCTGGCCACCCGCGAGCGCGAGCAGGCCCGGCTGGAGGCGCAGGAGGCGCTGGACGATCCGCTGGTGATGGCGGGGCGGCGGCTGTCCGGGGAGGCGTTCGCGGGGGAGGTCGTGGACGTGGTCATGGCGTACAGCGAGAGCAAGCGGCCCAGTCCGCGCCCGCTGGTCACGGTCCGCACGGACGACCGGCCGCATCTGGGCGAGCGGGTGAAGGTGTACCGGTCGCTGGGCGGCAAGCCGCAGGCGGCGGAGTACGTCGGGCCGGGAGACGGGCCGGACGAGGAGGGTGTGCTGGTGCTGCGCATCGTGGACAAGATGGGCCGCGGCAAGGAGCCCGAGCCCGGGTCGGTGCCGGAGAAGGGCGACCTGGTCTGCTTCACCCTCTTCGAGCACGAACAGCGGGGCGGGGCGAAGCTGCCGGACCCGGAGCAGACGCCGTGGACGCACGGCGGGCCGCCCGCTGATCAGGCCGCCGTACCGGAGCCCGCCGACGCCCAGACCCCGGAGGACGTCCTGTGACCGCCGAGGCCGGCGCCGCCCCCGTCGTCGGGGCGGCCTTCGACCCGGGTGCGGAGGCCGCCCGCGCCACCGCGGCGATCCTCCACGACACCCTGCACGGCACGGAGCGCGGTGTCGTCGTGGACTCCCCGCCCGGCGCCGGCAAGTCCACGCTCGTGGTGCGGGCGGCGCTGGAGCTGGCCGAGGCGGGCCGTCCGCTGATGGTGGTCGCGCAGACCAACGCCCAGGTGGACGACCTGGTGCTCCGGCTCGCCGAGAAGAATCCGGACCTCCCGGTGGGCCGCCTGCACAGCAGCGACGCCGACCCGTACGACAAGGCGCTCGACGGTCTGGCCAACGTCCGCAAGTCGGCGAAGGCCGCGGACCTCGCCGGGCAGGCGGTGGTCCTGTCGACCGCCGCGAAGTGGGCGCACGTCACGGTGGACGAGCCGTGGCGGCACGCGATCGTGGACGAGGCCTACCAGATGCGCTCCGACGCGCTGCTGGCCGTGGCCGGGCTGTTCGAACGGGCGCTGTTCGTGGGCGACCCGGGTCAGCTGGACCCGTTCGCGACGGTGGGCGGCGAGCAGTGGGCGGGGCTGTCGTACGACCCGTCGGCCTCCGCGGTGACGACGCTCCTCGCCCACAATCCGGGTCTGCCGCAGCACCGGCTGCCGGTGTCGTGGCGGCTTCCGGCGTCGGCGGCGCCGCTGGTGTCGGCCGCGTTCTATCCGTACACGCCGTTCCGCAGCGGCACGGGCCACGGTGACCGGCGGCTGTCCTTCGCGGTGCCGTCGGACGGTTCGGGGCCCGACCGGGTCATCGACGAGGCCGCCGCCTCGGGCTGGGGCCTGCTGGAGCTGCCGGCGCGGCACACGCCGCGTACGGATCCGGAGGTGGTGCGGGCGGTGGCGGCGGTGGTGCGCCGGCTGCTCGACCGCGGGGGCGCGGCGTCCTCCGAGCGCTCGGCGGACCCGGCCCCGCTGACCGCCGGGCGCATCGCCGTGGGCACCGCGCACCGGGACCAGGCGGCGGCGGTCCGGGCGGCGCTGGCCGGCCTGGGGGTGCGGGACGTGACGGTGGACACGGCGAACCGGCTCCAGGGCCGGGAGTACGACGTGACGGTCGTCCTGCACCCGCTCTCCGGCCGCCCCGACGCCACCGCCTTCCACCTGGAGACGGGCCGCCTGTGCGTCCTGGCCTCCCGGCACCGGCACGCGTGCATCGTGGTGTGCCGCGCGGGGGTGGACGCCCTGCTCGACGACTACCCGTCGACGGAGCCGGTCCAGCTGGGAACGCTGGTGAAGTTCCCGGACGGCTGGGAGGCGAACCACGCGGTCCTGGCCCACCTCGCGGAACACCGCGTGCCCTGGCGACCGTGACCGAACAGGCCCCCATCCGGCCCCGATCGCACAAGTGTCCCGCGAGCGTGTGCGCGCCCTCTGAGGCGCGACGCCCTCTTGCATGGGCGCGGGACAATGGACGGTGGCCCACTCCACCGAGGGTGCCCCCGGGTCCGGGGAGGGTCGTTCGTGACGTACGAGAAGGAGAAGACATGGCGGAGCCCACGCCGGGCCGGAACCAGCCGCGGTTGCGCCCCGCGCCCCTGCTCTTCGAGCCCGCGGAGGCGGCCGCCGATCCGGAGCACTTCTTCGATCTCGAGTCGATCGACGACCCCAGGGCGCTGCTGGAGCGTGCGACGGAGCTGACGCAGGCGTTCCGGGCTGCGGCGGACCGGGCGGTGGAGTTCCAGGCGATGGCGGCGGCGCAGCTGGCGGACCCGCGGAAGTTCGACCGGCTGACGGTCGCGGACATCGCGGACCGGGCGGAGTGGACCGAGGACTACGCCAAGAAGATGGTGGAGTTCGGGCGGGACCTGCTGCGCGGCGTCGAGGGCCGCGGCCCGGGTCACGTCGACCCGGTGTAGCCGGCACCCGGCACCCGTCCGTCTGTTCGACTACCCCGGACGCATATGCCAGACGGGCAAGATACCCGCTTCCCGGCCCCCACGTCCCGGTTTCCCGCAACTCAACGGATCCGCCTCCTCACACCCGGTAGACGTAAGGAGCATGAGCAGCACTCGGAATGTCACGGACGTCACCGCGGACGGCGCCGCCTGGCTGGCCTCGGCGGGTGCCTACCCGCGCAGCACCCTCGCCCTGTGGGAGGAGCGGCCCGACGCCCCGGTCGTCCTGCCCTGCGGCTCGGCCTTCGACGTGGTGAGCGTTCCCACGGTCTTCGGGCGCCGGATGCTGGACCGGATGTGGGAGGAGGGCCCGGGTTCGGGCCCCGTGGCCGAGTACCGGGGCCGGATGCTGCTGTTCTGCGCGCCGGGCACCGCCCAGCGGCTGCCCTCGCTGCTGGAGTGGGAGGAGTGGAGCGCGCGCGGCCGGCCGGGCGGCCGTACCGTCGCCGTGCCGCCGCTGCTGTGCCACGGCGCCGGGGACGCGGTGACGGTCCCGGCCCTCACCGGCGCGTCCGCCCGTTCCGGGTCCGGTTCCTGTTCCCGCTGGCTGGTGGCCCCCGACACCCGTCTGCCCTGGCTGCCGGGCCCGGAGATCCTGCTCTGGGCGGCCGTCCGGGCGGCCCGGGACGCGGTGCGGATTTCGATTTTTCCTCCCGCCGACCCTGATGCTAAGGTCTACGACGTCAGCAGGCGCCGCTAGCTCAGTTGGTTAGAGCAGCTGACTCTTAATCAGCGGGTCCGGGGTTCGAGTCCCTGGCGGCGCACAGACACCGGAAGGCCCCTCGTGAGAGCGAGGGGCCTTCCGCGTATCCCCAGCCGGGCGGGATCTTCTGCCTAGCCGGGCGTGATCTTCACGGTCCACGCCCCCGACGCCGTCTGCCCCTCCACCTCCACCCGTACGCCGTCACCCGGCACCGTGAAGCTCTCGCCGAGCCCCACCGGTGCGTCCGCGAGCGGCGGATAGACGGAGTCCTCCCAGCAGGCCTCGGTGCGCGGGTGGGCGTCGATCACCTCGATCGGCCCGCCCCCGGACTGGGTCCCGCCGCGCACCCGGTACACCAGCACCCCCGCGCGGCAGGCGGCGGCGTCGTTGCCCACCGGTCCCCGTGCCTCGAAGGCGAGCGCGCTCTCGGCGCCGGTGCGGACCACGGCCAGCTTGGTGCCCCGTCCGAGACCGAAGGCCGGCGCCCCGGCGGCCCCCGTCACCTCCACGCCGGGACCGGCGCCGAGCGGCTCCAGGGTCAGCCGGGTCGGCCCGCTGCCGCGCACGCACGCCACCTGCCGGGGCCGCAGCCAGCCCAGCTTCCACTTGTGCCAGCCGAAGAGGTCGGGGGCCAGCCCGAACTGGCTGCCCATCAGATCCCAGTCGCCGACGTGCGTGTCCCAGTCGCCCTTGCCGTCGGCGGGCCGGTGGTACAGGTCGGGCAGGTCGAAGACGTGCCCGGTCTCGTGGGCCAGCACCAGCCGGTCCGGCGGATGGTGCTCGAACACCGTGACGACCCGCCGTACGTCGGTGCCGTCGGCCCGCAGCGGGGAGTCCAGGTTGACGACCTTCGTGGCGTCGGAGTCGACGCCGGGGGCGTCCGGGTCGGCGACGAAGTAGACGATGTCGTAGCGGGAGAAGTCCACGTGCGGGTCGGCGGCGGCGAGCGCGTCGTGCAGATAGGCCGCCCGGTGCTCGGGGCTCCAGTCACGCCGTATGTCGTACGCCGTCGACGGCTTCGGCATGCGGATCCAGCGCCGCATCGGGTGCGGGTGGAGCGTGAACGCGCCGTAGGAGGCGCGCTGGAAGAAGCGGGTGGTGGCCGGGAAGTGGTCGGCGGCCAGTTCGGCCGGGGAGGTCAGCGGCTGGGAGTCCGGGAAGGACAGGAACACCATCACCGCGTCCAGCGCGCGGGCCGGGCGCGGATAGGCGGCGTTCCAGGTGTCGAGGCCCTCGGAGTGGTGGGCGGCGGTACGCCGCAGCGCGCAGGGCTCCGGGGAGAAGGGCTCGGCGACCGAGGGGGCGGTGATCAGGGAGGTCGCGGCGAGCGCCGACATGGTGGTGCACACCGCGGCCGTGCTGCGCAGCCTGGGCCGGCCCGTCGTCCCCGTGGCGCGGCGGCTCGCGCCGAGACCCTTGAGGGCCTCGCGGGGAAGTCGCCTCAGGGGGAGCTGGCGCGGCACAGGGACCTCCGGGTGGGGTTCGCGGGACACCGCACCCAGCTTGTGCATATTTGTCGTACTGCGCCCTGTTCGCCTGCACCCAATGGGTGAGCCGCGCGAGATTCCGCCGGAGTGCGCCGGAGCCGACACCCCCGGACCACTCACGGAACGTCACGACTGGTCGGAGGCGTGCCGGAGCCGCCAAGAGATGGGCAGAAACGATCACCCAGAGGGCTCAGTCGGTCCAAGAGGCGGATCGACGGCTGGAAGGGCCCGGTGCCAGCCTCTATGATCGGCACACTTTCCTGCACGGACACAGACGGACCGAGATCGAGGCACTGCGGGAGCGAGCGGTGAACGGAACCTCCGAAGGGCCGGCGCACGCGGCGGACCTCGACCGGTCGGCCGTCACGGACCGTGACATCGGCCTGGCGGGACGTACGGATGCCCCGGCCTATCGCGAGGTGTTCACGGCCGCCCCGCTCGCCATGGCCGTCGTGGACCCCGAGGGCCTGGTCGTCAGCGCCAACGACACGCTGGGCGCGCTGCTCGGCGCCGACCCCGCCGCCCTGGCCGGCTGCGCGGCGGCCGACCTGGTCGACCTGGCGTCCGACGCGGGCACCTGGCACGCGTACCGCGAGGTGCTGGCCGGCCGGCAGCCGCGGCTGCGCTGCACCCGCCGGCTGAAGGGGGCCGACGGCCACTCCCTGTGGGCCCAGGTCACCGTGGCGCCGCTGACCGGGGAGACGCCCGGGCTGCTGCTCTCCGTCTCCGACATCAGCGCCCGGCGCGAACTCCAGGCCCGGCTGCGCCACCTCCAGATGCACGACCCGGTGACCCGGCTGCCCAACCGCGCCCTGTTCTTCGAGCGGCTGACGGCCGCGCTGGAGGCGGAGTCGTACGAGCGGGGCGGCTCGGGCCGGGTCGGCCTGTGCTATCTGGACCTGGACGGGTTCAAGGCCGTCAACGACACCCTCGGCCACCGGGTCGGCGACCGGCTGCTGGCCGCCGTCGCCGAGCGGCTCACGCGCTGCGCGGAGGAGGCCGCGGGCGCGCGGGCCGGGGTGCCGCTGGTGGCCCGGCTCGGCGGCGACGAGTTCGCCCTGCTGGTGGAGGACTCCACGGGCACCGACCAGCTCGCCGACCTCGCCGAGTCCGTACTGGCCGCCCTCCAGGAGCCGTTCGAGCTCTCGGGCCGCCGGCTGTCGGTCACCGCGTCGGTCGGCGTGGTCGAGCGGCACACCGCGGGGACGACGCCCACCGCGCTGATGCAGGCGGCCGACACGACGCTGTACTGGGCCAAGGCCGACGGCCGGGCCCGCTGGACGCTGTTCGACCCCGAGCGCAACGCCACCCGCATGACACGCCAGGCCCTCGCCGCCACACTGCGCCCGGCCATCGACCGCGGCGAGTTCGCCCTCGAGTACCAGCCGCTGGTGGGCATGGACGACGGCCGGGTGCGGGGCGTCGAGGCGCTTATCCGCTGGAATCACCCGCAGTTCGGCGTCCTGGCGCCGAATCGGTTCATCGCACTGGCGGAGGAGGACGGCTCGATCGTCCCGCTCGGCCGCTGGATCCTGCGCACCGCCTGCCGCCAGGCCCGCCGCTGGCAGCTCGACCACCCCGGCGAGCCGCCCATCTTCGTCAGCGTCAACGTGGCGGTCCGTCAGGTCTGGGACTCCGACCTGGTGGCGGACGTGGCGGCGACCCTGGAGGACACGGGCCTCGCCCCGCACCTGCTCCAGCTGGAGCTGACGGAGTCCGCCGTGATGGGCTCGGCGGGCCGGCCGCTCCAGGTGCTGAAGGCGCTGAGCGACATGGGCGTCCGCATCGCCATCGACGACTTCGGCACCGGCTACTCCAACCTGGCCTACCTCAGCCGGCTGCCGGTGTCGGTGCTGAAGCTGGACGGGGCCTTCGTACGGGGCTTCCAGTACGCGGGGGTCGCGGACACCGCCGACGCCGCTGCCGCGTCCGAGGCCGCCGCGGCCAGCCCGGCCGACGAGGTCATCGTCGAGGCGATGGTCCAGCTCGCCCACCGGCTCGGCCTGACCGTGACCGCCGAGTGCGTGGAGACCTCGGACCAGGCGAGCCGACTCCGCCGCATCGGCTGCGACACCGGCCAGGGCTGGCTGTACTCCCGGCCGGTGGCGCCGGACCGCATCTCCGCGCTGCTGGACTCCGCCGGGCCCGGCACGGCCGGGGTTCAGGCGGGCGTCGGCAACCCGTAGGCGTCGGCGATCAGTTCGTAGGAGCGCAGGCGTACGTCGCCGCCGTGGGCGTTGGCGGTGAGCATCAGCTCGTCGGCGCCGGTGCGCTTCTGGAGGTCGTCGAGCCCGGCGCGGACCTCGTCGGCGGTGCCGTGGACGACGTTGGAGTTCCAGGTCTGCACGAACTCCCGCTCCATCGGGCTGAAATCGTACGCCTCGGCCTCCTCCGGCGTCGGCACGAGCCCGGGGCGGCCGGTGCGCAGCCGGACCATGCTCAGGGCGGCGGCCAGCACCTGCCGGCGGGCCTCCTTCTCGTCGTCGGCCGCGAGGGCGGAGACGCCGATGAGGGCGTAGGGCGCGTCCAGGACGGCGGACGGGCGGAAGGACTCGCGGTACAGGTCCAGCGCCGGGATGGTGTTCTGCGCGGAGAAGTGGTGCGCGAAGGCGAAGGGCAGGCCCAGGGTGCCGGCCAGCCGGGCACTGAAGCCGGAGGACCCCAGCAGCCACACCGGCGGCCGGTGCGGGGACTGGACGCCGCCGGGCGAGGTGGCCTGCACGGGGCCGGGCACGGCGTGGATACGCCGGTACGGGTGCCCGTCGGGGAAGTCGTCGTCCAGGAACCGGATCAGCTCGGCGAGCTGCTGCGGGAAGTCGTCGGCGCCCTCGTTCAGCCGGTCGGTGCGGCGCAGGGCGGCGGCCGTCGCCCCGTCGGTGCCGGGCGCCCGGCCGAGGCCGAGGTCGACGCGTCCCGGCGCCATGGCCTCCAGCGTGCCGAACTGCTCCGCGATCACCAGCGGGGCGTGGTTCGGCAGCATGACGCCGCCCGAGCCGAGCCGGATGCGGCCGGTGTGGGCGGCGAGGTGCGCGAGGATCACGGCGGGCGAGGAGGAGGCGACGCCGGGCATGGAGTGGTGCTCGGCCACCCAGTACCGGTGGTACCCGCGGGCCTCGGCGAGCCGCGCGATGTCCACGCTGGTCCGCAGCGCGTCCGTGGCGGTGCGACCCTCGCCGACGGTCACCAGGTCCAGTACGGACAGGGGGACGGGTGCGGTGCCGTGGGCGGTGCCCCGGATCTCCTCTGCGGCGTCTGCGGCCATGGTGGGATGCCTCCTGTTGTCGTGCCGGATCACTGCGGTGCGCTCCGCTGCGCTGGCTAACAGGAGGGTGCCTCCGGTTATTCCCCGGCGGGGGCTTTCAGGGCGTCGAGGAAGGCGGTGAAGGCGGGGGCGGTGAACGTGAGCACGGCCCGTGCGGGAGCCTTGGAGTCACGGACGGCCACACGGGGGCGGCGGTCGGCGACCTCGACGCAGGCATTACCGTCGCCGCTGCCGGAGTAGGAGGACTTCCGCCAGTTGCCAGGGGTGATCACCGGGTGCCTCACAGTTCCTTTGCCAGCCTGTGGATGAAGTCACGCGAACGTTCTGGGTCGAGTGACACCGCCTCCACTCTACGGAAAAGCGTTCGATAGACACCGAGCTGTGGTTCCGAATCGATGAAGAGCGTCCCGTGAGGGCCGTCCCGCACCACGGTGTCGAGTCTCGGCACGGCGCCACCGGCGTAGACCATCGCGGCAGTGATGTCGGCGAACTCCTCCAGCTCGAACGGGATGACGCGCACCGTCACATGCTCCGCCTCCGACAACTCCAGGATGTGGGCGAGTTGGGAGCGTGAGGCGGCACGGCCACCGACCCGGATACGCAGAGCCGCTTCGTGGACCAGCGCCTTGTAAGGGACCGGCCGATCGCCTTCGAGGATGACACGCCTCCGCATTCGATGACGGACACGCAAGTCAAGCTCGCGGGGCGTCGGTTCGGGCACCCTGCGCGAGAAGAGAGCCCGCGCGTAGTCATCGATCTGCAGAAGGCCCGGCACGTGCAGGAAGTCCACGTCCCAGCGGAAGACGGCATGATGCTCCAACTCGGCCAGATCCAGGAACGACGTGGGCAGATGCGTTCGGTACTCCTCCCACCAGCCGCGCGTCCGCTCCGTCGCGATCGCCACCAGGGCATCGACCAACTCCGCGTCCGTGCAGGCGTAGTGGGCCGCGAGGCGTCGTAGCCGCTCCTCGCTCACACCCGTGACGCCGGACTCGATCTGGCTGATCTGGACCGAGTTCACGCCCAGAAGAGCCGCCGCCTCGCGAGCGCTGAGAGCGGACGCTTCGCGCAGCCTGCGGAGTTCGACCGCCAAGCGCATCTGCCGAGCCGTCGCCTCGCGCTTGGTCCCCATCCCTGCTCCCTCGCTCAACACGCCTGGCAGCGCGACCCGTTCGGGTGCCAGATTACGCGAAAGGCTTGCTTGACGTTAAATCTAAGGTCTACGTTCGGTGACGCGCCGCACACACTGCGAAACACCGGGGCACCGGAAGCGCACCGCTTCGTCGCGCCATGACGGAGCGGCACTGCCACCGCGCCCCACCCGCATCCCCATCCCCCACCGCCGTCTCGACAGGAGCGAGCCATGCCCGAAAACGAACCGTGGGAGTACTCCCTCTACATCCCCAACGACCTCAGAGCCGTCACCGTCTGCCGCCGCACCCTCCGCCTGATCCTGACCATGCACGGCCTGATCCGCCTGGTCGACATGGCCGAGTTGCTCGCAACGGAGTTGATCGGCAACGCCGTTCGGCACACCAAGGGGCCGGCGGCCCTGCGGGTGCGCTGGTCCGGGACGGGCGTCCTCCGCCTCGGCGCCTGGGACGCGGACCCGTCCCCGCCCGAACCGCCGCAGCCGCTCGACCGCGCCGTGGACCGGGAGGACGGACGGGGCCTGGCCCTGGTGCGGGCCTGCGCCGACGTCTGGGGCTGGCAGCCGCTCGCCCGGGAGGGCAACCGGGGCAGGTACATCTGGTGCGAGCTCAGGGAAGCGATCCCGTCCGGATCGAGTCAGCCTCGGTCCGCCGCGGGATAGTCGGTCTGTGGACGGAGTGGAAAGGACATCGACTCCAAGGTCAAGCAGGTCCATGGCCCGGCCAAGCAGGACTCCTCCTTCGACAACGTCTCAGCGCTCGCCCTGCGGCTGGGCGCCCCCGCCCAATTTCGCCGCTGACCGACAGAGCATCAAAGAAGGGGCATACACAAAAACCGAGACACTCCCATATCCGGGCTGTACGGGCGGCCAGCCGACGGTGATGGGCCCGTCCAACAGGAGGCAGCAGCCCCTGCTACGCCGGATCAGCGATGCCCCGCTCCGCCGCCGAAGGCCTTGCGGCAGTGCGCCACCAGTTCGCGTACCGCCGGGCCGGGGGTGGGGGCCCAGATGAGGGCGAGGACGCCCGGTGTCTCCAGGTCCTCGATGGTGCGGGCGGTGAGGCGGTCGTGGTGGGCGGCGGCCATGGAGGCGCTGAGGACGGCGACGCCGAGTCCGCGGGCGGCCAGGTCGGCGATGGCGTCGCCGGCGCTGGCCTGGAGCGCGATCGTGGGGCGCAGGCCCTGCCCGGCGCAGGCCTGGTCGAGAACGGCGCGCAGACCGGTGCCCGGGGGCATGCAGATGACCGGGTGGTCGGTCAGGTCGCGCAGCACGACTCGGTGCCGCCGGGCCAGGGGGTGCCCGGGCGGGACGGCGACGACGAGGCGTTCGCTGATGATCGTGTGCGTCTCCAGGTCCCCGGGGGCGGCCGCCGCCGCGCCGACGAGCGCCAGGTCGAGGGCGCCGGTGCGCACCCCGTCCGCGAGCCGGTCGGAGCTGTCCTCCAGCAGGGACAGCTCCACGCCCGGATGCGCCTCGTGGAAGGCCGCGAGGGCGTCGAACAGCGGGGTGAGGGTGCAGCCGATGACCATGCCGAGGGCGAGCCGGCCCCGGATCAGGTCGGTCACCTCGCCCACCGCCTGGCCGACCGCCCCGGCCGCGGCCAGTGCGGCGCGGGCGTGTTCGAGCGCGGCCTTCCCGGCGACGGTGAGGGTGACGGTGCGGGCGGACCGGTCGAACAGCTCGGCGCCGAGCTCCTGCTCCAGTCGGCGGATCTGGGCGCTGACGCCGGACTGGCTGATGTGCACCCGCTCCGCGGCGCGGGTGAAGTTCCGCTCCTCGGCGACCGCGACGAAGTACTCGAGCTGCCTCAGTTCCATGACTGTCGATTCTAGTTCCGAGAAGAATCATCCGTTGGACTTCTGGTCCGGGGCCGACGACGCTGGAAGCACGAGAGTCCGAACGACGCAGGAGGAACCGTGCCAGCCGTGCCGGAGTACGAGAAGGCCATGCGGCCCGAGGACATCACCCGTCTGTTCGTCGAGCGGTCCAACGCCGGTGACGCGGCCGGGGTGGCCGCGCTGTACGAGGAGGACGCGGTGCTGGCCTATCCGCCCGGTGAGCGGACGGTGGGGCGGGAGGCGATCCGCGCGCTGTGGGAGAAGGTGCTGGCGGGCGCTCCCCGTTTCGAGCCGGAGGAGCCGCTGCCCACGCTGGTCAGCGGCGACATCGCCCTCACCTCGACCCCGCCGAAGGACGGGTCCGGGGCGCGGGCGCAGGTCGTGCGGCGGCAGCCCGACGGGAGCTGGCTGCGCGTGCTCGACCAGCCCGAGTTCACCCCGCCCGCCCGCTGACGTCCGTCCCGCACCGGGCCGGGGAGTGCCACCGATAATGGGCCGGTGACGAGTCCAGGGATATCGGTGCGGGAAGCGGAAGTGCTCGCGCTGCTCGGGGAGCACCTCAGCAATGCGGAGATCGCGGCCCGGCTGGTCCTCTCCGTACGCACCGTCGAGTCGCATGTCTCCTCGCTGCTGCGGAAGTTGGGGCTGCCGGACCGACGGGCGCTCGCCCGGCACGCGGCGGAGGTGGCCCGCGCCGAGCGGTCCCGCTGCGCGCCCGCCCTGCCGGCGCCGCTGACGTCGTTCGTCGGCCGGAGGCGCGAGCGCGGGGAGCTCGCCGAGGCGGTGCGGGCGCACCGGCTGGTGACCGTGACCGGTCCGGGCGGGGTGGGCAAGACGCGTCTCGCGCTGGCCGTGGCGGCGGACCTGGGCGGTGACTTCGCGGACGGGGTGTGGTTCGTCGACCTGGTCCCGGTCACCGAGCCCGACCGGGTGGGCGCGGCGGTCGCGGCGGCCGTGGGCGTGGGCGAACAGCCGGGGCAAGGCATCGACGACGCGGTGCCGGCCGCGCTGGCGGATCACCGGGCGCTGCTGGTGCTGGACAACTGCGAGCAGGTGCTCGACGGGGTGGCGCCGTTCCTGGAGCGGCTGCTCGCGGCCTGTCCGGGGCTGCGGGTGCTCGTGACGAGCCGGGCCCGGCTGATGGTGCCGTTCGAACGGGTCCTGCCGGTGCCGCCGCTGTCTCGGGAGGGCGGTGACGCCTCGGAGGCGGTGGCGCTGTTCATGGACCGGGCCGTCGCCGTCGGGCAGCCGCCCGGCCCGGCGGTGGGCGACGGGATCGTGGCCGTCTGCGAGCGGCTCGGCGGCATGGCGCTGGCGATCGAGCTGGCGGCGGCGCGCTGGTCCACGCTCGGTCTGGACGGCCTGACGGCCGGTCTCTCCGACCCCCTGCGGATCCTCACCGGCGGGCCCCGCGCGAACGACCGGCACCGGTCGCTGCGGGCGGTACTGGACTGGAGCCACGACCTGCTGGACCCGTGGGACAGGGTGCTGCTGCGCCGGGTGTCGGTGTTCGTCGCCCCGTTCACGGCGGAGGCGGCGACGGAGGTCGCGGCGCTCGCCGCGGGGGAGGCCGGCGGGGAGGCCACCGCGGGGGCTGGGCTCGCCACGGGAGCGGCCGGCCGGGAGGCCACCACGGGCGCCGGGCTCGCCGCGGGGGAAGCCACCGGGGTCGCGGCGCTCGCGGTCGCCGAGGGCACTGAGGGCACCGGCATCGCCGCCGTCGTCGACGGGCTGGGGCGCCTCGCCGAGCAGAGTCTGCTCACCGTGACGCCGTCGGCGACCGGCACCCGGTACCAGGCGCTGGAGACCATCCGCCAGTACGGGGCCGAGCGGCTCGCCGAGGCCGGTGAACTGGACGGCGTCCGGGCCCGGCATCTGGCCTGGTGTCTGGCCGCCGCGTCCGCGCTGGAGGGCGCGTCGGGGCCGGACTGGCGGGCCCGTTTCGACGCGCTCGCCGACGACTGCCGGGCCGCCCTCGCCTGGGCCGCCGGCCGGCCGGAGCGGCGCGCGGACGCCCACCGGCTCGCCCTGTCGCTGGCCCGGCTGGCCTTCACCCGCACCCTGCTCGGCGAGGCCCAGCAGCGGTACGAGCAGGCCGCCTCCCTCACCGACGACGGCACCGCCGCCGCCGAGGCGCTGCGGCAGGCCGCCGGGGTGGCCGGGTGCCGCAGGCTCGGCGACGACATGTACCGGCTGCACCGTGCCGCCGCCGGGGCCGCGCGCCGGGCCGGGGACGGTGCGGGGGCGTGCCGCGACCTGGCGACGGCCGCCACCGTCGCGTACCGCTTCTCCACCCTGTTCACGCGGATTCCCCCCGTGGCGGAGGTGACGGCTCTGCTCGCCGAGGCGCGGGAGCAGTCCGACGGCTCCCCCGCGGCCAGTGCGGCCGTCGCGCTGGCCGAGGCGGCGGTGCTCCACGACGCGTACGGCGCGGTCCAGGGCGCCGCGGAGAACACCGTCGCCGACACGGCAGTACGCGCCGAACAGGCCGTCGCGCTCGCCCGGCGCACCGGCGACCCGGTGGCGGAGTCCGCCGCCCTCGACGCGCTGTCCGGCGCCCGCAGCTGGGCCGGTGACTCCTTCGGCAGTGCGGCGGCGGCCCGGCGCCGGGTCGACGTCCTCGCCTCCCTCGCGCCCGCACCGGCAGCCACGCACGAGTCGATGGACGCCCTCGCCATGGCCGCCGGCAACGCCGTCGGCGTGGGCGCGCTGGCGGACGCCCGGCGGTGGGGCGCCCAGCTCGCCGGCCATCCGCTGCTGGCCGAGGCGGGGCATCACGCCACGGCGTGGCTGCTGACCGCGGACGCCTTCGCCGGGCACGGCCACGAGGTGCTGGACCACAGCGCGCGGTTCCTGGAGGCGTGGGAGCACAGTGGCCGCCGGCCGTCGCTGTCCCTGGGCGCCGCCGCGGCGTCGGTCGCCATGGTGCACGGTCTGCGCGGCGAGCACGCCGAGCGTGCGGCGTGGCTGGCGGTCGTCGACCGGGCGGACACGGCGCCGGAGCAGCACCGTCTCGGGTACGGCGCGGTCCTCGACGCCCTGGTCCTGCTCCATCGCGGGGACGCCGGGGCGGCGGTGGACCGGCTCGCGCCGGATCCCGACGCGGTGTGGAAGTGGGTGTGCTGGATCTGGCTGCACTGGTACGTGGCCCTCAGGGCGGAGGCGGCGGTGCTCGCCGGGCACCCGGAGGCCCGGGCCCGCGTGGACGCCGCGCTGAAGACGGTCGCCGGGAACCCGGTCGCCACCGCCCAGGTGGAGCGGGCGCGGGCGCTGCTCGACGGTGACCTGCCGGCGCAGCTCGCCACCGCGGCGGCCTTCGACGCGGCCGGCTGCCCCTACCAGTCGGCGCGCACCCTGCTCCTCGCCGGGGGCGGACACGCCGCCGCCGGCGAGGCCGCGCTGACCGGTCTGGGGCTCAGGCCCTAGCTGACCGCCTGCTTCACCAGGGCCGCGATGCGTGCCTCCACCTCGGGCGTGACCTCGGTCAGGGCGAAGGCGGTCGGCCACATCGCGCCGTCGTCCAGCCGCGCCGGGTCGTTGAAGCCGAGGGTCGCGTAGCGGGCCTTGAACTTCGCCGCGCTCTGGAAGAAGCAGAGGACCTTGCCGTCCAGCGCGTAGGCGGGCATCCCGTACCAGAGCTTCGGTGCGAGGTGGGGGGCGGTGGCCGTGACGACGGCGTGGACGCGCTCGGCCATGATCCGGTCGGAGTCCTCCATCTCGGCGATCTTCGCGAGCAGGTCCCGCTCGGCCTCCGCCGCCTTCTCCGCCTTCGAGCCACGCCGCGCCGCCTTCTTCTGCTCCTGGGCGTGCTCCTTCATCGCGGCGCGCTCGTCGGCCGTGAAACCCTCGTACGTGCCGGTGCCGGTCATGGTCGCTCCCCTAGTCGTGTTCAGGATCGGCCGGGGTCCGTGTGCGCTCCGGCCGCTGTGGTCACAGCCTCTCCCCGCAGAAGCGCCCGCGCCTCCGTGCCGGCCACGGAAAGCACCACGGAACCGGTGCGGAGCGCGTACGGGGTCCGCCGGCCCCCGTCCCTCACACCTGGACCACCGGCTCCCGCGTGAACAGCGCCCCCAGCTCCGGCGCGTTGACCCGGCGGTCGGCCAGCCGCAGCCCCTCCCAGACGGTGACCTGGTTGGCGGTGAGGACCGGCTTGCCCAGCTCCTTCTCCAGTACCGGGATGTGCGCCGCCGTGTGCAGGGCCGTGTCCGGCAGGAGGACCGCCTCCGCGTCGGGGCGGTCGGCGGAGCGGGCCAGCGCCAGCACCTCGGCCTCGGTCCAGGTGCCGACCTCCGCGGCGGTGATGACGCCGGAGCCGACGACCGAGACGGCCTCCACGCCGCCGGAACGCAGGAAGTCCGCGAACAGCTCCGCCACGTCGGCCGGGTACGTCGCGCCGATCGCGACCCGGCGCACCCCGAGTTCCTTCGCCGCGTGCACGAAGGCGAAGGAGGTGGAGGAGGCTGGCAGGCCCGCCGTCCGGGCCAGGGAGCGCACCTGCTCCTGGGCGCCGTCCCAGCCGTGCACGAAGCTGCCGCTGGTGCAGGCCCACACCACGGCGTCGGCGCCGGCCAGCCGCAGCTCCGCCGTGCCCGCCTCCAGCCGCCGCGGCGAGCCCATCTCGCGCAGCGCGTCGACGCGGTGCGCGTCCTCGCCGATGTCGGTGTGCACCAGGTCCACCCGGATGTCGCTGCCCAGGAGCTGCTCGATGCGTGGGTAGTCGTCCTCGCCGGAGTGGCCCGGGTACAGGAATCCCAGTGCTGTCATGTCCACCCTTCCTGCTGCTGTTCCGTGCCAGGGACGTCCGGGGTCTCTGGCAGTACGGGGCCGGCCGGACCCGGCACCGCGGGGCCGGTCCGCGCCGCCGGGTCGGTCAGCGCCTGGTACGGCCCCACGGCACGGGTACCCAGTCGGCGCAGCGCCGCCCACATCGTCACTTGGTTGGCCGAGATCACCGGTATCCGCAGCTCGGCCTCCAGCTGCGGGATGACGTCGTAGGTGGGGAGGTTGGTGCAGGAGATGAACAGGGCGTCGGCGGCCCCCGGGCGCGGCACCGCCCGGCGTGCCATCTCGGCCACGTCGCGGTACGGGACCTTCCAGATGTGCCGGGTCAGCCCCATGAACGCGCAGCCGGTGACGGTGACGCCCGCCTCGGCGACGTACTGCTCCAGCGCCCGGGTCACCGACACGGTGTACGGCGTCACCAGCGCGACCCGGTGCACGTCGAGCTCGGTCAGCGCGTCCAGCAGGGCGCCCGAGGTGGTGACGGACGGGACGGCGCCCGCCCAGGTCATCGCCTCGCACATGGCGCGTTCGCCGGAGAGGCCGCCGACGAAGCTGCCGGAGGTGCAGGCGTAGGCGACGACCTCGGGGGCGATGGCGTTGAGGGTGCGCACGGCCTCGCCGAGCGTCGCGTGCTCGCTGACCATCCGGGCGAGGTCCAGGCTCACCTCGACGGGCACGTAGGGGGTCCGCGTCATGTGCAGCGAGACCTCGTCGGGCACCCACCGCCACAGCTCGCGGTCGAGTGCGAAGTCGAACGGGGCGACCACGCCGACCCCGCGTTGCGGAGCGGGTCCGCCGAGAAAGGAGATGTCCATGGCACGCACCGGCCTCACGCTGAGGAAGGGGAGGACAACGCACCGTACGCACGGCCGTGTTGACGAAGGTAGGTTCCGGTGCGAGCGTGGTCAATCCGCCCGCGTCACCAGCAGGTCAACAGCTGGTTAACCCGTCGTCCCCGGCCCGACCGCCGCCCGGCCCGACCGCATACGGCCCGGCCGGCACCCGGCCGACCGCCGCCCTCCCCCGTCCCCGGAGGCACGCCGCCGATGACCATGCCCACCCTCCTCGTCCTGGACGCCGAGCCCCCGCCCCGGCTGGGCCGGCTGACCGGCCGGGTCCGGATCGTGCACGCCGACGAGTCGACGCTCGCCGAACGGCTGCCGGACGCCGACGTGCTGCTCGTGTGGGACTTCCGCTCGCAGGCCGTACGGCGGGCCTGGCCCGGCGGCGGGCCGCGCCCGCGCTGGGTGCACACGGCGAGCGCGGGCGTCGACCACCTGATGTGCCCCGAGCTGGCCGGCTCGGACACGGTGGTGACCAACGCGCGCGGCGTCTTCGACCGGCCGATCGCCGAGTACGTCGCCGCCCTCGTCCTGGCGATGGCCAAGGACCTGCCCCGCACGCTGGAGCTCCAGCGGGAGCGGACCTGGCGGCACCGCGAGTCGCTGCGGGTGGCCGGAACGCGTGCCTGCGTGGTCGGCTCGGGGCCGATCGGGCGGGCGGTCGCCGGGACGCTGAAGGCGCTCGGCGTCACCACGGCGCTGGTCGGCCGGGCCGCGCGGTCCGGGGTGCACGGACCGGAGGACCTGGACCGGCTGCTGGCCCGCGCCGACTGGGTGGTCGCCGCCGCGCCGCTCACCGACGAGACCCGCGGCATGTTCGACGCCCGCCGGTTCGGCGTGATGCAGCCCTCCGCCCGCTTCGTCAACGTCGGACGCGGGCAGCTGGTCGTCGAGACCGACCTCGCGAAGGCCCTGTCCGACCGGTGGGTCGCCGGGGCCGCGCTGGACGTCTTCGAGCACGAACCCCTCGGCCCCGACAGCCCGTTGTGGCAGGTCCCCGGGCTGATCGTGTCCCCGCACATGAGCGGCGACACGGTCGGCTGGCGGGACGAACTCGGCGAGCAGTTCGTGGAGCTGTACGAGCGGTGGGCGGCGGGCGAGCCGCTGCCGAACGTGGTCGACAAGAAGCGCGGATACGTGCCCGGACACTGAAACGGGAGGGTGCATGACCGACCTCACCGAGCTGACCGCCGTGCAGCTCGTCGACGGGTACCGCAAAGGTGAGTTCAGTCCCGTGGAGGTCACGCGGGCGGTGCTGGAGCGGGCCGAGCGGATCCAGCCCACGGTCAACGCGTTCGTCCGGCTGACCGGCGAGGAGGCGCTGGAGCAGGCGCGGCGGGCCGAGCAGCGGTGGCGGCGCGGGGAGCCGGCCGGGCGGCTGGACGGGGTTCCGGTCACCGTCAAGGACATCCTGCTGATGCGCGGCCACCCGACCCTGCGCGGCTCCCTGGCCGTCTCCCCGGAGGGTCCCTGGGACGAGGACGCGCCGTCCGTCGCCCGGCTGCGCGAGCACGGCGCGGTGCTCGTGGGCAAGACGACGACGCCCGAGTTCGGCTGGAAGGGCGTGACCGACTCGCCGCTGAGCGGCGTCACCCGCAATCCGCACGACCCCTCCCGCACAGCGGGCGGCTCCAGCGGGGGCGCGGCGGCGGCCGTGGCCCTGGGGGCGGCGCCGCTGGCCCTGGGCACGGACGGCGGCGGCAGCGTGCGCATCCCGGCGTCCTTCTGCGGGATCTTCGGCCTGAAACCGACGTACGGCCGGGTCCCGCTGTACCCGGCGAGCGCCTTCGGCACACTGTCGCACGTCGGCCCGATGACGCGGGACGCGGCGGACGCGGCGCTGATGCTGGACGTGATCGGCACGCCCGACGCCCGCGACTGGTCGGCGCTGGGACCGGCGCCCGGCTCCTACTCCGAGGCACTGTCGGGCGGGGTGCGGGGACTGCGGGTGGCGTACTCGCCCTCGCTCGGCGGGCAGGTGGCGGTGCGTCCGGCGGTGGCGACGGCGGTGCGGCGGGGCGTGGAGCGGCTGGCGGAGCTGGGCGCGTACGTCACGGAGGCCGACCCCGACTTCACGGACCCGGTGGACGCGTTCCACACCCTGTGGTTCAGCGGGGCGGCGCGGGTCGCGCAGGGGCTGCGGGCGGCGCAGCGCGAGGTGCTCGATCCGGGGCTGCGGGAGGTCGTGGGGGCGGGGGCGCGGTATTCGGCGCTGGAGTATCTGGCCGCGGTGGATGTGCGGATGGAGCTGGGGCGGCGGATGGGGCGCTTCCATGAGCGGTACGACCTGTTGGTGACGCCGACGTTGCCGATCACGGCGTTCGAGGCGGGGGTGGAGGTGCCCAGGGGGGCGGGGTGTCGGCGGTGGACGGGGTGGACGCCGTTCACGTATCCGTTCAATCTGACGCAGCAGCCTGCGGGGACGGTGCCGGTGGGGACTGACGGGGACGGTTTGCCTGTCGGGCTCCAGCTGGTGGCTGCTCGCCACCGGGACGATGTGGTGCTGCGGGCTGCGCATGCGCTGTACGGGGCGATGGCTGGTTGGTGAACGGGGTTGGGGCTGGGCGGGGGTGGGTTTCGCAGCCCGGCGTTGCGGGGTGCCGCTGCGCCCACCCGTGCCGCCCCAGCGGCACGACTGCCCGCAGCTACCTGCGGCGGCGGAAGCTCAGCGTCTCCCCCGCCGCCCCCGTGCGCCACAAGTCGTTGCAGGCCTCGGCCATCGTGTCCAGGCCGTCGATGATTTCGCCCCACACCGTGCCCGGGACCCAGCCCACGTCGCCGTTGAGGAGGAGGTTGTTGCGCTCGTAGAACAGGGCCAGGTCGACGAGGGTGGTGCCGGGGTGGACCTCGCGGTCGTAGCCGTACGCCTTGGTGCCCAACTCGGCGCCCGCGAAGGCGAAATAACACAGGTCGCCCGGAATGGGCGTGACAGTCGGGTTCTCCAGTGGTGGTTCGTTCGCCGCGAAGGGCGGGAAGAGGGCGTAGATCTCGTTACGGGCGTATTTGGCGTGATACACGTCGCCGGCAAGGGGAAGCGCGTCCCAGACCGCCGCGCAGGTGAGCGGGGCCCGTTCGTCCAGCAGTCGGGCCGTGCAGGTGATTCCGCGCTTGACCAGCGAGACTTCGATGTAGCGATCGGCCATGCCCTCCATGGCAGTGGTCCGGGGCGCCGCGGTCAAGGGTGCCGTGCCGACGTATCGGACCGAAAAAGACCGGCATAACCTGCGGGGCTTCGGGTAGCTGCGCGCCCATGGCTCCACCACACAGAACCCCTCCATGGGGCATATCCGTCCGAAGGCCCGGGAGTTCGGGGCCCACTCGCCGAACGCTGCTCGCGGGGGCCGCGGCGCTCGGCGCGCTGGGGGCCGCCGGCTGCTCGCGGGTCGCGACCGCGTCGAACGTGAAGGGCGGCGATCTCCTCGACCGGCTGAGGGCGCAGGGCGTGGCCCGGCTCGGCATCGCGGGCGAGATCCCCTTCGGGTACATCGACAAGAACGGCGAGCTGACCGGCGAGGCCCCGGAGCTGGCGAAGGTCATCTTCAAGCGGCTCGGGGTGGACCGGGTGCAGCCGGTGCCGACGGAGTTCGGCTCCCTCATCCCGGGGCTGGCGTCGCAGCAGTTCGACGTCGTGGCGGCCGGGATGTACATCAACCCGGACCGCTGCGAGCAGGTCATCTTCTCCGACCCCGACTACCAGATGCTCGACTCCTTCATCGTGCGCAAGGGCAACCCGCTGGGCCTGCGCGACTACCAGGACGTCGTGGAGAAGAAGGCCAAGTTCGCGACCGGCACCGGCTACGCCGAGATCCAGTACGCGGTGGAGGCCGGGTACAAGGAGGGCGACATCCTGATCGTCCCCGACCAGGTGGCCGGGCTCAACGCCGTCGAGGCCGGGCGGGTGGACGTCTTCGCGGGCACGGCGCTGACCACCCGCGAGGTGGTGAAGAAGTCCTCGAAGACCGAGGTGACCGAGGCGTTCAAGCCGCTCGTGGGCGGCAAGCCGCACGTCGACGGCGGCGGCTTCGCCTTCCGGCCGACCGAGACCAATCTGCGGGACGCCTTCAACGTGGAGCTCCAGAAGCTCAAGAGGAGCGGTGAACTGCTCCGCATCCTCAAGCCGTTCGGGTTCACCGAGGACGAGATGACCACCCTGACCGCGAAGGAGCTGTGCGGCGGATGACATCCGGACTCTGGGAACTCGTACTCCGGGGCGTCTGGGTCACGGTCCAGCTGCTCTTCTTCAGCGCGCTGCTGGCGACCGCCGTCTCCTTCGTGGTCGGCGTCGCGCGCACCCACCGGCTGTGGGTCGTCCGCTTCCTCGCGGGCTTCTACACCGAGGTGTTCCGCGGCACCTCCGCGCTGGTGATGATCTTCTGGGTGTTCTTCGTGCTGCCGCCCGCCTTCGGCTGGCAGCTGGTGCCGATGTGGGCGGGCACGCTGGCGCTGGGCCTGACCTACGGGGCGTACGGATCCGAGATCGTGCGCGGCGCGCTCGGCGCGGTCGACCCGGCGCAGCAGGAGGGCGGCATCGCCCTGAGCTTCACGCCCTGGCAGCGGATGAAGCTGATCCTGCTGCCGCAGGCGGTGCCGGAGATGATCCCGCCCTTCTCCAACCTGCTGATCGAGCTGCTCAAGGGCACCGCCCTGGTGTCGATCATGGGCATGGGCGATCTGGCGTTCAGCGGCAACCTGGTGCGTCTGGCGCTCCAGGAGAGCGCGGAGATCTACACGTACATCCTGCTGATCTACTTCGTGATCGCCTTCCTGCTCACGCGGATGATGCGCGGTCTGGAGAAGAAGCTGAAGGCGGGCGTGGGGAAGGCGGCGCCGAAGCGGAAGACCGTCACCCCTGAGCCGGCGCAGATCGGGGGTGTCCGATGACGTGGGACTGGAACGCGGTCTCCGACTTCATGCCGCACTTCTGGGACGGCCTGCTGGTCACCCTGCAGATCCTGGTGCTCGGCTCGTTGATCTCCTTCGCGCTGGGCCTGGTGTGGGCGCTGCTGATGCGGGTGCCCTCGCGCTGGGTGACCTGGCCGGTCGGGGTGGTCACGGAGTTCGTGCGCAACACCCCGCTGCTGGTGCAGCTGTTCTTCCTGTTCTACGTGCTGCCCGAATGGGGCGTGACCGCCTCGGCGCTGACCACCGGCGTGATCGGCATCGGCCTGCACTACTCGACGTACACGATGCAGGTCTACCGGGCCGGCATCGAGGCGGTGCCGGTCGGCCAGTGGGAGGCCGCGACGGCGCTGAACCTGCCGCTCGGGCGGACGTGGACCGCGGTGATCCTGCCGCAGGCCGTGCGCCGGGTGGTGCCCGCACTCGGCAACTACGTGATCTCGATGCTGAAGGACACGCCGCTGCTGATGGCGATCACGGTGCTGGAGATGCTCGGCGAGGCGCGGCTGTTCTCGCAGCAGAACTTCCAGTTCACCGAGCCCCTGACGGTGATCGGCGTGGCCTTCGTCATCGTCTCCTACCTGGCCTCCCTTGCCCTGCGAGCCCTGGAGCGACGCCTTGCCCACTGACACTCTCCCCAATCCCGAGAAGAGCCCCGAGCGCAGCTCCGGCGAGCTGATCCGCCTGGAGCAGGTCACCAAGCGGTTCGGGGACAACACCGTCCTCGACCACCTGGACTTCGCCGTCGACGCCGGCAAGCACGTCACGCTGATCGGCCCGTCCGGGTCGGGCAAGACGACGATCCTGCGGCTGCTGATGACGCTGCTCAAGCCCGACGAGGGCACGATCACCGTGGACGGGCAGAAGCTCTTCCCGGCGACCGAGAAGGAGCGCCGCGAGGTCCGCAAGCAGATCGGCATGGTGTTCCAGCAGTTCAACCTGTTCCCGAACATGAGCGTGCTGCGCAACATCACCGAGGCGCCGGTCACCGTGCTCGGCCTGTCCAAGGACGAGGCGGTGGAGCGCGCCAAGGGCCTGCTCGACATGGTGGGCCTGGCCGACAAGTGCGACGCCCGCCCGGCCCAGCTCTCCGGCGGTCAGCAGCAGCGGGTGGCGATCGCCCGGGCGCTGGCGATGCGGCCCAAGGTGCTGCTGCTCGACGAGGTGACGTCCGCGCTCGACCCGGAGCTGGTCGCGGGCGTCCTCGACCTGCTGCGGGACATCGCGCGCAGCACGGACATCACCATGCTCTGCGTGACCCACGAGATGAACTTCGCCCGGGACATCTCGGACCAGGTACTGATGTTCGACTCGGGCCGGGTCATCGAGGCGGGTGCCCCGGAGAAGATCTTCAGCGAGCCGGAGCACGACCGGACGCGGGAATTTCTCAGCGCGGTGCTGTGAGGGCGGGGCGTGCCCCAACGTCCGAGGTCGGGACGCCGGGGCACGCCACTGGCATATGCCAGAGTGCCTGCGTCGCAGTTGGGGGCGCCGGAATCTCGCCAACACCCCCTCGCATCGGGCGCCTTGACGGCTATCGTGAAGGTGACCCGCTGTCCGGATCAGGGCCTACGAAGCGAGCGCAGGGGGAGACCACCGTGGCGCTGCAGCACAAGCCGACCGCGCCGCACCACTCGGTCCAGGACGCCCTGCGCGCCCTGGAGACGGTGGCGCGGCACAGCACCGGAATCACCGCCGGCGAGCTGGCCCGGCAGACCGGCCTCGGCCGGGAGCGGCTGACCCCGCTGCTGCGCATGCTGCGCCGCGAGGGCTATGTCGAGCAGACCGGCGACGGGGCCTACGTCACGGGCGAGGCCCTGTCCCGGCTGAGCTCCGCGCACGGCCGCGAGGAGGCCGTGCGCGACAAGCTCCAGCACACCCTGGACCGGCTGCGCGACTCGGTGGGCGCCGCCGTCTACATCAGCCGGTACGTCGACGGCGAGGTCAGGGTCACCCAGTACGCCGACAGCCCGGCCGCCCCCCGGGTGAACGAGTGGGTGGACTTCCGCGTCTCGGCGCACGCCACCGCGGTCGGCAAGAGCCTGCTGACCCAGCTGGACCACGCGGGCCGCCGCGACCATCTGTCCCGGCACAAGATGGCCCGGCTGACCTCGCGCACGATCACCAGCGACAAGCTGCTGCTGTCCCGGCTGGAGACGCAGCCGCCCACGGTGCCCGTCCTCGATCTGCAGGAGTACGCGGTGGGCACGGTCTGCGCGGCCGTCCCGCTGACGGCGGGCTCCGCCGCGGGCTGCCTCGCCCTGTCCCTGCCGGTCGCCCACGCCCACCGGCTGCGGCAGGCCGCGGACGCCCTGAACCGGGGCGCGGCGCCGGTCCTGCTGTCCCTGGCGATCTAGGACCCGGCGGCCCGGCGCGGGCGGTGGTCGGGAGCACCCCCGCGGACCGGGTACTATTTTTCTCGTCGCCGGCCGCGGGAAGCGGACGGCGGGAGTCATGCGCCGCTAGCTCAGTTGGTTAGAGCAGCTGACTCTTAATCAGCGGGTCCGGGGTTCGAGTCCCTGGCGGCGCACAGAAGAGGGCCCCTCGCACACGCGAGGGGCCCTCCTTCGTTCAGAAGGTCACGTCCGAGCAGGCGTAGAACGCGTTGCCCGTGTCGGCGATCGTCCACACCGACAGGATCACGTGGTGCCCGCTCAGCCCGGTCGGCAGCGTGCCGCTGTGGGAGAGCGTGGCCGGCGGCTGCTTGCCGCCGTAGGGCACCGTGAAGAACGGCGTGAGGTTGAGGTCGGACCGGGTCAGGGCGTGGTCCTGGTTCCAGCCCTGCTTGGTGACGTAGTACTTGAAGTCGGTCGTGGCGTGCCGGGCGGTGAACTGCCAGCGGAAGGTGTAGCTCTGTCCGCCGTTCACCTTGGTGGTCGGCCACGCCTGGCCGTTGGGCTGCTTGGGGGCGTCGAGCGAGGCGAAGGTGCCGTGGCCCGCCGAGCAGATCTTCCCGTCGGCCGGTCCGGCGGCCGGGAAGCCCTTGGGACCCTCGACGCTCTGCGGCTCCCACTGGATGGAGCCGCACCCGGTGACGGTGCCGTTCTGGCACACCTTCTGCCGGCTGACGGGGAGGTCGGTGTAGCCGTGGCCGCTGGCACCGCCGGACGAGAGCACGAGGGCTCCGGTCGTCGCGATACCCAGCGCCGCGGCGGACAGCTTGGTCCTTGTGCGCATGACTGTCTTCTCCTGTGACGTGGGGGAAGTGCAGCGAGCTTTTCTGGTCTAGACCAAGTCCCAGGTTATTGCTGACAGTTGAACATGTCCATACCAATCGAAGAACCGGGTGCGCCCCGCCCCGGGCCCCGTCCGACGCCTCCCGCTCACGCCCCCGGCTCGCCCCGCCCCGCGCAGAACGCCACCGTCAGGTCCTTCACCAGCACCTTGCGCTCGTAGTCGTCGAGCTCCACCAGCCCGCGCATCGTCAGCCGGGTCACCGTGTCCTCCACCGAGTCCACGACCGAGGTGAGCACGCTCGCCCGCTGCGCCGCGTCCAGTGCGGCGATCCGGCGCCGGTGCATCGCGGCGGCCACCTCCGGGGCGTACTCCACCCGGACCGGCCGCACCGAGAACACCTCCAGGCCGACCGGCGCCGCGTCCGCCGCCACCAGCCGGGTCAGCGTCTCGCCCGCCACGTCCGCCGCACCCCGGACGGTGCCCGCCGGCTCCACCGGGACCCGGGCCAGCGCCGCCTCGACGCACTCCCGCAGATACGTCTCGTGGTCCTCGACGCCCAGCGTGGCCCGTACGGTGTCCCGCACCCGCCACACCACCAGCGTCACCGTCCGCAGCGCGACGCCGTTCCCGTCGGCCGCGGGCATCGGCTCGCTGCGCCAGTGCCGCAGCCGCACGTCGACCCGGCGGCGCAGGAACAGGGGGTTCACCCACATCAGGCCGGTGCGCCGCACGGTCCCCCGGTAGCGGCCGAACAGCCCGAGCACCCAGGCCTGGCCGGTCCGGCCCCGGGCCAGCCCGCCGAAGCCGAACAGCCCGAGCGCCCCGGCGGCCGCGTACGCCGCCCACTGCGCGGGCCCGAGCCCGGCGCCCGCCTGGGCCGGCAGCCCCAGCGCCCCGACGGCGAGCGGCGGCACGATCCCGGCCCACCAGGAGGTGACCGCACAGCCCGCCACCCCGCAGGCCCCCGCGGCCACGCCCGCGAGGCCCGGAAGCACCCGGGCCGGACGCTCCGTCAGCTCCGGGTCCACCGCCGCCACCGGGCGGGGCCGCGCCGCGGTGGGACGCCGCATCCGGGGCTGCTCCCCCGTGCCGTGCCGGCGCTCGACGACCGCGGGCCGCAGCGGCACCGGCGCCGGGGCGGGGTCGTCCCGGAACAGCAGGTGGACGGGGATCTCGGTGGTCGCCTCGTTGTGGATGAGCCGCTGCCGCGCCGTCCCCTCCCCCGGCCCGCCGGGCCCGGGAGCCGTGGCCTGGGCGGGCGGCGGAGCCTGGGGCGAGGGCATCGGCGACGGCGAGGCCGCCGACGGGGCCGGCTCCGGGGTCGTCGGGGGTGTCGTGGAAGAGGTCGTACTCATGCGTGCTCCAGCCTCCGCGCCAGACGCGTCATGAACGGGTGATCACGAACGGTGCCCCCGAGGGAGCGGTCACGAGAAGAGCCGCCGCCAGGTCTCCGGGCCCGGATAGCCGTCCGCCGCGCCGCCGCGCCAGCCCTGGGCGCGCTGGAAGGCCTCGACGTTGCGCCGGTCCGCCTCGCCCCAGCGCGGCCCCGGCCCCTTCGTGTAGTGCCTGCCGAATCCTTTCTTCACCAGCTGTCCGCCGAGCTGGGTGACGTACGGGTTGTCCGCGCCCGGGCGGAACATGGCCCGCCCCGGATAGCCGGGCACCCCGTGCGAGGCGGGCGGGGCGCCGGCGCCGGTGGAGGACTTCTCCGGGCTCGCCGCCGTGGCCGGCTCCCCGCCCGCCGCGGGCGTCGTCGTGCTCGTCACCCCCTTGTAGCGGTAGGGGAGGTACTTGGCGGAGTTGCTCCAGTAGGCGTAGGGCGTCGTCGCCTTGCGGGCGTGCGGCGGAGTCTGCTCGTAGGCCGTGTAGGAGGTGTGCTTGGAGTCGGTCCAGCCGCCGAAGATCACCACGTGGGAGCCCGACTGCGGGTTGGCCGTGTTGTGGAAGAGCAGGATGTCGCCGGGCTGGAGCTCCTCCTTGGTGATCCGGTCCGCGAAGGCGCCGAGGCTGCCGGTCCATTCGTTGGTGGGCAGGTTCCAGGCCATCGAGACATAGCCCGAGCAGTCCTGCCGGTAACCGTCGGACCAGTAGGCGGTCATGCTGTAGGGCACCTTGGCGGTGACCCAGGTCCTGGCCCGTTCGATGATCTCCGTACGGGTGATCGCGGGCAGCAGCGTGCCGGCCGCGGGACCCGCCGGGCGGCCCGTCGGACCGTGCAGCGGAGCCCTGGGGCCCTGGGGGGTGTCCGGCTCCACGGCCACCGGATCACCCGGATCGCCGGGCCGGTCGGGGGCGTGGACGGTGGTCGGGGCCGCCGCGGCCTGGCCCGCGCCGAGGGCGGCGGTCGCGGTGGCGGCGGTGGCCATCACCAGGACCCGGTGCGCGGCCGGATGGGCGGGGGCGCGGCCGGCCGGGGCGTGCGGCAGGACGCTGCGCCAGTGCCGGCACCCGGGGCAGTCGCAGTCGCTCACGGGGCCGACCTCCTCGAATACCGGAGTCTCCATGCGATTCCTCTCACATCCACGTGAAAAAGTCCGCGACGGCGTGCGTACCGGCGCACAGTGATCAGTTTCCCAACTGTCCTGTTTGCGCGCATGTTGACGGTCCGAATGATGTACCCGGGCGGCGCGCAGGGGGACGCCCGCCCCGGACGTGGTCCGGAGCACCCGTCCGCGTCCGGTAGAGTTCTCCAGGTCAGCAGGCGCCGCTAGCTCAGTTGGTTAGAGCAGCTGACTCTTAATCAGCGGGTCCGGGGTTCGAGTCCCTGGCGGCGCACAGACGGTCGAAGGCCCTCCGTAGCACACGGGGGGCCTTCGGCGTACCCGGCGCCTCGGCCTCTTGCGATCATGACGAACGCCGTAGAACCCTGGTCCGGTTGGGGGGCCGGATGCCGTGGGGGGCATCATGCAACCGGGGGTCGCGGATCCATGTCTAGATAGGGTGTGGATGCCGTGGTGACCGCAACCCACCACTGTGACGTCCGTGACGGCCGAGGGGGACCCGGCGGACGAAGGAAGCGACGAAACGCGCGTTGACCCGCGTGTGGGGGGATGACTCATGACGTCGACGCCGACGGGCGCCGGGCAGGACCACGACCCGTCTCAGACGACCCAGCTCAGGGTGCCCGCGCACCGGACCTGGAACACCGGCTCGTTCCGCCGGATAAAGAAGACGCTGCCGAGATACGACTACGAGCACTACAGCCGGCTCGCGGGCCCCCTCACCCAGCCGGACCCGCACAAGCCGTACAAGGTGCAGTACCGCTCGCTGCTCTCGCAGGAGCCGCACCGGATACGCGTGGCCCTGATGCTGGCCGCGGCCCCGCTGCTGTCGGTGGTGCTGCTGGTGTGGCTGCTCCAGCCCGAGCACTGGACGGAGCGCGACTACCCGGCCTTCGACTGGCTGCCCGCCCTCGACATCGTCATGCTCGTCTCGATCGGCCTGATCGAGCTCTTCCGCTGTCTGAACGTGCTGTCGAACGCGCACGCCACGCTGGTCGCCCGCGACCCGATACCCGTGGTCCCCGAGACCGGCACCCGCGTCGCCTTCCTCACCTCCTTCGTGCCCGGCAAGGAGCCGCTGGAGATGGTGACGAAGACCCTGGAGGCGGCCGTCAAGATCCGCCACCGCGGTCTGATGCACGTCTGGCTCCTCGACGAGGGCGACGACCCCGAGGTGAAGGCCGTCTGCGAGCGCCTCGGCGTGCACCACTTCTCCCGCAAGGGCGTCGCGAAGTGGAACCGGCCCAAGGGACCGCACCGTGCCAAGACCAAGCACGGCAACTACAACGCCTGGCTCGAGGCGCACGGCGACGACTACGACTTCTTCGCCTCCGTCGACACCGACCACGTGCCGCTGCCGAACTACCTGGAGCGGATGCTCGGCTTCTTCCGCGACCCGGACGTCGGCTTCGTCATCGGCCCGCAGGTCTACGGCAACTACGACAACCCGATCACCAAGGCCGCCGAGTCCCAGCAGTTCCTCTTCCACGCGCTGATCCAGCGCGCGGGCAACCGCTACGGCGCGCCGATGTTCGTGGGCACCTCCAACGCGGTGCGCATCAAGGCGCTGAAGCAGATCGGCGGTCTGTACGACTCGATCACCGAGGACATGGCGACCGGCTTCGAGATCCACCGCCACAAGAACCCGGCCACGGGCCGCAAGTGGCGCTCGGTCTACACCCCCGACGTGCTGGCCGTCGGCGAGGGCCCGAACGCCTGGACGGACTTCTTCACCCAGCAGATGCGCTGGTCGCGAGGGACGTACGAGACGATCCTCAAGCAGTACTGGAAGGGCTGGTACTCGCTGCCGCCGAGCAAGCTCTTCAACTACACGATGATGATCATCTTCTACCCGATGTCGGCGCTGAACTGGATCCTGGCGGCGCTGAGCTGCGCCCTGTTCCTGGGCATGGGCGCCTCGGGTGTGAACATCGACCCCGCGGTCTGGCTGATGCTCTACGGCAACGCCTCCGCGCTCCAGATCGGCCTGTACGTCTGGAACCGCCGGCACAACGTCTCGCCGCACGAGCCGGAGGGCTCCGGCGGTGTGGCCGGCATGGTGATGTCCGCGCTGTCGGCGCCGCTGTACGCCAAGGCGCTCATCGACTCCGTGCTGCGGCGCAAGAGCAAGTTCGTGGTGACCCCCAAGGGCGACTCGGCGAGCCCGGACACCCTGTTCGGGACCTTCCGCTACCACTGGTACTTCATCGTCATCTTCGGCGGCTCGATCACCGCCGGCTTCGCGCTGGGCCACTCCCACCCGGCGATGATCATCTGGGCGATGTTCGCCCTCCTGATCACCGCCTCGCCGATCTTCGCCTGGCGGCACTCCCTGCGGGAGGCGAGGAAGAAGCCCGCCCCGGCGGCTCCCGCGGAGCCGCGCACGCAGCCCGAGGACGCGGCGCCCGCGGGGCCCTACCAGCCGCATCCGCTGCCGGCGCAGGACGCGCCCTACGGAACGCCGGGTGCGCACGGCGCGCACCTGCCGCAGCAGAAGCCCAGCTGGGCCGCCTCCCCCGAGGGGGGCAGCGACCAGACCATGCAGATCGCCCTTGGTGGACTTGGGGGACGTAAGGAATGAAGGACCGTGCCGGCCGCCGCCGGGCCCGTCGCTTCGCGATAGGCACGGCGGTGGTAGTAGCGCTGGCCGGGATGAACGGGCCGTGGCTCTACCGCTTCGGAACCGAGAAATACCACCAGTACAAGATCAACAAGCCGGAGTACAAGGCCGCCAACGGCAAGTGGGAGATCATCGAGTTTCCCGAGAAGTACCGGCAGAACACCATCCACGCGGCGCTGCTGCGCACCGGCAAGGTGCTGCTCGTCGCGGGGTCGGGCAACAACCAGGACAACTTCGACGCCAAGAAGTTCGACACCCGGATCTGGGACCCGGTCAAGGGGACCATCAAGGAGGTGCCGACGCCCGCCGACCTGTTCTGCACCGGCCACACCCAGCTCGCCAACGGCAATCTGCTGATCGCGGGCGGCACCAAGCGGTACGAGAAGCTCAAGGGTGACGTCACCAAGGCCGGCGGTCTGATGATCGTCCACAACGAGAACCCGGACAAGCCGATCACGCTGCCCGCGGGCACCCGCTTCACCGGCAAGGAGAACGGCAAGACGTTCGTCTCCAAGGACCCGGTGCTGGTGCCGCGCGCGAAGAAGGTCTTCGACCCGGCGACCGGCGCGTTCGTGCGCAACGACCCGGGTCTCGGCCGGATCTACGTCGAGGCGCAGAAGAGCGGCGCCGAGTACGAGACCGGCACCGAGGACAACTACCGCATCCAGGGCCTGTCGGGTGCGGACGCGCGCAACACCTACGGGATCGCGCAGAAGCTCGCCCTCGACAAGAAGGACTTCCAGGGCATCCGGGACGCCTTCGAGTTCGACCCGGTCGCCGAGAAGTACATCAAGGTCGACCCGATGCACGAGGCCCGCTGGTACCCGACGCTCACCACGCTGAGCGACGGCAAGATCCTCAGCGTCTCCGGCCTCGACGACATCGGCCAGCTGGTCCCGGGCAAGAACGAGGTCTACGACCCCGAGACCAAGAAGTGGACCTACACCGACAAGGTCCGCCAGTTCCCGACGTACCCGGCGCTGTTCCTGATGCAGAACGGCAAGATCTTCTACTCGGGTTCGAACGCCGGGTACGGCCCCGACGACGTCGGCCGCGACCCGGGCATCTGGGACGTGGAGACCAACAAGTTCACCAAGATCCCCGGCATGAGCGACCCGAACATGCTGGAGACCTCGGGCACCGTGCTGCTGCCGCCGGCGCAGGACGAGAAGTACATGGTGATCGGCGGTGGCGGGGTCGGCGAGTCCAAGCTGGCCAGCGAGAAGACGCGGATCGTCGATCTGAGGGCCGACGACCCGAAGTTCGTCGACGGGCCGTCGCTGGAGAAGGGCACGCGCTATCCGCAGGCCTCGGTCCTGCCCGACGACACCGTGCTGGTCTCGGGCGGCTCGGAGGACTACCGGGGCCGCGGCGACTCCAACATCCACCAGGCGCGGCTGTACCACCCGGACACCAACACGTTCGAGAAGGTGGCCGACCCGCTCGTGGGCCGCAACTACCACTCCGGGTCCATCCTGCTGCCCGACGGGCGCCTGATGTTCTTCGGCTCGGACTCGCTCTACGCCGACAAGGCCAACACCAAGCCGGGCAAGTTCGAGCAGCGCATCGAGATCTACACGCCGCCGTACCTGTACCGGGACTCGCGGCCCGACCTGTCGGGCGGCCCGCAGACCATCGCGCGCGGCGAGTCGGGGACGTTCACCTCGCGGGCGGCCTCGACGGTCAAGAAGGTGCGGCTGATCCGGCCGAGCGCCTCGACGCACGTCACGGACGTCGACCAGCGGTCCATCGCGCTGGACTTCAAGGCGGACGGGGACAAGCTGACGGTGACGGTGCCGGAGGGGAAGAACCTGGTGCAGTCCGGGTGGTACATGTTGTTCGCCACGGACGGGGACGGGACGCCTTCCAAGGCGCAGTGGGTGCACGTGCCGTAGCGCTCCCGAAGGCGGTGCCCAGGGGCGCGGGAGCGCTGTGGCCGGCCGGGTCCACACGGTGGAGCCGCACCTGCCACAGCCCCGCGCCCCTGGGCGTTATCCCTCCGCCAGTTTCAAGGCGTAGTCCGACCACCACTCGCCGGCCTTCGGGCCGCCCTTGCACTCGCCGTCCGATTCCCCGGGGCGCTTGACCCAGAGGTAGGCGTCCACCAGGGGGTCGGCCGTCTTCGTCGTCGGGGTTTCGCCGAGGGCTCGGCCGGGCGGGTTGCACCAGCGTTCGTCCGGGGCGCCCTCGGTGTAGGGGCCGTTGCCGTTGCGGCTGGTGTCGATCACGAAGTGCTTGCCGCCCACCTTGGCGGAGAGCTGCTTGCCGTAGGCGATGGAGTCCTCGGTGGAGTAGAAGTTGGAGACGTTGACGGCGAAGCCGTCGGCCTGGTCGATGCCGGCCCACTTGAGGGGCTCGAAGATCTGGTCGGGGTGGCCCCAGCCGGCGTTGCCCGCGTCCAGGTAGACCTTGGTGTTCTTCAGCGCCGTGAGCTTGGCGACGGCGCCCTTGAGAAGGTCGTAGCGCTCCTCGTGGAACTCGTCCGGGGTGCAGCCGTCGACCAGGTGGAGCACCGCGTCCGGTTCGAGGACGACGGTGGCGGCGCGGTCGCCGATGCCCTTGGCCACGCCGTCGATGAACTCCCGGTAGGTGTCGCCGTCGGCGGCACCGCCCTGCGAGTACTGGCCGCAGTCGCGGTGCGGGATGTTGTACAGGACGAGCAGCGCGGTGCGCCCGGCCCTGTCGGCGGCCTCGGTGAAGCCGCGGGCCTGGTCCTCCGGGTTCTCCGGGCTGATCCACTCGCCGGTCGGCTGCTGGGCGATCTTGCGGATGCGGTCGGCCTGGTCCTTCTTGCCGGCCTTCTCCAGCGAGGCCACCTGCCGGGCCGCGTTGCCGTCCGGATTGACCCAGAACGGGTCGGTCTCCTTGGGCTGCTGGGTGATCCCGGCCCCCGCGTCCTTGTTCTCGTCCTCGTCGTCACCGGACGACGAGCACCCCGCGATCAGCAGTGCCGCCCCCAGCACCGCCGCGGACGCCCGCCTCGCGGTCATCGTCCCGGCCCCCCTGCTGCCGTACATCCAACCCCCCTGGGTGCACTGTTCGAGGGGTCAATCCTGACATACGCGGGTCACGTGCCGGTGCCCGTGAGATACGCGGAGACGACGACGTTGGCGGTGTATCCGCCGGTGGCGCGGTCGAAGGTGCCGCCGCAGGTGATCAGCCGCAGTTCGGCCCGGCCCGCGTCGTGCGGCCCGTAGGCCTGGCGGGCGTCGAAGCCGTCGCGGTCGAGGACCTCGACGTCGTCGACGGTGAACTCGGCGATCTCGTCGTCCTCGCGGAGCACCCGGATGGTCCGGCCCGGTTCCAGGGTGCTGATCTTGTAGAAGACGGCGGGGCGGGTCTCGGTGTCGACGTGCCCGACCATCAGGGCGGTCCCGGCCTCTCCGGGGGTCACGCCGGCCGCGTACCAGCCGACGGCGTCGGCCTGGTCGAAGGAGGGCGGTTCGATCGCGCCCTCAGCGTCGAGGCCGCGCGCCAGCACCGGGGCGCTGATGCCGAGTTCCGGGACGTCGAGCCGCTCGGGCCGGGCGTCGCCGAGGGGCGCGTGGGCGGGCGGCAGCGGTGTGTCGGGGGGCCGTCCGGCCGCCGCCATGTCGCCGGTGGCCGGACGGGACACGCCCTCGCGCACGTCGGTGGCCTCGCGGCCCCACAGCCACAGCCCGAGGAGCAGCACCACCCAGGCGATGCCGCTCACCAGCCTGCCGGGGCCGACGACGGGTATCGGGCCCTCGTCCCGGCCCTGATCACGGTCGGACATGGTCAGTCCGTCCTGCGGCTCCGGCTGCGCACCCCGCGCAGCCCGACGGCGACGGCGGCGACCCCGGCGAGCGCCAGGCCGGTCACGGTGTGCGCGGTGCCGGGGGCGTCGACGCGCGCCCCGTCCCCGGTGTCCGGCGCGGCCAGCTCCGCCGCGCCGCCGCCGCCCGCGTCGACGGGGGCGACGGGTGAGGCGGGCGCGGTCGGGCGGTGCGGGCGCTGCACGGTGAGGGTGCCCCTGCGGGCTTCCTGGCCGCAGGTGACCTGCACGGCGTAGACACCGGCCGTCACCGTGGTGCGGACCCGGGTGGTGCCGACGAGGGCGCCGTCCCCGGCGGCCACGAAGAGCCGGACGTCCGTCTCGAAGGCCGCCGACACGGCGACGGCCGTCCGCTCGGTGCAGTCGGGTACGCGGAGCGTGACGTCGGCGCCGGGCGCCGGGGAGGCCGGGGTCACCGAGACCCCGCTCCCGTCCGCCGCCTGCGCCGTCGGGGCGACCGGTGCGCACACCGCGGCCAGCACGGCCGTGGCACAGAGAGTTACCTTCAGTGAGCCCATCGTGTACCTCCAGTCACCTGGAGGCTGCCCCGCGGGGACCGCCCCCGCATCCGGTGCGGGGGCGGTACTGGGCCGAACGGGCGATGAGGGGCCCGCGGGGGTTTCAGACCCGGTCGACGAGGTCCGCGATGGAGTCGACGACCTGGGACGGCCGGTACGGGAAGTTCTCGACCTGCTCGGGCCGGGTCAGGCCGGTGAGCACCAGGAAGGTCTGCATCCCGGCCTCCATGCCGGCCAGCACGTCGGTGTCCATGCGGTCGCCGATCATCGCGCTGGTCTCGGAGTGGGCGCCGATCGCGTTGAGGCCGGTGCGCATCATCAGCGGGTTGGGCTTGCCCGCGAAGTAGGGCTGCTTGCCGGTCGCCTTGGTGATCAGCGCGGCCACCGCGCCGGTCGCCGGGAGGGGACCCTCGGTGGAGGGGCCGGTCTCGTCGGGGTTGGTGCAGATGAAGCGGGCGCCGGCGTTGATCAGCCGGACCGCCTTCGTCATGGCCTCGAAGGAGTAGGTGCGGGTCTCGCCGAGGACCACGTAGTCGGGGTCGTGGTCGGTGAGGATGTAGCCGATGTCGTGCAGGGCGGTGGTCAGCCCGGCCTCGCCGATGACGTACGCCGAGCCGCCGGGCCGCTGGTCGTCCAGGAACTTGGCGGTGGCCAGCGCGGAGGTCCAGATCGCCTCGACCGGGACCTCCAGGCCCATGCGGCGCAGCCGGGCGTGCAGGTCGCGCGGGGTGTAGATGGAGTTGTTGGTCAGCACGAGGAAGGGCTTGCCGGACTCGCGCAGCCTCTTGATGAAGGCGTCGGCGCCGGGGATCGGGACACCCTCGTGGATGAGCACCCCGTCCATGTCGGTGAGCCATGACTCGATGGGCTTGCGGTCTGCCATGTGCGGGATCTCCTGCCGTACGCGGTCCAGCGTGCGCCCCAGCCTAAGCAAGGCAGGATCTTGGGGGAACGGCCGTCTCAGCTTTCGGTGGCCGCCTTGCCGGCGTAGGGGCGCTGGCCGGCCCAGGCGTCAGCGGCGTCTGCGGGACACCAGTACGGCAGCGGCGCCGGTGGCGAGGAGCAGGGCGGCGGTCGCGAGGGCCGCGTCCAGGCGGCCCGCACCGGTGCCGGCGAGTTCGTCGGCGAACGGGAACCGGTCGCCCCGGCCGTCGGGCGTGGAGGCGACGGAGGGTGCGACGGGCTCGGCGCTCCCGGCGGCGGCCGACTCGTCGACGCCCTCGTCGGCGCCCTCGTCGACGCCCTCGTCGGACGTGCCGCCGGCGCCGACGCGGAAGCGGTAGTCGTTCGACTGGCCGACCCAGTCGCCGTCGTCGCCGCGGCGCTGGACGACGGCGGCGTTGGCAGTGACCTCGCCCGGCGCGGTGTCCGAGGTGAGCGCGAGCCGCACCTTGACGGTGAGGGTCCTGCCGGGGCCCACGGTGAAGCCGGGGAAGGCGGCCTCGCCCGCTCCCCCGCCGAAGGCGCCGATCAGCTCGTCGCGGTCGGTCTCCTCGAAGGTGACGGGACGGGGGCGGTCGCCGTCGTAGAACTCCAGGCGGGCCTGCGCCGGCTCCAGGGCCCGCCGTTCGTCGACGAGGACGACGACCGGGTGGACGGCCTCGCAGGTGCGGGACGTGGTGTTGGTGAGGTCCAGGTACCAGACGCCGAAGCCGCCGCCGGACTCGTAGGCGCCCGGGCCGCCGTGGATGCGGGTGGTGAGCGGGAAGGTGTGGTCGTCGGGGGCCGTGCAGGCGGGCAGCGGGGCGCCGGAGCCGCCGGGGGCCGGAGGTGCGGCGGCCGTGGCCGGGGCGGAGGCGGCCAGGAGGGCGGCTGCCGCCGCCAGGCAGGGGGACGCGGGCGTGAACAGTCGCATAAACACATGAGCGTGTCGGCCGATGGCGGCGACCGGAACCGCCGTTCGGGGTGCGCCCCTCGAACGGCGGCACCAGTGCCCTCGTCCGGCGCACCGGAGGCGAGCGCGCCGACGGGGCCGGGGGTGACCCGTCGGCGGGGTCGGGGCAGGCCCGCCGGCGAGGTCGGGGCAGGCCCCTCGGCGGGGTCGGGGGTGGACCGCCGGCGGGGTCCGGGGGGACCGTCGGCGAGATCGAGGCAGGCCCACCGGCGAGATCGGGGGGGGTGGACCGCCGGCCAAGTCGAGGCAAACCCACCGGCCAGGTCGGGCATGGCAAGTCGGCCACGTCGGGGATGGACCGCTGGCCAAGTCGGGGATGGTCCGCCGGTCGGGTCGGGTCGGGTCGGGTCGGGTCGGGTCGGGTCGGGTCGGGTCGGGTCGGGTCGGGTCGGGTCGGGTCGGGTCGGGTCGGGTCGGGGGATGGTCCGCCGGCCAAGTCGGGCATGGCCAGTCGGCCACGTCGGGGCAGGCCCGCCGGCCGGGTCCGGGGGGACCGTCGGCGAGATCGAGGCAGGCCCACCGGCGAAATCGGGGGGTGGACCGCCGGCCAAGTCGAGGCAAACCCACCGGCCAGGTCGGGCATGGTCAGTCGGCCACGTCGGGCATGGCCAGTCGGCCAGGTCAGGGCAGGCCCCCCGGCCAGGTCGGGGCAGGCCCGCCGGCGAGGTCGGACCGGGGCCAGCCGGGTCAGCACCGGGGCCCGGGCCGGGTCGTGACGGGCCCGTTCGCCGGGTCGTGAACGGGGCCGGTCGGCCGGTTCAGGGGACGTCGCCCCGCCCGAACAGCGGCGCGAGCAGCAGTTGGGCCGCGCCCCGGGCGACCCCGCGCGTCCCGCCGGGCGCGATCCGCACCGGCACGGCACCCGCACGCCCGCCCTCGCGCCGGGCCCGGCCGTCGAGGACGGCGCCGACTCCGGAGACGAACACGTCGGGCGCGGCGGCGACGGTACGGCCGCCGAGCAGGACCAGGTCGATGTCCAGCAGCCCGGCGAGGTTGGCGGCGCCCGCGCCCAGGACCCGCGCCGCCTCCCCGAGGTCGCCGCGGGCGACGGCGCCCAGGCAGAGGGCCTCGATGCAGCCGCGCCCGCCGCAGGTGCAGGGCGGCCCGTCCAGCTGGACGACCTGGTGCCCGAACTCCCCGGCGCCGGTGCGGGCCCCCCGGTGCACGCCGCCGCCGAAGACGAGGCCGGCGCCGAGCCCTGTACCGAGGTGCAGATAGGCGAAGGACCCGCTCTCACCGCCCCGTTCGCCGCCCTCGCCCCCGACGGCCAGCCCCAGGGCCGCCGCGTTGGTGTCCTTGTCGACGACGACGGGCACCCCCAGTCGCCGGGCCAGCGCGTCCCGCAGCGGGAAGCCGTCCCACTCCGGGAAGCCGGTGACCCGGTGCAGCACTCCCCGGACGTGGTCGAGCGGCCCGGGGAGCGCGACCCCCAGACCGAGCAGCGTGGGGGCATCGGCGAGACGGCCACCCGGACCGTTCGGCCCTCCCGGGTCTCCCGGCACACCGGGACCGTTCCGCCCGCCCGGGTCTCCCGGCACACCCGGCCCGACCGGACCACCCGGGGCCCCCGGCACAGCCGGCGCACCCGGCGCGCCGGGCATCCCCAGGTCTCCTGGCGCCTCCCGGGCACCGGCCCCGTCAGGACCGCCCCGCACTCCCAGTGCCTCGCCGACCAGCTCGCCCGCCGCCCGTGCCACCCCCTCCAGCACGGTCGCCGCCCCCGCGCCCAGGTCCAGCGGGGACCGCCGCTCCGCCACGACCGTCCCCACGAGGTCGACCAGCACGGCCCGCAGCTCGTCCCGGTCCAGGTGCACGCCCACCGCGTGCCCCGCCTCCGGCACCAGCCGCAGTACCGTGCGCGGCTTGCCGCCCGTGGACGCGCGGCGCCCGGCCTCGGCGGCGAGGCCCTCCGCCCGCAGCCGGGCGGTGATCTTGCTGACCGCCTGCGGGGTGAGCCCGGTGCGCTCGGCGATTTCGAGGCGGCTTATGCCCTCCGCGCCGGCGGTGCGCAGCAGGTCGAGGACGAGGGCGGTGTTGTGACTGCGCAGGGCGAGCAGATTCGCCCCGCCCGCCGAGGTCCGCACGCCACCGCCCCCGCGCACACCCCCGCCACCGTCACCGCCACCGCGCGCCCCGTCGCCCGTTCCCTCGCCGTCAGCCCTGTTCACGCCCCCATTGTCCCCCGCGCTTGCACTTTGGCAACAGCGTTGCGAAAGTGGACGCATGACTGGTACTCCTCCCGGCACCCCGCTGCGCGTCGGTCTCGTCGGCTACGGCCTCGCGGGCTCCGTCTTCCACGCCCCGCTGATCGCCGCCACCGAGGGCCTGGCCCTGGACACGGTGGTCACCTCGAACCCGGACCGGCAGCGGCAGGCCCACGACGAGTTCCCGGACGTGCGGACCGTCGCCACGCCGGACGAGCTGTTCGACCGGGCCGCCGAGCTGGACCTGATCGTCGTCGCGTCCCCGAACAAGACCCACGTACCGCTCGCCCGGCGCGCCCTTCAGGCCGGTCTGCCGGTCGTCGTGGACAAGCCGGTCGCGGGCACGGCGGCCGAGGCCCGCGAGCTGGCGGCGCTGGCGGAGGAGCGCGGCCTGCTGCTCTCCGTCTTCCAGAACCGCCGCTGGGACAACGACTTCCTCACCTTGCGGGGGCTGCTGGACGAGGGCGCGCTCGGCGACGTGTGGCGCTTCGAGTCGCGCTTCGAGCGCTGGCGGCCGAAGCCCAAGGGCGGCTGGCGCGAGTCGGGCGACCCGGCGGAGATCGGCGGTCTGCTCTACGACCTCGGCAGCCACGTCGTCGACCAGGCGCTCGTGCTGTTCGGCCCGGCCGCGCAGGTGTACGCCGAGTCGGTCGTGCGGCGCGCCGGCGCCGAGGCGGACGACGACACGTTCATCGCGATCACGCACGCGAACGGCGTCCGCTCGCACCTGTACGTCTCCGCCACCGCCGCCCAGCTCGGCCCCCGTTTCCGGGTGCTGGGCTCGCAGGCGGGTTACGTCAAGTACGGCCTGGATCCGCAGGAGGCCGCGCTGCGCGAGGGCAAGCGTCCGGGCCCCGGCTGGGGCGAGGAGGCCGAGTCGCTGTGGGGCCGCGTGGGCTCCGGCGAGTCCCCGCTGAGCGGCGGCGGACGCGTGGAGGCGACCGTTCCCGGCGATTACCCCGCCTACTACGCGGCGGTGGCGAAGGCGCTGCGGGGTCAGGGCGCCAACCCGGTCGGCGTCCGGGAGGCGGCCGCCGCCCTGGACGTCCTGGAGGCGGCCCGCCGTTCGGCCCGCGACCAAGTGGTGGTGTCCCTGTGACCGGCCAGCAGACCCCCGTCCCGACGGTGGAGGAGCTGGAGGCGCAGGAACGCCGCCTGGTCTTCCGCCGGTTCACCCACGACGACGCGTGGGCGCTGGGCTCGCTCCTGGTCGAGCTGGCCCGGGAGCGCCGGGCGCCGGTGGCCGTCGACATCCACCGGGCCGGCCAGCAGCTCTTCCACGCGGCCCTGCCCGGCTCGACCCCCGACAACGACGCCTGGATCACCCGCAAGCGCCGGGTGGTGGAGCGGTACGGCTCCGCGTCGTACCTGGTGGGCGCCCGTTTCCGGGCCAAGGGCACGACGTTCGAGGACTCCTCGCGGCTCGACCCGGACATGTACGCGGCGCACGGCGGTTCCTTCCCCGTCACCGTGGAGGGCGTGGGGGTGATCGGCGCGGTGACGGTGTCCGGTCTGCCGCAGCTGGAGGACCACCGGCTGGTGGTGGAGGCGCTGGAGCGCTTCCTGGGCGAGTAGCCCGATCGGCCGCCACCGGGAATCATCTCCGGGTCCCTCCGGTTGGCACGCGACGTACGACGCCGGACGAGACGATCACGTGCCCACCGGAGGGATCGGAACCGATGAACGACGCGAGCGCCACACTGAAGGAATCCGTCGGACGGTACGGGATCTGGAGCCCGCACCTGCGCGCCGAGGACCCGGAGGGCCGGGGTGAACGCGCCGAGGCTGCCACCGAGTTGGAGCAGCTCGGCTTCGGCGCCCTGTGGCTGGGCGGCAACAGCTCCGCCGCGCACGCCGCCCCGCTGCTCGAGGCGACCTCGCGGATCGTCGTCGGCACCAGCATCCAGAGCATCTGGGAGCACGAGGCCTCCGCCGCCGCGGCGGCCTTCGCCGAGCTGGAGGTGGCCCACCCCGGCCGCTTCGTGCTCGGCCTCGGGGTCAGCCACGGCCCGCGCGTCGAGGGGTACAGCCGCCCGTACTCGACGATGGTCGGCTACCTGGACGAGCTGGACAAGGCCGGGATGCGCTCCGGTCACCGGGTGCTGGCCGCGCTCGGCCCGAAGATGCTGGAGCTGTCCCGGGACCGGGCGGCGGGCGCGATCCCGTACCTGGTCACCCCCGAGCACACCGCGCAGGCCCGCGAGATCCTCGGCGCTGCCCCGCTGCTGGCGCCGGAGCTCAAGGTCGTCCTCGACGCCGACCCGTCCGGCGCCCGCGCGACGGCCCGCGCCTACCTCGCCATGTACCTGCGGTTCCCGAACTACACCCAGAACTTCCTGCGGCTCGGCTTCACCGAGGCCGACCTCGCGGACGGCGGCAGCGACCGCCTGATCGACGCGGTCTTCGCCTGGGGCGACGAGGACACGATCCGCACCCGCATCACGGCCTTCCACGACGCGGGCGCGGACCACGTGGCCCTCCAGGTGGTGGAGCCGGACACGACGCCGGCCCCGAGGGAAGGCTGGCGCAGGCTCGCCGCACTACTGGCGTGAGCGGAACGCGCCCTGAAGGGGCGCGGGGACTGCGCAACCAGCCACACTCGGCCCGCGGCCGACAACGCACCGAAGTCCCCCGCCCCCAGCGGAGCGCCTACGCGTCCTTCAGCTCCTGCCGCTGACGCCCCAGGCCCTCGATCTCCAGCTCGACCACATCTCCCGCCCGCAGATACGGCTTCGGCTCCGGCTGCCCCATCGCCACGCCCGCCGGCGTCCCGGTGTTGATCACGTCACCGGGGCGCAGCACCATGAACCGGCTGACGTACCGCACGACTTCCCCCACCGGGAAGATCTGCTCGGCGGTCGTGCCGTCCTGCTTCAGCTCCCCGTTCACCCACAGCCGCAGCGGCAGCCGCTGCGGGTCGGGCACCTCGTCGGCGGTCACGAGCCAGGGGCCGAGCGGGTTGAACGTCTCGCAGTTCTTGCCCTTGTCCCAGGTCCCGCCCCGCTCGATCTGGAACTCGCGCTCGGACACGTCGTGCGCGACCGCGTACCCGGCGACGCAGGCGAGCCCTTCCTCGGCCGAGTCCAGGTAGCGGGCCGTACGCCCGATCACGACCGCCAGCTCCACCTCCCAGTCGGTCTTGACGGACCCGCGCGGCACGAGGACGGTGTCGTCCGGCCCGACGACCGTGTCCGGCGCCTTGAGGAAGACGACCGGCTCGGCGGGCGGCTCGGCGCCGGTCTCGCGGGCGTGGTCGAAGTAGTTGAGCCCGATGCACACGACCTTGCCGATACGCCCCACGGGCGGTCCGACGCGCAGCCCCGTGCCGTCCAGGACGGGCAGCTCACCGGCGCCGGCGGCGGCCCGTACCCGGTCGAGCGCCGCGTCGTCGGCGAGCAGGTCGCCGTCGATGTCCGTCACCACGCCCGACAGGTCACGCAGGGTCCCGTCGGCGTCGAGCAGCGCGGGCCGCTCGGACCCCGCCGTACCGACTCGCAGCAGCTTCATGATCCCCAACTCCTCATTCGCGGGCGCCCGCCCGATGAGGTGCGACCTGGTTGCGGCAGTGCGCAGCCATCGGTGGACTTGTTCGATCGTCCAAGGTCGGGTTCCACTCCGCAATACCCCGTTCACGTACTGGACCGTAGCCACGGGCAGGCGGTCGCCTCACCGGTCGCCGCCGCCCGCCTCACCGGTACAGCACGGCCCGTTCGACGGCGCTCCAGGTCGTGCTGGTGACGATGTAGAGGGCGGCGGCCAGCGGCACGACGGCGACGGTGACGAGCGTGAAGAAGGACATGAACGGCATGACCTTGGTGATCGCCCCCAGCCCCGGCACCTGCTCTCCCCCGCCGCCCGCGGCGGGCAGCACCGGCTGGCCGGCCGTCCGACGCCGGGTGAGCCGGTAGCTGAAGGCGGCGACAGAGGCGACCAGCACGAACAGCCCCGCGTACACGAGCCCGGCGCCGCCGAAGGGCCCGCCGTCCCCGAGCGCGTCGGCCCACCGCCCGCCGAGCGGCGCGGCGAGCAGCCGGTGGGAGAGCAGGCCGCCCGCCTCGCCGCCGATCGATCCGTTGGAGAAGAGGTGGTAGAGGAGGAAGAACGCGGGGAGCTGGCAGAGGCTCGGCAGGCAGCCCGACAGCGGCGACACCTTCTCCTCGGCGTGCAGCTCCAGGACGGCCTTCTGCAGCTTCTCCGGGTTCCTGGCGTGCTTGCGGCGCAGCTCGGCGATCCTCGGCTGGAGCTCGGTGCGCGCCTTCTGCCCGCGCGCCGCGGCCCGCGACAGTGGGTGGAGGAGGAGGCGTACGAGGGCGGTGAACAGGACGATGGCGGCGGCCGCGGCGGAGGCGCCGAACAGCGGCTGGAGCAGGTCGGCCAGGTGCTCGACCAGGCTGGCGAAAACGGACATGGGTGAGGAGCCCTCCGGGGGTCTCGTCGTGCCGGTGCGATCGACGACCGGTGCGGGTGACCGGTGATCGGGGTGTTGCGGCATGACGACCCGCGCGGGAGCATCGGGCCTTGCGAGGTGAAGGGATGCCCTACGCGGCGGTCGCCGGGAGGGCGTGTCCGGGTGCCCGGGGCCTGCGGCGTCCGGCGGCGTCGGGATCGCGTTGCGGCAGGAAGGCCGTACGCCGGTCCCGGTCCCTGATGGCCGTGCGCACCCGGGTGGGCGGCACGACGGGCACGCAGCGCGCGGCGATGACGGCGCAGACGGCGAGCGCGGAGCCGGCCGCGGCGGTCGCGGCGAGCGCGACGGTGGCGGAGAGGCTGCCGACGTCGACGAGCGCGACGGGCAGGAGCACCAGCAGCAGCACGAGGAGGGGACGCGGGACGGCCCGGCCTCGGGTCATCAGCGGCTCCTCCTCTCGTACGCGCGTTTGCCCCAGTTATACAACAGGACGACGTACGGCCCCCACGGGTTGCGCGGGGGCCGGGCGCGGACCCGTCGGACAGGGCGGGGCGATCCGCCCGCCGGGGACGGTCGCCGCCCCGCCCCGCCGGAGGCCGCCATAGGCTCTGCGTCCATGACTGCCTACTGGTTCCTGGCCCTCATACCCTTCCTCGCCGGGCTCGCCCTCACGGCCGTCGAGGCCAGGATCGCGTTCACCGAGCACGTGACGCGCAGCCTGGGACGTCGTACCCAAGGCGTGGTGACCGACCACGTCGCGTCCCGTGAGGGCTCGTACCCGACGCTGCACCTGGTGGTCCGCTGGACCGACGACCACGGCACCGAGCACGAGTACCCCCTCCCCCACACGGCGGACGCCCACCGGATCACCGAGGGCACCCGCGTCCACCTGCGCCATCTCCCCGGCGCCCCCGAGAGCGTGGTCCTGGACGCGCCGGACCGCTACCGGACGGCGGTGCTCGGCATGTGCCTCGGCGTACTGCTGTGGGCCGGGACGCTGACGGCGGTCCTGGTCCGCATCGCGACCCTGCTGCCCCCGGGGAGCCGGTACCGCTTCTGACCTGCGGGGCCCTGACCTTCGTCACCTCTCGGCAGTACGGTGTCACCCATGCGCCCCGACACGCCTGCCGAAAACGTCGACCACACCGCCGAAGCCGCCCGCCTGGAGCGGACCGCCGGCCTGTACCCGGAGGACGCCGAGGCGCTTCTGGTGCGCGCCGCGGCCCACCTGGAACTGTCCGGCGACCGCCCCTCCGCGACCAAGCTCTACGACCGCCTGCTGTCCTCGCCGGACGGCCTGGAGAACCCGTCCCTGGTCCGCGCCCTCAAGGCGTCGAACCTGTGGGAGTACGGCCACGAGGCGGAGGCCAGGGCGATCATCGAGGGCGTCCGCACGACGGCTCCGCGCGATCCGGCCCCCTGGGTGATCGTGGCCGAGGCCCTGGAGTCCCACGACGAGCTGGAGGCGGCCCAGGAGACGTTCACGGAGGGCGCCCGCCTGCTCCTGACGGACGTGGCCGAGCCGCCGTACTCCACGCATCCGCTCCTGTACGGGCGTCACCGGGTGCGCCGCATGCTGGGCGCGCCCCACGACGACTGGGACCGCCTGGCGGACACCCTGCACTCGATGCCGGTGTCCCTGGACGAGCTGCACGACCCCAAGCGCGTCTGGTCCCTCGGCTCGGACGACCCGGCCGACCTGGAGGCGGAGATCTCCCGCCTGCGGGCCGAGCTGGGCGCGTACCGGGAGGCCCTGTCCCGCCCCTTCCCCGTGGCCGTGCTGCACTGGCCGGCGGAGGAACTGGCGGAGCTGCTGGAGGCGTACCCGTCGCTGTCCGAGGAGTACCCCTCCTACGAGGAGCACCTGACGACGATAGAGGCGGCCCTGCGCGAACTCGCCGCCTCCGGCACCCCGAACCTGGGCGTCGTCCCGGGCACGGTCCCGTCCTACGAGGCGTTCGCGGCCTCGGAGGGCGCGTCCCCGTCCGACGCGACGCTGCTGCCGCAGTACGCGACGACCCTTGCGGCCCGGGGCCGCGCGCTGGCGTGGCCGCCGCAGCGGGGCGCGGAGTGCTGGTGCGGGTCGGGACGGGCGTACGGGGAGTGCCACGGGGCGGGGGCCTGAGGGGACCTCCACCTGGGCGGCGGCGTACGGATCGGTTCCCCGCGGACCGATGAGTCCCGAGGCCCGCGGACGTCTACCCATGTGCGAGCGACCACGGCACCTCACGCGAGGCGTGCGGGCCCAGACAAGGGAGTCAGCACATGAGCACCGACCGGACCTCCGCGGCCGACGGCTTCTCCTACGCCCTGACCCGCACCCTGAACGCCCCCGTGGCCCGGGTCTGGCAGGCGTGGACCACCCCCGAGCAGTACACGCGGTGGGCCCACGCCGTCCCCGGCTCCGTCGAGATGGACGCACGCCCGGGCGGCGCCTGGAAGGCCACGATGCTCACCCCCGACGGCGCCGCCTTCCCGCTGACCGGCTCCTACGTGGAGGTCGCCGAGCCCGGCCACCTCGTCCTCGGCATGGACGTCCCCGGCCGCGCGGACCAGGTGACGATGAGCCTGGACCTCACGGCACAGGGCCCGGACCGCACGGAGATCGTCCTGCGCCAGACCTGCGACACGGCGGAGGAACGGGACATGGCGGAGCAGGGCAGCGGGATGCTGCTGGACGGGCTGGAGGGACACCTGGCGGAGGGGACCCGGGCCTGAGCGGTCCCCCTCGCCCCGAAGCCCCGGCCGCGGCGACGGCACACCGAAGGCCCGCCCTGGTCACGGACTCATACCGCAGGGAGCCCGTAGGTGCTTATGTGACCAGGACGGGGACTCAACCGCGGCGGAGGGATCTGCGCTGGCCCTGGTGCCTGCCAGGTCGCTGGTCGGAGGACGGTCCATCTGCGCTGGGATCACTCGGCCGCACGGGGCGAGTCGGCTCGTCCCGGCTGAGGAGCGATTGCCAGACCCGCTCCTGGAGCGTGCGGATGCAGGGCCCGCAGGCGTACATCGGCGCTTGGGCGCCCGCGACACTCGCGGGGCCGATCCACAAGACGCGAGTCCACCACTGTCCGCAGTAGAGCCAGCAGGCCCCGTCGACCCACTCGTTGGCGTCGTCCGTGGTTGCCGGGGCAGGCAGTCCGCCGCGTGCGAAGTCGGCTACCCCGGGGATGACCCGGTGCCGTAAGACGGCTTCCGTGAGCATGGCTTGTCCGCCCTGTCGATCAATGGTCTCGCACCGCCGAGAAAGAGCCCTCCTGCTTCTCGGTGTCTGAGAACAGGAGCGTGGGCTCGGAGAGGATGTCGCGGCCGGCCTCACTCTTGTAGATCTCGTCGACGCTGCCGAAGCGGGCCTCGGAGTAGTCGAGGTCCAGCAGCGCGGCGGCCTGCCGGACCGATGCCTCGTCGGGCCCCTCGATCTCCAGGAAGGTGGGGAGGTCGGGCCAGGTGTCGAAGTCGAAGGCGACCTCGCCCAGGCGCCACTCCTCCCGGTAGTTCTCCTGGTAGCGCACCTCGGTGAGGCCGACCCGACGCAGGATGTCGGCCATGGCGTGCAGGTCGGCGACTTCGGTCTCGATCTCCTTGGTGCCCTCGATCGTCGTGGCGTCCGTGACCTGCTTGAGCGTGAGCGTCGACCGAGTGCCCTCGTCCCGGAGCCGGACCCAGGCCCCGCCGTCGAGGGAGTCGCTCTCGAAGATCTTGCGCGTGAGAAGCGTGCGGGGGAACGCCTGGACGGCTCCGAGGGCGGCCAGCTTGGCCTGAAGACCGGCGGCGTCGACGGCCAGGAACTTCGCCTCGTACTCGTGCTTCATGTGTCCTTCTCTCAGAAGTGATCGGTAAAGGGGGACGTTCGGGCTGCCATGAGCAGGCCCATGCGGTGGGTGTGGTCGTTCGGCTGGCCGACGTGGGCCCGTTCCGTGAACTCGTTCGTACGCAGGGTGAGCAGGATTTCCCAGTCACCGATGAAGTGAGGGAGCAGGCGCTCGGGAGAGGTGTAGTGCTCGGTCATGTGGTGGCGTCTTTCGACGGGCATCATGAACTCCGCACCGAACACACCGCCCGGGCGGACCAGGCGTTGCATGCGGTCGACGAACTCGGCGAGCGGGCGGTGGTGGTTGGCACTGTAGTGCCATGAGCAGCTCGTCCAGACTGCCTCGCACTGCACGCCCAGGGGCTTGCCCTCGAGGAAGTCGTCCTCAACCACGTGGACACGGGAATGGAGTTCTTCGAGCTTCAGCCGTTCGATCAGGCCCATCGCGTGGGCCTCGCTGTCACCCGGAAGGCGTACCTCGCCTCCGTGCAGGGCGAGCGCGTCGCGTTCGATGGCGACGACGTGGTAGCCGGCGGCGGCCAACGGCAGGACGAACTTTCCGTCGCTCGCGCCGACGACCGCGACAGTGGCGTCAGGGGCGACACGCTCGCGCAGTGTGCCGAGGAACTGAGGGAAGAAAGTGAGGGTGTGCTCCCACAGGCTCTGAGTCTGCATGGGAGTTCGCTCCTTGCCCGTCGGTTTCTGTGATCACACGGAGGACCTCTTCGGGGCTGCGCCCCGTGGTGTCGACGCGCCGCATCGGGAACGAGGCGTAGGCGTCGATCACCTGGTCCGGGACGGTTTCGATCAGTGCGTCCCACTGCGTCGCTGGCTTGTCCCGAGCCGCCAGACGGCGCCGGCGTTCGTCGTCGCCGCAGACGAGGCAGTACGTGACGGGTGTCGGGAGCCGGTGCGGCAGCGTGACGCCGAGCCGAGCCCCCATGGCCTGGTGGGTGGCGAGACACCGGGCGAAGTAGCTCTCGACGACCACGGGGACGCCGGCGTCGAGGTGGCTCTGGATTTCCTCGGCCGCGGTGAACAGCGCGGAGAGGTAGAGGCACATCCGCGCGTCGACGTTGGTCCGCTGGTCCACGGCCGCCCTGAGGGGCTGGTACAGGGCGGGCACGGTGGGGACGAGCACAGCTTGTCGGGCGGCGGCGAGCATGGGGGCGATGGTCGACTTGCCGGTGCCCCGCAAGCCCTCCAGGCTCTCGAAGCGCGGGTGGTCAGGCATGGGCGTACACCACGTCCGGCACCGCGAGCGTGAGCTCGTCCGTGGCCGAGGGCTGATGGACAATGCGGCCGACGCTCTTCTCGTACCAGAAGGCGTGAGAGTCCTTGCCCACAGCCTTGCAGGACATGGTCAGAGCGCCACGCGGGTCGGCCTCGATGCGGTCGATCTCGCGGGGCCCGCCGGTCGGGGCGCAGAGCTGCGGGGCGCCGCGCTCGGAGAGGTCCTCGTCGACGATCACCTCCAGGGGCAGGTCGGCCGCCGCGAGCTGTTCGCGGAGCCGGCCGTAGGCCGCCGGGCTGATGACCAGCAGTTCGGGGTGGTCGGCTGCATTGCCTACGGGCCGCAGGTGGTGGAGCTTGAGTTGCTGGACCCCGAGTCGGGCCAGGATGCCGGCGAGGGGGAGTACCTCACCGATGTTCCGTGAGGTCACGGTCATGGTCGCGCCGGTCGGAACTCCGAGGTCCCGTGCCAGGCTCAGTGCGTTGAGGGCGCTCTGGTAACTGCCGTGCCTGCGGATGCCGTCGTTGGTGGATCCGACGCCCTCCAGGGACACCCTGAGGAGGTCCAGGTGCGGTGCGATCTCAGTCAGGCGGCGCTCGATCCGGTACCCGTTGGTGCAGATCTCGACGCGCTGGCCCAGTTCTTCCTTGGCGTGGCGGACGACCTGCGGGAGATCCCGGTGGACGAAGGGCTCCCCACCGAGCAGGGTGACCTCCTCCGTGCCGTACTCGTCGCGCATCAGGGTGAGGAGGCAAGCGGCTTCGTCGGCGGTGAAGGTGTCCGCGTACTGCAGCCGCTTGCCGTGGAAGCAATGCAGGCACGTGAAGTTGCAGCGGTAGAGCAGCTGCAGGTACAGCATCCGGATCTTCCTGATCCCGGTGACTTCCCTGATCACTTGGGCTCCTTCGGCTGGCTGCCTTTCGGGAACCCGATCGTGGCTTTCTGCCCGGGGACCTCGTCACCGCGTTCGGGGACGGCCCGAGGACGTCCTGGGACGTTTTCCGTCGCCTGCGAACGACTCCAGGACGATTAGAAGGCGCTGGGTGTCTGCCAGGTCAGGCAGGACCTCGGGGGCGCCGGCCGCTGCGAGTTCCGCGCGATCGTGCAGACCGGAGGCGACGGCGACGATCCCGCACCCCGTGGCCAGGGCAGCCTCCACATCGCGAGGGGTGTCCCCGACCAGGACGATGGGCGTGTCGACCGGGACGCAACGAAGCCGCCGCACTCGCTCGCGGGCGACCGCGACCAGGTCGGGCCGGAGATCGGCGTCCGCTCCGTAGGCGCCCACCGGCAGGTCCAGCAAGGAGTCGAGGCCGAACGCGGAGAGCTTCACACGGGCGTTGGCCGCGATGTTGCCGGTCAGGACAGAGGAGACCCAGCCCCTCCGTGCCGAGGCGGCCTTCAGTGCTTCATGGGCTCCTGGCAAGGCGCATCCGCGCGAGCGCAGAGAGTCCAGGCGTTCACGCCCTGCCCGTTCGAGGGCGGCCTCGATGCCGGGCCAGTCGGGTACGGGCAGTCCATCCCGAACGAACATGTCGCGCATGATCAATCGATCCGTACGCCCGTCGGTACGTGCCGGCCCTGTCGGCTCGCGCCCCGCCAGCGCCGAAAAGGCGGCGGTGTAGATCTCCTTGCTCACCCCCGCGTTCTCGATGAGGGTGTGGTCGATGTCCCACAGGACGATGAGCTCCATGACGCCAGCGTAAGCAGCAGCCGGTGACACTGTGATTCCGCGACAACGTCCCACAACGTCCTTGCGCGATCACGCATTGCACCGCTTGCATGGTTTCTGTGAACGACCGACTGCATACCGTGCTCGCCCAACGAGGGGTCTCGCCCGATGCGCTCGCGGAGATCTGCGAGGTCGACCCCAAGACGGTGAGCCGGTGGCTGGGAGGACGGGTTCCTCACGCGCGGCATCGCTTTCGGGTGGCCGGTCACCTGCGCGTGGAGGAGACCTTCCTCTGGCCGACGCCCTCCAAACGGCCCGGTCCGCCTCGCGACGGATTAGGCACCGAACTGGTCGGCACCTACCAGAACCGAGCCAGCGTGCCGCGGGACGTATGGCTCTCGCTGCTGCGGGAGGCCCGGCAGGAGATCAGCGTCCTCGTCTTCTCGGGTACGTTCTTCGCACAGTCCAACCCGCACGTCGCCAAGATGCTCTCTGCACGCGCCGCCGAGGGCGTCCGGGTTCGCCTGTGCTTCGGCGACCCCGACGGACAGGCGGTCGCCGTCCGGGGCCGCGAAGAGGGAATCGGCGACACACTCGCCGCCAAGATCCGCGCCTCGCTGACGTACTACCGCCCCCTGCTGGGCGAGGCCGGGTGCGCGGTGCGTCTGCATGACACCACGCTCTACACGTCCATGTTCCGCTACGACGACGACCTCCTCGTCAATCCCCACATCTGGGGGCAGCCGGCCAGCGCCAACCCCCTCCTCCACCTCAAGAGAGCCGACGGCGAGGCGTGGTTCGACAACTACGCTCAGAGTTTCGACGCCGTCTGGGCCGCCGCACGGCCATGGGTACCCGACCAGGAGAGGACCGCCGACCATGGGCAGGACTGAGTACTACAACGACCCGAAGGCCCCGAAGGCGAACGCTCTCATCCCGGCCAGCAACCTGCTCGTCGCCGACGAGACAGGTGCCATCCTCCTCCAGCGCCGCCGCGATACCGGACAGTGGGCACTCCCCGGCGGAGCCCAGGACATCGGCGAGACGGCGGCCCAGTGCGCGGTCCGCGAGTGCCTGGAGGAGACCGGCATCATCGCGGAGATCACCGGCTTTCTCGGCGTCTACACCAACCCGAACCACATCGTCGCCTACAGCGACGGCGAGATCCGCCAGCAGTACGAGAACACCTACATCGGCCGTCCCGTCGGCGGCGAGCCCACGATCAACGACGAAGCCGACGGAGTCCGCTTCGTCCAGCCGGCCGACCTGGACCAGTACGACATCCACCCGAGCATGCGCCAGCAGATCGGGGACTACTTGTCCGGCACCTATCCTCACCTCGGCTGATCCGCCAGTGCGGCCTCGATCCTCCCGACCGAGGAGAAGATCTCAGGCGCAGCCCGCCGGATGAACCGCCCGACCACGCTGTCGGCACCGTAACGGCCGACGATCTCCGCGACCCGCTCCCGCGCTGTGGTCCGGCTGCCGTCCGGCGTTGTCGTCATGTCGCAGTAGACAAGAGCGTCCACAAGCAGCGGATCGTCCGACAAGGGAAACTCCGTAGCCAGCGCTTCTCTCAAGCCGCGTTCCTCCGCCTCCAAAAGCGCGAACGAATGGTTCGCCACCAGTCGGGTCAGCCGCTCACCGGCCCCGTGTTCGTCCCGAAGAAAGCGTGCTCCGTCGAGCGGATGAAACCCGGTGAGGGCCAAGCGAGGCGCGTAACCCACATCGTGCAGGATGGCGGCTGCGGTCAGCAGTTCAGCGTCCGTACGCAGGAGGCACCCTAGTTCCTCCGCTCTTCCAGCCACTCCCTGGCTGTGCAGCCATCGTCGAGGCAGCAGCTCACGGAGCTCCGCCTCCGCAATGCGCCCTGCCCAATCCGGCATTACCTCGTCCATTGGCGACTTGATGCCCGTCAGGCTCGTCTCCCATGCCCTTCTGGCCCCACGCCCAGCGACGAACGGGTTCACACGGAGTGTGATGGTGGTCTACGCCGACCCGCTCTCCGCAGGGCAGAGTTACTGCATCGGTGCTCTGCGGATCACCCGCGCCGCCGCCGACGCCCGCCGCGCTTCGCGACTTGACGCAAGTGGGCGTGCGCACTCCGAGGTCGGAGAAGGGCAGCACAACACTGTCAAGATGGCCAGCCTGCCCGCCGGCAAACGCAACCGAGTCAGCCGCATGGCGTACCAGCGGCCGGACGTCGACCTCACCACCTTGCCCGCCGAGTCGGTCCCCGAAGAAGTCCGCGAACAGGTCGCCGCCTGGCGGGACCCGAACTCATTCAGCAACCGGGCCTACGCGGTCACCGACCCAGGCGCGATCGACTTCGACTCACCGGAGGTACAGGCCGCGGAGCTCCCGGCCTCCAACGGCATCGGTACGGCCCGCGCGCTTGCCCGCATGTACGCCGCGCTGTCGGCGAGGTGGACGGCGTGCGCCTGCTCTCCTCGGCCGTCCTGGCGTCGGCGACCGAGGAACAGGCCGATGGGAAAGATCAGGTCATGCTGATCCCCAGCCGCTTCAGCGCCGGGTACATGCTGCCCACCGGGAGCAACCCGATGCTGGGGCCGAGCTCATTCGGCCACACAGGCCGAGGAGGGTCGCTCGCCTTCGCCGACCCGGAGCATGGTGTCGCCCTCGGGTACGCGATGAACAACATCGTCGGGGGCATCGACGATGTGCGTGCGTCCTCCCTGGTCGAGACGGTGCGCGAGGCTCTCGCGTAGCGGGCCGGCGTCCCTGGCGGTGAGACCGCGGTGATTCCTCGGCATCCGCGTGGCCACCCGGGACGGGGGACGCCGGGAACCGCGTTTCCTCGGGAACCGGCCGCCGAAATGTACGCCGCCCACAGTCGAGTGCCTCGCTTGTCAGTTCCTCCTGTTAGAACTGGGACACATCGACGTGTAGCCGAGGGGGGTCCTGGTGGGAGACATGGGGGAGCTGGCGCAGCCGGTCTCGGGGGTTTACGAGAAGCTGATCACGGAGGACGTGCGTGACGAGCTGAAGCAACTCGAGGCGATGGGCTGGAAGGCCGTCGACGCGGAGGTCAGTGCGGAGTCCTCACCTCACGTACTGGCTCGGCACGTAGGCGAGATGGTGGCCCGTCACCTCGGCCAGCTCCCGCCCGCCGAGCAGGTTCCCTTCGCCAACCGCATCCTCGAGTCTCTGGCCGCGAACGCCGGTGGCCCCGGCGGCACCGATCCGGCCGGTCCCATCGTCGAGGGCCCTCGGCAGTTGCTGGCCCTCGCCGAGCAGGAGGCGCCTGGCGCCTATGCGCTACGCCCGCTCACTCCGCTCTCCGAGACGTCGTTGCTCACCAACTCGCCCGAGGACCTCAGTCTGGGCTCCGAGCTGCGAGCAGAGCTGGCAACCGCCGACCGCATCGATCTGCTCTGCGCGTTCGTGAAGTGGTACGGCATTCGCGTCCTGGAGGACTCCCTACGGGCCGCCAAGGAGCGGGGCGTACCGATCCGGGTCATCACGACCACCTACATGGGTGCCACCGACCGCCGCGCGCTCGACCGGCTCGTGCGCGACTTCGGCGCGACCGTCAAGGTCAACTACGAGATCCGCTCGACCCGGCTGCACGCCAAGGCGTGGCTCTTCCGTCGCGGGACGGGCTTCGACACGGCGTACGTGGGCAGCTCCAACCTGTCGCGCGCCGCGCTCCTCGACGGCCTGGAGTGGAACGTACGGCTGTCGTCCGTGGCCACACCCGCCGTACTCGACAAGTTCGAGGCGACCTTCGACGCGTACTGGAACGACACGGCCTTCGAGACGTACGACCCCGACCTGCACGGCCAGCGTCTTGACGAGGCACTGGCTCAGGCGAGTGGGTCGACGTCGACCACAGACCTGAAGATCAACCTCTCCGGCCTGGAGGTGCGTCCCTTCCCGCACCAGCGCGACATGCTGGAACGGCTGAACGTCGAGCGTGAGATCCGCGGACGGCACCGCAACCTGCTCGTCGCGGCGACGGGAACCGGCAAGACCGTGATGGCGGCCCTCGACTACCGCCGTCTGTGCCAGGAGTCGACCGTCGGTCGGCCGAGGCTGCTGTTCGTCGCGCATCGCAAGGAGATCCTCAAGCAGTCTCTGCGCACCTACCGCGAGGTGCTGGTCGACGCCTCGTTCGGTGAACTGCTGCACGGCGGCGCGGATCCGCGCGAGTGGAACCACGTCTTCGCCAGCGTGCAGTCACTCAACGTCCAAAGACTGGAGCAGTTGGCGCCGGACCACTTCGACGTCATCGTCATCGACGAGTTCCACCACGCCACGGCCTCCACCTACCGACGGGTGATCGACCACTTCGCGCCGAAGGAACTGCTGGGCCTGACCGCCACTCCGGAGCGGATGGACGGGCTCAATGTGCAGGACGAGTTCTTCGAGGGCCGCATCGCTGCCGAGATGAGGCTGTGGGAGGCGCTGGAGAACGATCTGCTGTGCCCGTTCCACTACTTCGGCATCCCGGACGGCACAGACCTCACGAACGTCGGCTGGCAGAGTGGCTCGTACGCCGATCAGGAGCTCGGGAACCTCTTCACAGGCAACGCCGCCCGCGCCCGCATCATCGTGAAGCAGATCCGGGACAAGGTCTCCGACCCCGGTGCGATGCGTGCGCTCGGTTTCTGCGTCACCAAGGCACACGCCCACTACATGGCGGACTTCTTCCGCAAGGCCAACTTCGCGGCCGTGGCGCTCGACAGTGACTCGCCCGCCGACGTGCGCACCCAGGCGCTGAAGGACCTGAAAGACGGCAAACTTCAGGTCATCTTCTCGGTGGATCTGTTCAACGAGGGGCTCGACATCCCCGACGTCGACACCCTTCTCCTGCTGCGGCCCACCAACAGCGCCACCGTCTTCCTCCAGCAACTGGGAAGGGGGCTGCGGCGCACCGAGAACAAGCCGGTGCTCACCGTGCTCGACTTCATCGGCCAGCACCGGGCGGAGTTCCGCTTCGAGGAACAGTTCCGAGCTCTGACCAACCTCTCGCGGAACCGACTGGTCGAGCACATCGCGCGTGACTTCCCGCAGCTGCCGTCCGGCTCCCAGATCATCCTGGAGGGCAAGTCGAAGGACCTCATCCTCGACAACATCCGGACCCAGCTGGGCGCCACGGTGAAGACGCTGGTGAAGGAGGTCAAGGAGTACAGCACTCCTCGTCTCGCCGACTACCTCCGGGAAAGCCGCCGAGAGATCAAGGAGCTGTACAAGAGCGGCAACTCCTGGACGAACGTCCTCCGCAAAGCCGACGTACTGGAACGCTCAGCGCCGCAGGGCGAAGAGGCGCTACTCAAGCGCGCCCACGCGTTCCTCCACGTGGATGATCCGGAGCGCGCGCAGGCCTACCTCCGTCTACTCGCGGACGACGCCCCGCGCTACGACGAACTGGGTCCGACGGACCAGGCGTATGCCCGCATGCTGTTCTTCAACCTCTGGGACAACGCGGGTGGTTTCACCGACTACCAGGAGGGACTGGAGTCGCTGCGGACCCAGCAGGCGGTCCGTGACGAACTCCGACAGTTGCTCTCCTACGTGATCGAGCAAGCCGACCACCTCCCCATCCCACTGTCCGGTCCTCTCGGCCACGTTCCGCTCAAGGTTCACAGCGCGTACAACCGCTCGGAGATACTCGCCGCCCTCGGCTTCGCACGCATCGGCGGCCAGATGCCCCGGTCCTTCGCGAAGGGTGTGCAGTGGGTCGAGGAGATTCAGACGGACGCCCTCCTCATCACGCAGGAGAAGAACGAGAGGGACTTCTCCCCCACGGTTCGGTACAGGGACTACGCCCTGAGCCCGACCCTCTATCACTGGGAATCCCAGAACGCGACGGCCGCCGACTCTCCCACCGGCATGCGCTATCGACAGCACGTGCAGCGCGGGAGTCAAGTCCTGCTGTTCCTGCGGCGGTACAAGAACAACGACATAGGCAAGTCCCAGCCCTGGATGCTTCTCGGCCCGGCGACCTACGAGAGCCACACCGGCAGCAAGCCGATGGCGATCACCTGGCGTCTGGAGCACCAGATCCCGGCCGACGTGTGGACGTATTCGGCCATCAAGGCAAGCTGAGGCCGGGAGTTCGTGCACTCGGTCAGCGTGACTCGGCCTCTGCTTCAAAATGGGCTTGGGCACGCTCCAGTACGTCGTCGGGGTCACGGCCGTGCGCGCGGAGCCAGTGGAGGAGATCGCTGATGACGTCGATCGCCGTCTCCTCCGCCACCGTCGCACCCAGCCTGCTGAAGGCCGCGCCCTGCATCGGCAATGGCGCGGAGGCATATAGCTGAAGCACATCGGTCGCCCGTGCCACCCGGGACGGAGCATCGTAGCCGCGCACCACGGTGGGGCTCGTGCGGAGCTCGCACCAGGTGGACTTGGACTCGGATGTGAGGTCGACGCCCCAACGGTCGGTGACGGCATCGATGAGCGCCATGCCTCGTCCGGCTTCGGCATCCATGCCCGCGTCGGTCAGCGCCGGGAGCGACCGGGAGTTGGGGTCGTGTACCTCGATCCGCAAGCGAGTGCCGTTCAGGGAGATGGCTAGCGTCGTCGGGGTCCCCGGCCCGACGTGCTTGATGACGTTCGCCACGAGCTCGCTGACACACAGCTGGGCCACGTCGCTGAGTTCGTGCAAGTCCCAAAGCTCCAGATGCAGTCGCACGAGCTGGCGCAGGCCGGCTACTTCCTCCGCTTCCGCAGAGAAGGGAAGCTTCCATGCCCGCCTTGCCCTCTGGACGGCACTCTCCGTCGAGTCGCCCACTCTCTCACTCCCTCACCTTTTGGCGCCCTGAGCGCTCTGTGACCTTCCGACGACTAAGCGTGGCACTGAGACTCCCAAAATGGAACTCTCATTTCTGTCTAAGAGGAGCGCAAGGGCCCAGCACACGCCCCCGGCGCACACCGTCTTGCCGTTCGCCTCGCCGGACACGACGATCTACCGCATCGACACGAAGGGCCGTTGGCATGGCGATTGGACCCACTACTCGCAGGCGTCAGCTCGGCGCCGACTTGCGGCGACTCCGCGAGGCGAGAGGCTTGACCCTGGAGGAGGCAGGAGCCCTGGTCGGCATCTCGAAGGCGACGCTCAGCCGCTACGAGACGAAGGAAGGCACGGTGAAGTGGCCGGCCGTCGACGCCCTGTGCCGTGAGTACGGCGCCACGGACGAGGAACGCTCAGCGCTGGTCGAGCTGGCCAAGGGCGCCAAGATCCAGGGCTGGTGGCGGTCCCTCGCCGACCCCATCCCGGAGTCGATGAACCTCATGCTCACGCTCGAAGACGAGGTTGTCCGCGAGGACCACTACGCCTGCATGTACGTTCCCGGCCTGCTCCAAACCCGCGCATATGCCGAGGCCGTACACCGCGCTTCGGAGGTGCAGTGCGAGGAGCGCGAGGTCCAGCTCATGGTCGACATCCGCATGAAACGACAGGAGTTGCTGGACCGGGAGGAACCGCCGCACATCTGGAGCGTTATCGATGAAGCGGCAATCCGACGGCGAGTCGGCGGCAGGGAGATCATGCGGGAGCAGCTGAATCACCTGCTCGCCATGGCCGAACGACCGCACGTCACAGTCCAGGTCCTACCGTTCGAACGCGGCGCCCACGCGGCGGCCGTCGGGAGCTTCGCCGTTCTCCGCGGTCAAGCTCCCGAGTTGGACGTGGTGTACGTGGACCTCCTCGGCGGCGGGCTCTTCATGGAGAAGCCGAAGGAGTTGGAGCGTTATAGGTTGGCGTTCCAGTATCTCAGCGCACAGGCACTCGACTTGGAGTCGTCAGCCGCCCTCGTCGATCGGATCTGCAAGGAGTCATGATGACGGCAGCGTCGGAGCCTCACTGGTTCACGTCCTCCTACAGCGGAGGCAGCGGGACCGAGTGCGTGGAGGCGGCGTTCATACCGACGGGGATACTGATCCGCGACTCGAAGCAACAGGACGGCCCCCTTGTCGAGGTGTCGGGTGTCGCCTGGCATCGGTTCTTGACCGCTTCCCTGAAACGCTGACGTGAAAGCGGACGGTGCGCCTGCGCATGCACGTTGCCTGACACCCTCCTCTCCTGCAAGTCAGGAGACGGGCTCTGTCAGCTGACATCCTTGGACTCGACCTGGCGACGCGCTCTCCGTCGTTCTCGAGAAGCACCAGGCCGTCCGTCTCCTCGGCGTACTCAGCCAGCAGCCGGTGGTGGCCTTCCGCCCCGCCAGGACAAGAGCGTTGAGCCGCTCCCTCATCTCACGCGCCCCTTACCGAGTTCCAGCGCTGTGTGCTGATCCTTGTTCTCCGGCATACCCTGCCAGAGTGATTCGCGCAGTGGTCTTCGACGTAGGTGAGTGTCTGGTCGACGAGACCCGTGAGTACGGGACCTGGGCAGACTGGCTCGGCGTCCCCCGGCACACGTTTCATGCGATGTTCGGTGCCGTGATCGCCCAAAACCGCGACTACCGCGAGACCTTCCGGGAGTTCCGGCCCGGGTTCGATCTCTACGAAGAGCGCGAGAAGCGGGCCGCCGCCGGGCAGCCCGAGACGTTCGGCGAAGACGACCTGTACCCGGAGGTCCGTGCTTCTCTCCGCCAGCTCCGGTCTGATGGCCTGTGGCTGGGCATCGCGGGGAACCAGACCATCCGTGCGGGGCGAATCCTGCGGGAGCTGTTCTCCGATGACGTCGACCTGATCGGTACCTCCGACGACTGGGGAGCCAGTAAGCCCGACCCTGAGTTCTTCAAACGCGTCACCGACGCCGTACCTGCCGAGGCCGGTGAAATCCTCTACGTGGGCGATCGCTGCGACAACGACATCCGTCCGGCCCGCGATGCGGGCATGCTCACGGCACTCGTGCGGCGCGGACCGTGGGCCACCATTCAGTGGGACAGCCCCGAAGCCAGAGAGTTGCCGACCTTCCGTATCGAAAGCCTCGCCGAGCTCCCCGGCAACATCGGCCAGTTCAACGGCGCAGCACGCTGACCGTCCTCGGCCAAAGGAACCGACTTCGACCGTCGCTGCGGCGCCCTGCGACCGAGCACAGATGTGGACCCACGGGTGTCCGTCCGGCGCACCCGCCACCGTGGCGGGCTTTCGACGGCTCAGGTCGTGAAGGGCAGTCGACCATCGCGCTCGGTGTTCAGAGAATCGGTTCCGTACGAGCTGATGCTCCTATCGATTGTCAGTGGCGTCGCGTAGGTTCCCTCCGTCCGGGCCGGCGGGCGGGCCGGACGGACTGGAGGACTCCTCGCCATGAGCATCCATCTGCATCTGCGCGCCGTCGCGGAATCCGAGATCCAGGACGATCACGCGTGGCTCGCGGAGTTCATGTGGGAGGCCTGGGAGAAGCACGCCGAGGAGTACGCATCGGGCGTCGCCGAGTCGATCGACAAGGTCTGGGACGCCGTCAACGGCTTCTATGCCGCGTCCGACGCCCTGCCCACGGGTACCGGAAAGCTCTGGTCCTTGCCGATCTACGGCGGGCGCCCCGTGCCACACAGCGCCGGTACCGACCCCTCCGACCCGCCCATGATGCTTTTGGAGCCGTCGGGGGTGTCACAGGCTGCGGGCTTCCTCGCGGGCGTCTGTTTCGAGGAGCTGTGGAGGGCCGCCGGTGCCAAGCTCGTCAGGCACGGAGAGCAGGAGGAGGCGGCCAGGCAGGAGATCCTCGACTGTCACGAGGGCCTGCAAGCGTTCTACGGACGAGCGGCCGCAGCGGGCCACGCCGTGGTCAAGGTGGTGTGGGCGTAGCCGGCTACGGCCGTTCGGTCATGGCCGCGCCCCGTACTTCCGTGGGCACTACGCCGGCCTCGGCCAGATCAACGCCTGGGCGACGATGACCCGCTCCCCGTTGAAGGTGACGGCGGGGCCCCCGTGCAGTTCGTAGCCGAGGGCGAGCGCCTCGCTCACGCGGTGGCAGAACGCGGCGTCGTCGGGGCCGGTCAGGACTCGGTAGGCCGGCAGTCCGTCTGGTGGTGTGCTCATGAGGAGAAGGATCTCAGGGCTGTTGCCCGGATGCCGCTTCCACGGAGGATGGGATGACCACTCCGCCGGCAGGGAGCGCCTCTTCCGATGACCACACAGCCCGCACGCACTGAGCGCGGCGATTCCTCACCGTTCAAGCCCTCTCTCGTCAAAGCGGTGTTCAGGGACGTGACGTCGATGCACGTCTCCCGGTCGGCCGTGTGGGCCGCCGCGTCGGTGACGCGGACCGTGCTGGCGGAGATCATCGGCGGCGCGAGGAGAGCGGCGGCGGAGGAGTCCCGGAAGAAGCTGATCCCTCGGGACCTGATCTCGGCGATCGACCGGGACGTCGAGCTCGAGGTGGGGACCGGGTGGTACGGCCACAGTCCGACGTTCCGCGGCCTGACCGGCGTCCTGTACGACGCCCAGGGTGTGATCGTGCCTTCTCCCAGGCGCAGCAGGTCGCGCAAGGCGAGTGCCGTGGTCGGCGCCCACCGGTTCGAGGCCGGGGTCAGGAAGCTGTTGCGGAGCCAGGGGGTGACGGCCGTTCCGGCGATGGTCCGCGACCTGGACGGGATCGCGAGCGTGTTCCTGACGGGACTCGCCCGGGACTCGGCCATGGTCGTCCGCGAGGGCGGGATCAAGCGGTTCGGTTCGGTCTCCCTGGTGATACCGGGCGAGCCGGGCACACCTTCGTCGTCCCTCCAGGATCCACCCCCGCAGACCCCGTCCACCCGCAGGAGGGCCGGGCGGGCCATCGGCCGGGACGACGTCCTGGCCGCCACCACGATTCAGTTGTTCGGCGGCAGCCTCAGGCAGCGAGCCCTCACCGAAGCGCGCGAAGCGACACAGAACGCCTCGGCCGGCTGAGCGGGTGCGGCGACCATCGCCGCCTGCGCTCTCGACATCCGCTGCCGCGGACTCGCCACGCGGCTAGGCGGGCTCGACGACCCGGAACCGCAGGCACACCAACGGCGTGTCCTCGTCCACCGGTGTGCCGATGGCGTCCCAGAAGCGGCTGTGGCCGGTGCGCCACTCGTCCAGGGTCCGGTCGCCCTCGCCTTCGGCGGCGGCGTGTTCCCATGTGACCGCGCCGAAGGGGGCCAGCTCCACGTCGGTGATCTCGATCGTGGCGACGCGGTCTCCGTCGTTGCCGAGGAGCGCCAGGCGCTCACCCTCGTACTCCAGGCCCTCGGTCTCCTCGGCGTACTCGGCCAGCAGCCCGGTGGTGGCGGTCTTCCGCCCGTCCAGGACGAGGGCGTTGAGCCGCTCCCGCATCTCACCGGCCGTGCCGAGCTCCAGCGCCCGCATGCCGTTCACCCGTGGCCACACGGTGTACCCGCCCCTCTCGACAACTGCCGCCTCACCGGCCTTGCGCACGGATTGTAGGCAGCGACGGACGAGACGCCGTCAGGACGGCGCCCCGTCGGTCTCCAGCTGGTGGTCCGCCCAGACGTACGTCTCCGGGAGGAGGTCGGCGATGGGGACCGCCCGTGTGCCGGGGCCGGTGCCTGTGCCGACGATGACCTTGAGGGTGGGGAAGTAGTCGAACAGGACCTGGCGGCACCGGCCGCACGGGGGGACCACGCCTCGGTCGCGGTCGCCCACGGCGACCATCGTGTCCAGCTCGTACGCGCCCTGCGCGGCCGCCGCGCCGATGACGACCAGCTCGGCGCAGGGACCGCCGGTGAAGTGGTAGGCGTTCATCGCGGTGACGATCCGGCCGTCCCGGGTACGGGCCGCCGCCGCCATGGTGTGGTTGTCACCGTGGGCGCGCGTGCGGGCGACATCGGCCGCGGCCTGGATCAGTTCCTGGTCGACGGGGTGCGGCACGGCAGGTCTCCTGTGATGCTGCGGTCGGGGCTTCGGCCGACCAACCTAGTACGGACGTGGGTCCCACGGCGCCGGGTTTCGGCGCGTGACGCGCAGCGCCGACGGGGGCGGCCGGGTCCGGCCGTGCCGGCGTCGACGGCCCCTCGATGCCGGGACCTGCTTCCCCGTCCGTCCGCCATGCCGGCCAAGGCCGCGGCCGGCCGTCACGGTGGCCTCCGCCTCCCCGGCCGGCCGGCCGCGGGCATTCGCATCGCCGGAGCGACGGTGAACGGCTCGACGGAGGCTAGCGGAAGGCGGCAGCGTTACGGGCCGCCCAGTCGGCGAAGTGCCGCGGTGCCCGGCCGAGGACGTGTTCGACGTCGGGGCTGACGCGCTGTTCGGCCGGGGTCGGCTCGCCCAGGATGGACAGTGTCGTCTCCACCACCGGCTCGGGCATGAAGCGGAGGAACCGGGCGGCGGCCTCCTCTCGGGTGAGTTCCGTGAAGGCGACCGGTTCACCCAGGGCTTCGGCGATCGCCTGCGTCTGCCGACGCGGTGTGACGAGCGCGGGACCCGTCAGTTCGTACGTCCGGCCCGCGTGGCCGCCCGCCCCGTCGCCGGTCTGCCGCAGGATCACCGCCGCGACCTCGGCGATGTCGGCGGGGTCGACGGTCGGCAGGCCGACGTCCCCGAAGGGCGCGGCGACGGTCCGGTGGGCCCGGACTGGCTCGGCCCAGGCGTACGCGTTGGAGTGGAAGCCACCGGGGCGCAGGATCGTCCAGTGGAGGCCCGACTGCCGGACGGCCTCCTCGATCGCGTGGCCCACCTGTCCGTGGGACGGCGACTCGGGACGGGTGGCCACACCCTGGGAGGAGAGGAGAACGACCCGCTCCACCCCTCCCGTCTTGGCCGCGTCGAGCATCCCGTGCGGGTCGATCAGGTGCGCACTGGCACCGCCGTTCTGCAGGAACAGTGCTTCGGCGCCGTCGAAGAGCGGCCTGAGGGACTCGGCGTCGGTCAGGTCCGCCTGCCGGTGCCGGACGCCTCGCGGCACGTCCGTGACTGTGATGCCGCGGGACGTGGCGGTGACGGCCTCGCCGGCCGCGGCGAGGATGCCGACCAGTGGACGGCCGACGTTGCCGGTCGCCCCCGTGACGATGATCATGCGTGACTCCCCCTGCTCAATGGCCCTTGTTGGGCGCCCGCTGCCGGGCATGAGGAGACGCTAGCAGCGTCGGTATAGTAGGTACCCAGAGGAAAGTGACTCCCCGGGAGGGATGCACAGATGGCCCGTGAAGCGACCCGGAAGGCCGTCCCGGCGGAGCCTGCGACCGACCCCGAACTGGCCTGTCCGGTCAGCCCCGTCGTGGACATCGTGTTCAGCCGGTGGACCACGCCGATCCTCTGGTCCCTGCACACGTACGGGCGTCAGCGGTTCGTGGAGCTGGAGCGGCGGATCGCCCGCATCACGCCGAAGGTGCTCACCCAGCGGCTGCGGCAGCTGGAGCGGGACGGCCTGGTCCTGCGCACCTACCACCCCGAGGTGCCGCCCCGGGTCGAATACGAGATCAGCGACCTCGGCCGCAGCCTCGCCCCCCTCTTCGCGCACCTCACCGAGTGGGCCGCCGAGAACCTGGTCAAGGTCGAACAGGCCCGGATCGCCTACGACTCCTCGTCGGACCGCTGACTAGCACGAGCACCGAGTCGAGGGCCAACCGCTTTTCGGCCATTGCCAGTTGGCCGTCAACCGCGCATTTTTCGCCTCATACTCCCGGGGACGCCGGTCCCTGGTCACAGGGCTGCCACAACGCGTGAGCACAAGCGGTATGGTCCCTGCCGAATGCCCTTGGCATACGCGGCAGTTCGGGTTTACGCAGGAACGGATCCGCGCTGTCGCGAGCCCGCCCCGCCCGTCGCCCCACCGCTCGTGAAGGCCCCTCGCTCGCCCCCGGGAGATCCATGTCGTGCACCCTCACCGATGTCAGCGCCGCTGAATCCTCGGCACGGGGAAGCGCGGCGGAGGTGCGGTGCCGGAAGGTGCCGCCGCAGTGCGCCGAGGACCGCCGCGCGCCTCTGCCGCGGGCCGGGAGACGCCCGCTGCATCTGGCTTGTTGAGGCCCCCGGTCGCCGTCCCCCACGGCACCGTCCCGTCAGCCCGGATCCCGGCCGTGACCACCGGCCCACCCCCTCCCCCACACCGACGGCTTCCCCATCCGTGAGGACCCGATGACTGAACTGCTATTGACCGGCGCCCTGTTGCTGGCGGCGGCCGGAGCCGGGGCCGCCTGGTACTTCCGGCGCGCACGCGACCAGGCCGGGCGCCAGGCGGAGCTGCTGCGCCGGCACGCCGACCGGCTCACCCTGCAACTCCTCGCGGCCGAGCAGTGCGTGGGCCACTTCGCGACCACCGTGATCCCCGCGGCCGCCGGCGCCGGGCTGGAGGGCGCCGGTCACAAGGGCACGCTCACCGTCCCGCCGAACCTCGACGGCACCCCGCTCGCCGAGCGGCTGCTCACCCTCCCCGGGGCGCTGGCCTCGGCGGTGGGCGAGATACGGGCGCAGGAGCGGGCCGCGGCCGCCAGGACCGCCGATCAGATCCGGCAGGACACGGAACGGCAGATCGCGCAGGTACGGCACGAGTCCCTGGGCGTCGCCCGCGCCGCCGTACGCGGCTTCGCCAACAACGTGGTGGCACGGGCGGCACGGCTCGGCCGGAGCGTCAGCCAGGGCGTGCGACGGCACATCTCGGACGAGGCGTACGCGACGCTCGTGGAGATCGACCACCTCACCCAGCAGATGCTGCTCACGGCCTCGGGGTACGCCGTGCTCGCCGGGGACAAGCTGTCGCGGCGCTGGCCCGCCACCTCGCTGACCGACATCGTGCGGGCGGCGATGGGCCGGATCGAGGGGTACGAGCGGATCAAGCACCCGGAGCTGGGATCCGTCTCCGTCGAGGGCCGCGCGGTGGAGGCGGTCGTGCACGCCCTCGCGGTGCTGCTGGACAACGCGCTGCGCTACTCGCCGCCCGCCGCGAACGTCCATGTGTCGCTGGAGCAGGGCCACCACGCGTTCTTCCTGATCGTGGACGACGCAGGTCTGCGCATGGACGACGAGCGGCTGCTGTGGGCCAGCAACGTGATGTCCGGCGAGCAGCGCGACGACATCACCCGGCTGGGCGCCCATCCCCAGACCGGGCTGCGCGTGGCGTCCCTGCTGGCGGAGAACTACGGCTTCCGGGTCGAGCTGACCGCACCCAACATCTACCAGGGCACCCGCGCCATGATCGTGCTGCCGAAGAACCTGCTCGTCTCGCCGGCCGCGGCCGGTCCCGTCGTCGCCTCCGCGTCGTCGGCCCCCGCGTCGTCGGTCCCCGCGGCCCGGGCCGAGGCACCCGCCGCACCGCCGGTCCCCGTGATCGAGCCGGCGCCGGAGCCCGTGCCCGCCCCGGCCGCCGTACCCGCCGCGGCTGCCGCAGACGCCGTACCCGCCACGGCCACCACGACCGCCGCGGCCACCCCGACCGGCCAGGGAGCCCAGGCCACCACTCCCGAGCCCCCGGCCGCCGCCCCGGAGACGTCGGTGCCGACCCCCGCCACCACCGCCAGCGGCCTGACCGTCCGCCGGCGCACCAAGGCTCCCGTCGCCGCGCGCCGTGCCGCCGAGCCCGCCCCGGCCGCGCCCGGGCGGCCCTCCATCGCCGCCGCCTGGGCGGAGGGCAGCCGCCGCGGCCGACAGGAGGAGTCCCTCCCGGCCGCCCCCGCCGGGCCCGACGCGGCCCACCGGACCCCACCCGGCCCCGGATCCGGTCCCGGAACCGACCCCTCCCCCGGATCCGACCCCGCCCCCGCTGCACACGAAGAAGGACACTGATCGTGCAAGACACACACACCAACAGCCTGGGCTGGCTGCTCGACCAGGAACTCGGCACCGTCGAGGGCGTCCGGTACGCCGTACTGATGAGCAGCGACGGCTTGTTGAAGGCCAGGACCGAGACGATCGGCCAGGACGACGGGGAGAAGTTCGCCGCGCTGACGGCGGCGCTGCGGGCCGCGGGCAAGGCGTGGGACGAGTTCACCGGCGGCCAGGGCATGCGGCAGCTGCTGATCGAGTCGGTGGGCTGCATCGGGCTGACGACCACCGCCGCGAAGAACACCATGCTGTCGGTGTGCACGACCGGTCCGGACGCCGATGTCGGGCTGATCTCCCATCACATGGTGCGGCTCGCCACCCGGGTGGGGCACGAACTGGGCACCGCGGAGCGGGTGCCGGCCGCGGAAGGCGGCTCACCGGTATGACGGGGCCGCGGCGTGACCCCGACATGGTCAGGCCCTACGTCCGCACCGGCGGGCAGGTCCGCGCCCGGGACGACGTGCGCCTGGAGAGCGTGCTCATCGCCGCGACCGGGCCCACGGAGTCCCTCGCCCCGGACGCCCGCCGGGTGATGCGCCTGTTCTCCGGCGCGGAGGGCGGCCTGGCCGTCGCGGACATCGCCGCGGCGCTGGAGCTGCCGCCCTCCACGGTGCGCATCCTCGTCTCCTCGCTGATGGACTCCGGCCATCTGGCCAGCCCGGTCGCGGCCGGCGACCACCAGCCCGAATCCGACCTGTTGCAGGAGGTACTGCGTGGACTGCGCTCCATGGTCTGACCCGCCCGTCACCTACGTCCCGGCCACGGTGACCCGGTCGGCCAAGATCGTGGTCGCGGGGGGTTTCGGCGTCGGCAAGACGACGCTGATCGGCAGCGTCTCCGAAGTGAAGCCCCTGCGGATGGAGGAACCCATCACGCAGGAGAGCGCGGGCGTGGACGATCTGCGGGGCACCCCGCACAAGACGACGACCACGGTGGCGATGGACTTCGGCCGTATCCACATGGCCGGCGGCCGTCTCGCGCTGTATCTGTTCGGACTGCCGGGCCAGGCCCGCTTCCAGCCGCTGTGGGAGGACCTGGCGGAGGGCGCGCTCGGCTGTCTCGTCCTGGCCGACACCCGCAACCTCGACGCCTCCCACGACGCGCTCGGCCTGCTGGACAACGGCGGCATCCCGTACGCCGTCGCCATCAACGCCTTCCCCGGCGCCCCGGAGTACCCCGAGTCGGAGCTGCGGGAGGCTCTGGCCCTCGATCCGTTCACCCCGCTGACGACCTGCGACGCCCGCGACCGCACGTCGTCCCTGCACGCCCTGATCACGCTCACCGAGTACCTGTCCGAGCAGCGCTCGGCCGCCCTCATGGAGTCCCGCCGATGACGATGCCCTCCGCCGCGTCCGCGCCGACGAGCCCACCGGGGCGGATCGCCCTGTACACCGCGGAGTTCGCCGCCGATCCGCACGCCGCGTACCGGCGCATGCGCCGCACCCACGGTCCGCTCGTCCCGGTCGAGCTGGCGCCCGGGGTCCCGGCGACGCTGGTGATCGGCTACTACCAGGCCCGCCGCATCCTCAACGACCCGCTGCACTTCCCCGCCGACCCGCGCGCGTGGGAGAAGCTGATCCCGGCGTCCTGCCCGGTGCGGCCGATGATGGAGTGGCGGCCCAACGCGCTGCGGTCCGGCGGCGCCGAGCACGCCCGTTACCGCGGCGCGAACACCGCGGCGATCGACGCGGTCGACCAGCACGGGCTGCGGGCCCTCGTGGAGCGGGTCGCCTCGGGCGCCATCGACGACTTCCGCGGCAAGGGCGAGGCGGACCTGCTCTCCCAGTACGCCTTCCCGATCGCCTTCCGGGTGCTGAGCGCGCTGCTGGGCTGCCCGGACGAGATCGGCGTGCGCATCGCCGACGGCATGGCGAAGATCTTCGACACCACCAACGCCGAGCTGGGCAACCAGATCCTCGGGCAGGCCGTCTTCGACCTGGTCAGCCTGCGGCGCCGGGAGCCCGGGGACGACATCACGTCCCGGCTGATCGGACACTCCGCGCGGCTGGACGACGAGGAGATGGGCCACCAGCTCGTCACGCTCTACGGCGCCGGGATCGAGCCGCTGACCAACCTGATCAGCAACACCGTGCTGAAGATCCTCACCGACGAGGAGTTCTCCGCCGACCTGCACGCCGGTCTTTCCACGGTGCGCGACGCGCTCGACGCCGTCCTCTACACCGACCCGCCCATGGCGAACTACTGCATCTCCTACCCGCCGTACCCGATCGACGTGGACGGGTTCCTGCTCCCCGCCGACCAGCCGGTCGTGATCTCCATGTCGGCCGCCAACAACGACCCGGCGCTGACCGACGGCGTGCCGGAGGGCCGGCACACGGGCAACCGCGCCCATCTGGCCTGGAGCATCGGCCCGCACACCTGTCCCGCCCGCTCGCACGCCTACCTGATCGCGGAGACCGCGGTCACCCACCTCCTCGACGCGCTGCCGGAGACGGACCTCGCCGTACCCGTCGCCGAGCTCGTCTGGCGTCCGGGCCCGTTCCACCGCGCCCTGGAATCCCTGCCCGTCACCTTTCCCCCGGCCCCCTAAGGAGCCCGCCATGTCCGGCCAGCAGCCTCCCCTCGTCCTCGATCCCGCCGGTGCCGACCACCACGCCGAGCACCGTGCGCTGCGCGCCCGCGGTCCGGCCACCCGGGTGGACGTCCTCGGCGTGGAAGCCTGGTCGGTCTCCGACCCCGCTCTGCTCAAACAGCTGCTCACCGGCCCTGACGTCTCCAAGGACGCCCGGGCGCACTGGCCCGCCTTCGGGCAGGTCGTCCAGACGTGGCCGCTCGCCCTGTGGGTGGCGGTGGAGAACATGTTCACCGCGTACGGCCCCAACCACCGCAAGCTGCGCCGCCTGGTGGCGCCGGCCTTCAGCGCCCGCCGCATAGCCCACATGCGGCCGGCCGTCGAGGGCATGGTGAACGAGCTCGTCGACCGTCTCGCGGGCCTGCCCGAGGGTGAGCCGGTCGACCTGCGCCAGAAGCTGGCCTACCCGCTGCCCATCGCGGTGATCGGCCACCTCATGGGCGTGCCCGAGAGCCGGCGGGACGGCTTCCGGGCCCTCGTGGACGGCGTCTTCGACACCACGCTGAGCCAGGACGAGGCCCGGGCCAACACCGCCCGGCTGTACGAGACCCTGGACCGGCTCATCGCCGAGAAGCGCAGCGACCCGGGCGACGACATGACGTCGCTGCTCATCGCCGCGCGGGACGAGGAGAGCGACGGCTCGGGCCTCTCCCAGGAGGAGATGCGCGACACGCTGCTGCTGATGATCAGCGCCGGCTACGAGACCACCGTCAACGTCATCGACCAGGCCGTGCACACCCTGCTGACCCGGCCCGACCAGCTCGAACTGGTCCGCAAGGGCGCGGTCACCTGGGACGACGTGGTCGAGGAGACGCTGCGGCACGAGCCGGCGGTCAAGCACCTGCCGCTGCGGTACGCCGTCACGGACATCCCGCTGCCCGACGGGCAGACCATCGCCCGCGGCGAGGCCATCCTCGCCTCCTACGCCGCCGCCAACCGGCACCCCGACTGGCACGAGGACGCCGACACGTTCGACGCGGCCCGTACGGTCAAGGACCATCTGGCGTTCGGGTACGGCGTCCACTTCTGCCTCGGCGCGCCCCTCGCCCGCATGGAGGTCACCCTGGCGCTGCGGAGCCTCTTCGACCGTTTCCCCGACATGCGCCTGGCCGAGCCCTCGGCCGAGCTGGGGGCGGTGCCGTCCCTGATCAGCAACGGCCACCAGCGGCTGCCGGTCCTGCTGCACGGCTGAGCGGACGGGACGGCCCGCCCCGCAACGCCGGGGCGGGCCGTCCCGCTTCCTCGTGGGGGCTCAGCCGAACATGCCCGGCTGGTAGTCGCCCGCCGGCTGCTGGGTGATGACGTTCAGCCGGTTGTACGTGTTGATCACGGCGATCAGTCCGACCAGCGCGGCCAGCTGCTCCTCGTCGTAGTGCCGCGCCGCGTTCTCCCAGACCTCGTCGCTGATGCCGCCGCCGTCGGCGAGGCGGGTGCCCTGCTCGGTCAGCTCCAGGGCGGCGCGCTCGGCGTCGGTGAAGACCTTGGCCTCCCGCCAGGCGGCGACCAGGTTGAGGCGCAGCGAGGTCTCACCGGCCTTCGCGGCGTCCTTGGTGTGCATGTCGAGGCAGAAGCCGCAGCCGTTGATCTGGCTGGCGCGGATCTTCACCAGCTCCTGGGTGGCGGCCGGCAGTGTCGAGTCCGACACGACCTTGCCCGCCGAGTTGATGTGGCGCAGGAGCTTGCCGGCGATCTGGTTGCCGAAGAGGTCGAGGCGAGCGTCCATGGTGGTTCCTCCGTCGTGGTCCGTCGGCCGTTGCCGTATCCGGTTACGCAGCTACGACGGACCGCGGCGGCGCGATGTGACAGGCAGACCGGCGCAGTGTGCGTGACCTGCGCCACACTCCGTCCCGTGCGGTCCGCCGCCCGCCGGACGCCCCGGCGCGGGAGCCGTGCCCGGCGGGGATTAGCCTCGGTCCGAGACGACGGGGAACAGCAGGAGTAACGCAGGAGGCAGACATGGCGAAGGTTCCCAGCGCGCTGGTCGCGGCGGGCGGACTCGTCGGCGGGTACGGCGTGGCCCGCTGGACCGGGAAGCGGCCGCTCGGCGGTGCCGTGCTCGCCGTCGCCGGGGCCGCCGCCGCGCAGCAGTGGCGGCGGACGGCCGGCGGGAAGGCCGCCGGGGCGCTGACGGCCGCCTACGTCGCCGGTTTCGCCGGGTCCCACCCGCTCGCCAGGAAGGTCGGCGCCTGGCCCTCCGTGTTCGGCGTCGCCGGCGCCGTCGCGCTGGCCTCCTGGGCGGTCGCCGACCGCAGGGCCTGACCCGCGCGCCCGGCAGGGTCTAGGACCGGTGCGTCAGGACGTTCACCACACGCCCGCCGGGGTCCCGTACGAAGAAGCGCCGTACGCCCCACTCCTCGTCCCGCAGCTCCCGGACGATCTCCGCGCCCGACGCGACGAGGCGGGCGTGGACCGCGTCGACGTCCTCGACCTCCACGCTCAGGTCGGGGACGACGGGCGCGGTGCGCTCCTCGGTGAAGAAGCTGATCTGGGCGGTGGGGACGGACGGTGAGGCCATGGTGGTCACCCAGCCCATGTCCATGACCTCCTGGAAGCCCAGCAGGCCGTAGAAGTCGCGGCCGGCAGCCTGTTCCTCGGCGGACCCGGAGTGGATGTTGGGGACGATCCTGCGGACGGTCATGGAAGGCTCCTCGCGGTCGGCCGGGCCGGGATGCGGTCGGCCCGGACTCTACGGCGTCGCGGTGCCCGTGTCCGGCGCCTCCCTCGTGCCCGCGACCGCCCCGGCGGCCGACAGGGGCTCGGCGATGTCCTCCAGGGAGCGGCGTTCCGCCTTGACCGCGAGGAACGCCGCCACCAGGCCGGCCGCGCACATCAGCCCGGCGCCGATCTGGAAGGCGAGCACCGTGTCGCCGACCACGCCGGACTCGGTGAGGTCGGCGAAGAGCAGGGGGCCGCTGATACCGCCGGCGGCGGTGCCGAGGGCGTAGAAGAAGGCGATGGCCATCGCCCTGGTCTCCATGGGGAAGATCTCGGAGACGGTCAGATAGGCGCTGGAGGCGCCCGCGGAGGCGAAGAACAGCACCACGCACCAGCAGGCCGTCATCGTGTTCGCCGTCAGCGAGCCGCGATCGAAGAGCCACGCCGTGACGAACAGCAGGACGCCCGACAGCAGATACGTGCCCGAGATCATGATCCGGCGGCCGACCGTGTCGAACAGCTTGCCGAGCAGCAGTGGTCCGAGGAAGTTGCCGGCGGCGATGACGGCGAAGTAGTAGCCGGTGTGGCCGGTCGGCACGTCGAAGAAGGTGATGAGGATGGTGCCGAAGCCGAAGGTGATGGCGTTGTAGAGGAACGCCTGGCCGATGAAGAGCGACAGGCCGAGGACCGCGCGGCGCGGGTACTTGCCGAAGACGGTCCTGGCGATCAGACCGAAGCCGATGCTCTTGCGCTGGTGGATGGTGATCTCTCCGGCCGGCGGCGGCAGCCGCTCGCCCTTCTCGTCCTCGATCTCCCGTTCCACGGAGGCGACGAGCTGCTCGGCGGCGTCGCCGTGGCCGTGGATGAACTGCCAGCGCGGACTCTCCGGGACGTGCCGGCGGACCAGCAGGATCACCAGGCCGAGGACCACGCCGAGGGCGAAGCTGAGCCGCCAGCCGAGGTCCTTCGGGAAGATGTCGGTGTCCAGCATGACGATGGACAGCAGCGAACCGCCGATGGCGCCCAGCCAGTAGCTGCCGTTGATGATGAGGTCGACCCGGCCCCGGAAGCGGGACGGGATCAGCTCGTCGATCGCCGAGTTGATGGCCGCGTACTCGCCGCCGATGCCGAAGCCGGTGAGGAACCGGAACAGGAAGAACCACCAGGACTCGAACGACACCGCCGTCAGCGCGGTCGCCGCCAGGTACACGACGAGCGTCACCATGAACAGCTTCTTGCGGCCGTGGCGGTCGGTCAGCCAGCCGAAGAACAGGGCGCCCGAGCAGGCACCCGCCACGTAGAGGGCGGCGGCCAGGCCGGTGATCTGGGCCGAGCTGATGTCCAGCCCGCTGCCGTCCTCGGCGATCCGGCCGGCCACGTTGCCGACGATCGTGACCTCCAGGCCGTCCAGGATCCAGACGGTGCCGAGGCCGATCACGATCATCCAGTGCCACCGGGACCAGGGCAGCCGGTCCAGGCGGGCCGGGACGGCGGTGGTCACGGTGCCCGTGGAGCCGGGTACGGAGTCCGGGGACGACGACTGCGCTGACATGGCTCCCTCTCCCTCGAGGACCGCGGAACGGCGCCGCCCGGTCCCGAAGGTGCCGTGCGGCGCCGGCGGACCGAGCGATCGTCACCCGTGTGCCCGCGACCGGCGCGGACAAGCCAGGCCATCCGGGGGAGGGCCGGCCCCGACGGGGCACAGGCCCTACGCCCCCAGGACGCGGGAGACCGTGTGGATCAGCAGCCCGGCCAGCGAGCCGACCACCGTGCCGTTGATCCGGATGAACTGGAGGTCCCGGCCGATGTTCGCCTCGATCTTCTTCGTGGTGTGCTCGGCGTCCCAGCTCGCCACGGTGTCCGTGATCAGGGACGTGATCTCGCGCCGGTAGGTGGTGACGACGTACACCGCGGCACCCTCGACCCAGGTGTCGACCTTGCCCTGCACCTTCGGGTCGGAGGCCATCCGGGCACCCAGCGACAGCAGCGACGCCCGCACCCGCAGCCGAAGCTCGCTGCGCTCGTCCTCCGCCGCCGAGACGATCATGGACCGTACGGCCGTCCACGCGGACGCGATCAGGTCCTGGACCTCGCCCCGGCCCAGCACCTCCGTCTTCAGCCGCTCCACACGCGCCCGGGTCTCGGTGTCGGACTGCAGGTCGGACGCGAAGTCGGTGAGGAAGCGGTCGAGGGCGCCGCGCGCCGGGTGGGCGGGCATGTCGCGCATCTCGGTGACGAAGCGCAGCAGCTCCTTGTAGACGCGCTCGCCGACCTTCTTGTCCACGAACCGGGGCGTCCAGCCGGGCGCCCCGCCCTGCACCGCGTCCATCACGGAGTCGCCGTGCAGCACCAGCCAGTCGTGGGCGCGGGAGACGACCAGGTCGACGGCCCGGCGGTGCCCGCCGTCGGCGACGACCCGGTCCAGCAGCTTGCCGATGCCCGGGGCGATCTCCTGCGCGTCGGCCCGCCGGGTGACGGCCTCGCCGACCACCGCCTGCACGTCGGAGTCCCGCAGCACCGTGAGGGCGCCGCGCAGGGCCGCGGACAGCTCGGCCGTCACCCGGTCGGCGTGCTCGGGCACCGCCAGCCAGGCCCCGAGCCGGCTGCCGATGCCGACGGCGCGCAGCCGCTGCCGTACGACGTCCTCGGAGAGGAAGTTCTCGCCGACGAACTCGCCCAGCGAGACGCCCAGCTGGTCCTTCTTCCTGGGGATGATCGCCGTGTGCGGGATGGGCAGCCCGAGGGGGTGGCGGAAGAGGGCGGTGACCGCGAACCAGTCGGCGAGCGCACCGACCATGCCGGCCTCCGCGGCGGCCGACACATAGCCCGCCCAGGCGCCCGCGCCCCGGTGGGAGGCCCACTCGGCCAGCACGTAGACCAGGGCCACGAACAGCAGCAGTCCGGTGGCGGTGAGCTTCATACGGCGCACCCCGCGCCGCTTCTCCTCGTCGGCCGGGCTGAACGCCGTCATCGCCCGGTTGCGGACGGCGGCGGACGGGATCTCCCCCTCCCCGGCGCCCTGCCCGCCACCCGCGGAACCCTCCGGACGTGCTGCCCTCGTGCGTGCCATCCGCTCCACCGTTCGACGATCCGTCCGCACCCATTGTCCCTTCCTGACCGACTCCTGGAACGGAACACAAGTTCCCGGCGTCTGACGGAAAAGGGAAAGCCGGGGGGTCACACGGCCTTCTCCCCGCCCATGCCGCATCATGGGCACATCGGACCGGAGCCTCGGTGCTCCCCTCGCCCGAGGAGAAAAACACAGCATGACCCAGGGTCATGACGGAGGCGTGGGGGCGCCTCCCAGCAAGCAGCGTGCCCTGCTGACCGCGATCGTCGCTCTGATAGTGGCGATCTCCGCCGCCATATACGCCACGGTGGCCTCCGACGACGGCACCCGGAACCACCCGCCCGTCGCCGGCGGCCGGCTCCCGCACAACGACGCCGAACCCGCCTCCACCGGCACCTGGGTCGGCGCCTGGGCCACCTCGCCCGTCGGCCCGGAACCGGGCACCACGGCGCAGGGCATGGCCGGCCGCTCGGTACGCAACGTCGTGCGCGCCGGCGCCGGCGGCACCGGCGCGCGGATCACCCTGTCCAACCTGTACGGCCGGTCACCGCTGACGATCACCCACGCGTCCATCGCCCTGGCCGCCGACGACGGCACCGCCGCGGCGGCCGCCGGCAGCATGCGGCGGCTGACCTTCGGCGGCAGCACCCAGGTGGTCGTCCCGGCGGGCGGCCAGGTGAAGAGCGACGTCGCGCGCATCGCCGTGCCCTACGGCGGCGACGTGCTGATCACGACGTACTCCCCGGTGCCGTCCGGCCCGGTCACCTACCACCCGCACGCGCGACAGACCAGCTACGTGGCCGAGGGCGACCGCGCCGAGGACGTCGCCGCCGACGCCTACACCGGCAAGACCTCGTACTGGCGCTACGTGACGGCGCTGGACGTGCTGAGCCACGAGGCCGTGGGCACCGTCGTCGCGCTCGGCGACTCCATCACGGACGGCTACGGCTCCACGATGGACGCCGACCACCGCTGGACCGACTTCCTCACCGAGCGGCTGCGCACGGCGGCCGGCGCCGGGCAGAACGTGCCCCGCTACAGCGTCGTCAACGAGGGCATCAGCAGCAACCGTCTCCTCACCAGCGGTCCGGGCACGCCCCCCGCCAACCCCAGCACGCTGTCCCGGTTCCCCCGGGACGTGCTGGGCCGCACGGGCGCCAGGACGGTCGTCGTCGCCATCGGCGTCAACGACATCCTGCACAGCCCCGAACTCGCCGACCGGGACTCGATCCTCGCGGGACTGCGCACCCTGGTCGACATGGCCCACGCCCACGGGCTCACGGTCGTCGGCGGGACGGTGATGCCGTTCGGCGGACACAGCGGGTACACGGACGCGCGCGAACAGATGCGGCAGGAGATCAACGAGGAGATCCGCGAGGGCCGGGTCTTCGACGCGGTCGCCGACTTCGACGCGGCCCTGCGCGACCCCTACGCCCCCCGCCGCCTGGCCCCGGAGTACGACTCCGGCGACCACCTCCACCCCAGCGACAACGGCTACGCCCGCATGGCAACAGCCCTCGACCTGACCGACCTGAGAGCCACCACACCGGCCACGCTCTGACCGTCCGGCCTACGCAGCTGCGGGCAATCGTGCCCGTAGCTGCGGGCAATCGTGCCGCTGGGGCGGCACGGGTGGGCGCAGCGGCACCCCGCAACGCCGGGCCGCGCAAACCCACCCCGCCCAGCACCCGCGCCGGGCACCCCGGCAACGCCGGCCCGCGCGACCCGCCCCCGGCCGCCACCGACGCACGGCCACCACGGCACGCCGGGCCGGCGATCAACCCTCCCCCCGCAACTCCCTCCGCTCCCGCCGCCGCTCCTCCTTCAGCCGCGCCCGCTCCGCCCGCGTCACCTTCCGCTCCACCCCGACCCCGCCCCAGAAGGCGAACCCGGTGACGACCACCCGCGGCGCCCCCGCCTCCGCGGGAACCCCTTCCTCCCGGTGGTCGAAGCCCCCCATGATCCCGATCCCGCGCACGACCACCTCGACCCCGGGCGGCACGACCACGTTCACCCCGCCCATGATCGCCACGCAGTTGATCACGACCTCGCCGTCCGCGAAGTTCGCCTCCCGCAGGTCCAGCTCACCGCCGCCCCAGAACGCGACGCAGTTGAACCGCTTCGGGACCGTCCAGCGCCCCCTGCGCTCGAACCCGGACATCACGGCGACCGCCCACGTCGACGACCCCTCGCCACCCGTGATCCGCCCCGACCAGTCCTCGCGCCCCGCGGGCTCCTTGGTCATCGACACCCGCGGCACCGGCGCCGCGCCGCCCGCCCCCACCGGCAGGTCACGGGTGATCGGCGCCAGCTCCCCGTACGTCCGCGCACGGTAGGTGGCGTCCAGCCGCTCCTCGAACTCGCCCATGTCCAGGCGGCCCTCCGCGAGGGCGTCCCGCAGGACCTCGGCGACTCGTTCACGGTCGGCGTCGGATGCACGGAGGTCCGGGGCGTCGTCGGTCATGTACAGCAGCCTACGAGTTCGGCCCGCCGGGCACTACGCGCTCGCGCGTTCCGCATAGATCTTCGCGATCACCGCTTCGATGTCCGGCTCCCGCACCGAGAGGTCCACCAGCGGATACCGGGCGGCGATGTCCGCCACCAGCCCCGCGGCCGAGGCCGACGCGGGGAAGGCCAGCCACTGCCGGGGCCCCTCCACCCGCACCACCCGCGCGGGCGCCGGCGGCTCGATCGGCGGCACCTCCCGCTCCAGGTCCACCACCAGGGTCCGTTCGCTCTCCCCCGCCTCGTGCAGCCCGGTCAGCGGGCCGTCGTACATCAGCCGCCCGTGGTCGATGACCATCACCCGGGAGCACAGCTGCTCGATGTCCTGGAGGTCGTGCGTGGTCAGCAGCACCGTCGTGCCGCGCTCCGCGTTCAACTCCCGCAGGAAACCGCGCACCTTGGCCTTCGACACCACGTCCAGGCCGATCGTCGGCTCGTCCAGGTACAGCACGTCCGGGTCGTGCAGCAGCGCCGCCGCGATGTCGCCGCGCATCCGCTGCCCCAGCGACAGCTGCCGCACCGGCACGTCCAGCAGGGACCCGAGCTGGAGCAGCTCCACGCAGCGGTCCAGGTTGGCCCGGTAACGGGCGTCCGGGATCCGGTACATGCGGTGCATCAGCCGGTAGGAGTCGATCAGCGGCAGGTCCCACCACAGCGTCGTCCGCTGCCCGAACACCACCCCGATGCGGTGCGCCAGCCGCGTCCGCTCCCGTGACGGATCGATACCGGCCACCCGCAGCCGCCCGCCGCTCGGCGTCAGGATGCCGGTGAGCATCTTGATCGTCGTCGACTTCCCCGCGCCGTTCGGCCCGATGTAGCCGACCATCTCGCCCCGCGCCACGGTGAACGACAGACCGTCCACCGCCCGCACCTCACGCCGCTCCCGCCTGAGGAACCCCGTCCTGCAGCGCACGTCGAAGACCTTCTCGACGCCCTCCAGCTCGATGAAGCCAGCCCCCGCCACCCCGGCGCCGCCGCCGATGTCCATCTCCCGCTAACTCCCTGTACTCCGGTACGAACGAAGCCCCGCACGCCACGCCAGCCCCGCGAGGGCGCAGCAGGCCGCGGCCACCAGCGGCGGCGTGAACGCCACCCACCCCGGCAGCCCCAGCGGATACGGCCGCTCCAGCACATAGCTCGCCGGCAGCCAGTTCACGAAGGCCAGCGGCACCACGAACGTCACCCCCCGCACCATCTCCTGCGCGAACACCGTCGGCGGGTACTGGAGCATCGTCGTACCGCCGTAGGTGAAGGCGTTCGACACCTCCGAGGCGTCCTGCGCCGCGAACTGGAACGCCGCCGCCGCCACGAACACCGCACCGAAGATCCCCGCGCCGCTGAGCAGCATCACCGGCATCAGCAGCAGCTTCGCCGCCGACCAGTCGACGTCCAGCACCACCAGCGCGTAGCCCAGCACCAGCGCACCCTGCGTCACCCGGCCCAGCCGGCGCAGCGCGAACCGGTCGGCGGCCACCTGCGCGAGCACCGGCACCGGACGCACCAGCAGCGTGTCCAGCGTGCCGTCCCGCACCCGCCGCCCCAGCCGCTCCATCGAGCCCATCGCCAGGTCGGCCAGCCCGAAGGAGACTCCGGACAGCCCGTACAGGAACGCCACCTCGGGCAGCGCGTAGCCGCCCAGCGCGTCGACCCGGGAGAACATCAGCAGGATCGCCACGAAGTCCAGCAGGGTCACCGCGAAGTTCGCGAACGTCGTCAGCGCGAAGGACGTCCGGTAGGCCATCGTCGACCGGATCCACATCGCCGCGATCAGCCCGTAGGCCCGCAGCCCCGCGACGATCCGGCCGTCCCGGCCGGCCCGTGCCTCGGCCGTCTCAGCCACCCTGCACCACCACCCGCCGCGTCGCCGCCGACTGCACCAGCCGCCCCACCGCCAGCAGCGCCACCGCCCACGCCGCCTGGAAGACGAAGGTCCCCAGCGGATCCGCCTCCCCCAGCAGCACATCGGCCGGGCCCTGGAGCAGCGACGACCACGGAAGCGCCCGGACGACCTCGCCGAGCGCGCCCGGGAACACGTTCAGCGGCAGCAGCATCCCGGAGCAGAACAGCCCCGCGATCCACGCCATCTGCGCCACCCCGGTGCCGTCCAGCAGCCAGAACGCCGACAGCGCCACCAGATAGCGCAACGCGAAGCCCACCAGCATCGCCAGCAACACCGCCACCAGGAACGCCAGCCACCTGGACGCCTCCCGCGGCAGCGCCACCGGAAAGACCAGCGCACCGAACACGAACGGCACCACCCCGCGCCCCAGCAACTGGAACAGCGCCCGCCCCACGTCCGCCGCCAGCCACCACAGCTGGAGGTCGGCCGGCCGGTACAGATCGACGGCGATGTCACCCGAACGGATGCGCTCCATCAACTCGGCCTCGATGCCGCCGCCACCGATCGCCAGCGCCGCCAGCAAGGCCTGCCCCAGCCACACGAAGGTGACCGCCTGCGCCTGGTCGTACCCCCCGAGCTGCGGTTTCTCGTCCCACAGGGCCAGATAGGTGGAGACCAGGATCAATCCGAAGACCGTGTTGGTGAACACCCCGGCGGCAGTGGCCGCCCGATACGTCGCGTACCGTCTGAATCCCCCCATGGCGACGGCCACGTACAACCGTCCCGAACCCACGCCCACAGCCCTCCCCTCCGCCCGGCCACAAAGCGCAGAAGCCTAGTACGACGGTGCCGGGGCACACCATGCGATTACGGGGCACGATCCGGGACACCGGACGACGGCACCGATTTCACGCGTGTGCCGCAGAGCGGGAACGGAACACGCGATGCGAGAGTCTTCACCAGAGGGCGCAGAAGCGCACAAGGCCGTACGAGACCAGACCGTACGACGCGAAACAGGAGTCCGTGCACGAGATGAGCGACGAGCCGCAGCAGCCTGACCAGGGCTCGGAACCGGGAACGGAACCGGGAACGGCGACGCCGAAGAAGCCGAAGAGGCCCAAGCGGACCGGATGGCGCCGGCTGATCCCCACCTGGCGCATGACACTGGGCGCCTTCGTCGTCGGCGTCCTGCTGCTGATCGGCGGCTTCTTCCTCGGCTACTCGCTGGTCCAGATCCCGTCCGCCAACGCCCTCGCCACCCAGCAGAGCAACGTCTACCTGTACGCCGACGGCACCGTCCTCGCCCGCGACGGCGAGGTCAACCGGGAGAACGTCAGCCTCGCCCGGATCTCCAAGGACGCCCAGCACGCCGTCCTCGCCGCCGAGGACCGCGACTTCTACACCGAGTCCGCCATCGACCCCATGGCGATGATCCGGGCCGGCTGGAACACCGCCACCGGCAAGGGCAAGCAGTCCGGCTCCACGATCACCCAGCAGTACGTCAAGAACTACTACCTGGCCCAGGAGCAGACCGTCACCCGAAAGGTGAAGGAGTTCTTCATCTCGATCAAGCTGGACCGGGAGAAGAGCAAGAACGACATCCTCGAGGGCTACCTCAACACCAGCTTCTTCGGCCGCGGCGCCTACGGCATCCAGTCCGCCGCCCAGGCCTACTACGGCGTCGACGCCACCGAGCTCACCGCCGCCCAGGGCGCCTACCTCGCCTCGCTGCTCAACGCGCCCAGCGAGTACGACGTCGTCGCCCACCCCGAGAACAAGGCCTCCGCCGTCGCCCGCTGGAACTACGTGCTCGACGGCATGGTCAAGATGAAATGGCTCGACCAGAGCGAACGCGCCGGGCTGAAGTTCCCCACGCCCAAGCAGACCACCGTCTCCACCAGCATGTCCGGACAGCGCGGCTACGTCGTCCGCATCGTCAAGGACTACCTGATCAAGAACGGCATCGTCACCGAGGACGACCTCGCCCGCGGCGGCTACCGCATCACCACCACCCTCCAGAAGGACAAGCAGGACGCCTTCGTCAAGGCCGTCGACGACCAGCTGATGTCCGAACTGGACAAGGAACGCAAGGTCGACTCCTACGTCCGCGCCGGCGGCGCCTCCGTCGACCCGAAGACCGGCAAGGTCGTCGCCATGTACAACGGCATCGACTACGTGAAGCAGTACACGCCCAACGCCACCCGCCGGGACTTCCAGGTCGGCTCCACCTTCAAGCCCTTCGTCTTCGCCGCGGCCGTCGAGAACCACTCGGACACCCAGGACGGCCAGATGATCAACCCCAACACGACCTACGACGGCGACAGCGAACGCCCCGTCCAGGGCTGGAGCGGCACCCGCTACGCACCCGAGAACGAGGACCACCGGGACTACGGCCGCATCACCGTCCGCGAGGCCACCGACAAGTCTGTCAACGCCGTGTACGCGCAGATGGCCGTCGACGTCGGCCCCGCCGAGGTCAGGCAGACCGCGGTCGACCTCGGCCTCGCCGCCGACACCCCGGAGATGCCGGAGGGCCCCGCCATCGCCCTCGGCACGGCCACCGCCAGCCCCCTCGACATGGCCCAGGCCTACGCCACCCTCGCCAACCACGGCCGGCACAGCACGTACACCTTCGTCGAGAAGGTCATGAAGGACGGCCGGCACGAGGTGGAACTGCCCGAGCGGCGCGAGAGCCAGGCCATCAGCCGCGAGGCCGCCGACACCACCACCTCGGTGCTGCGCGGCGTCGTCCAGAAGGGCACCGCCACCGCCGCCCTCGCCGCCGGCCGTCCCGCGGCCGGCAAGACCGGCACCGCCGAGGAGGACACGGCCGCCTGGTTCGCCGGCTACACCCCCGACCTCGCCACCGTCGTCGCCGTGATGGGCCAGGACCCCGTCACGGCCGCCCACAAGTCCCTCTACGGCGTCATGGGCCTCGACCGCATCAACGGCGGCGGGGCACCCGCCGACATCTGGGCCCAGTACACCCGCAACGCCCTCAAGGGCGAACCGGTCAGCGACTTCGACCTCCAGCTCCAGGCCGGCGCAGACGTCACCGCACCGCCCTCCGCCGACCCCTCCGAGGACACCGGCACGGGCGACGAGTCCGACGGCGGCACGGGCGACGAGGACGGCACCGGCGACCAGGAGACCGACACCGCCACCCCGGGCGACACCGGCGACACCGGCGACGGCGGCACCGACGAGGGCGACACCGGCGACGACGGCGACCCCACCACCGGCGGCCCCTCGTCGGGCGGCGCCAGCACCGAACCCGGCCCCACCGGCGGCGGGGACGGGGACAACGGCGACGGCGGCACGGACGAGGGGGACACCGACGGAGCGGGCGGCGGCGAGGCGGACACCGGCGGATTCGTCGGCGGCATCACCACGCCCCCGCGGCACGAATGACCCCGCACGGGGCCGGTGACGCCACCGACATCAGTGACCCGAGGTCGCCTTGAGCCCCACCACGGCGACCAGCAGCAGACAGATGAAGAAGATCCGGGCGGCGGTCGCCGGCTCACCCAGCACCACCATGCCGAGCACCGCCGCACCGGCCGCACCGATCCCCACCCACACGCCGTAGGCGGTACCGATGGGCAGCGTCCGGGCGGCGTACGACAGCAGCAGCATGCTGGCCACGATCCCGGCGCCGGTGAGCAGACTCGGCACGAGCCGGGTGAATCCCTCGGTGTACTTCATCCCGATCGACCAGCCGACCTCGAGCAGACCGGCGACGACGAGCAGAACCCACGCCATGACAAGGCACCTCCGTGAAGCGAACTGAACGGGGTGCGTCGTCTTTTCCTTCAACCCGGTACGGCGCGTCTCGTCGGGATGCCTCCACCGTAGCAAAGACAGCACGAAGGGGCTGGTGACCGTGGTCACCAGCCCCTCGGCACCGCCGATCCCTACAGATACAGCCCGGTCGAGTCCTCGGACCCCTCGAAGCGGTCCGCGGCCACCGCGTGCAGATCACGCTCGCGCATGAGCACGTACGCCGTGCCCCGCACCTCGACCTCCGCCCGGTCCTCCGGGTCGTACAGGACCCGGTCGCCGGGCTCCACCGTCCGCACGTTCTGCCCGACCGCGACGACCTCGGCCCAGGCCAGCCGCTTGCCGACCGCGGCCGTGGCGGGGATCAGGATGCCGCCCCCGGAACGCCGCTCGCCCTCACCGGTGTCCTGCCGCACGAGTACACGGTCGTGCAGCATCCGGATGGGCAGCTTGTCGTCCGGGGAACTGTGCTCGTTTCTCTTGGCGCTCACGCCCTGAAACCTACCTGCCCCGCCTCAGCCCTTACGCCGCCGGGTGCCGAGGGTGAGCAGCCCCACCACTCCCACCACGACGAGGGCCACCGGCACGACACGCTCCAGCCGCGGCGCACCCTCCTCGTCCACGAACCGGGACTTCACATCGCTGACCACACGATTGACCTGGACGTACGCCCGTCCGAGGGTGTGGTCGACGCTGGAAGCGACCTTGGCCTTCGCATCGCCCATGATCGTCTTCGGGTGCACCCGCACCCCGATCTCGTCGAGCGTCTCGGCCAGCACCTCGCGGCGGCGCCTGATGTCCGCCTCGATCTGCGCCGGGGTTCTGATGTCCGACGTGTCCGCCACCGTACGGCCTCCGAAATCTGCTGACGCTGTCCCGGACAGTCTGTCAGCAACTCGCCGCTCCGCACTGTCAGGACCCCCGGTTACGCTGATTCGATGAGCGAGCGACTCCAGCCCGGGGACCCGGCCCCCGCCTTCACCCTCCCGGACGCCGACGGCAACGAGGTGTCCCTGTCGGACCACAAGGGCCGCAAGGTCATCGTCTACTTCTACCCCGCCGCGCTTACCCCCGGCTGCACCAAGCAGGCCTGCGACTTCACGGACAACCTGGAACTGCTGGCCTCCGCCGGGTACGACGTGCTCGGCATCTCCCCCGACAAGCCGGAGAAGCTGGCCAAGTTCCGCGACACCGAGTCCCTCAAGGTCACGCTCCTCGCCGACCCCGACAAGAAGGTCCTGGACGCGTACGGCGCCTTCGGCGAGAAGAAGAACTACGGCAAGACCTACATGGGCGTCATCCGCTCCACGATCGTCGTGGACGAGGAGGGCAAGGTCGAACGCGCCCTGTACAACGTCCGCGCGACGGGCCACGTGGCCAAGATCATCAAGGACCTGGGCATCTGAACCGCCCCCGGGGGCCCGTACCGTCCGACTCCGGTACGGGCCCTTCCGCATGTCGTGCGTGACGGTCCGATAAACGGTTCGTTACTCCGTACGAGGACACGAACGAGTGGCCGAGAACGGAGGGGGCTCGATGGGAGCCAGTGCATACAGCAGGGAGCGCCTGGAGGAGGCGGCCCGGGGATCTCGGACGCTGTCCGAGGCGCTGGTACGGCTGGGGGTGGATCCGAAGAGTTCGACGCGCCGGTATCTGCTGGGGCGGATGAAGAAACTGGGAGTGGACACCTCCCACTTCCAGCGGGAGGGGGTGAAGTGGACCAGAGAAGTCCTTCAGGAAGCGGTCTCGGCCTCGACGAACATGTGCGAGGTGCTCCGTCGCCTCGGGCTGGAGGTGGTCGGCGGACACCACACGCACATCAGCCGCCGGATCAAGGCGTACGGCATCGACATCTCGCATTTCCGGGTACCGTCCCGGCGCGGCGAGCCACGCCGCCCGCGAACCCCTGAGGTCCTGCTCGTCGAGCAGGTGTCCGCTGCGGCCCGACGCATCCACAGCGACCGTCTCAGATGGGCGATGACGACACTCGGGGTTCCGGAGCAGTGTGACCTCTGTGGTGTGCAGACGACTTGGCGTGGCCGACCGCTACCGCTCGAGGTCGATCACATCAATGGCAACTGGCGAGACAACCGCCTTCAGAACCTCAGGTTCCTGTGCCCCAACTGCCACTCGACGACGGACGAGTACCGAGGGCGCGGCAAAGGGCGCCCCAGGGGAGCGGCCTCATGAACGACAGCGTCCGGTACTCGCGCGAGCAACTCATCGAAGCTGCCGCCCAGTGTTCCGACATCGACGAGGTCATCGCCTTCTTCGGCACCCGGCCTTACGCGACACTGCGACGCCACCTCACACGTCGCTTCGCCCACTTCGACATTGACATCTCGCACTTCAAGCCCTGGCGACTGCCGGCCCGCCCCTCGTCGGACGAGTTGAGTGCCGCGGTTGGTGAGTCTTCCTCGATAGCAGAGACCCTCCGTCGCCTGGAGCGCCCGGACACGGGCAGGCAACGGGCGCTCCTACGCCAATGGGTCGCCGAAGAGGGCCTCACCACCGCGCACTTCCTGGGGCAGGCACATCAGCGAGGCAAGTCTCGCCCGACGTTGGGCAAGCAACCTGACGAGATCCTCGTCAGGCGGGACGACGGCAACCGGGCCCGGACCGCACCGCTCCGCCGCGCACTCCGCGAGATCGGCGTACCCGAGAAGTGCGCCGAATGTGGCACCGGGCCGGAGTGGCTCGGAAAGCCGATGACCTTGGAGGTCGATCACGTCAACGGGGACCGGAGTGACAATCGGCGCGAGAATCTGCGGTTGCTGTGCCCCAACTGCCACGCGACTACTAGCACCTGGTGCAGGGGACGCGCCAGGCGACGTGCGACTCCCGGTACGATGGCAGACACTGGCGGCGGTGGCGCAATGGCGACGCAGCAGACTTAGGATCTGTGGCCCCTGACCGGGCTTGAGGGTTCGAATCCCTTCCGCCGCACATGGACGGCCTGCGAATCCAAGGAGGATGCGCAGGCCGTTGTCGTGGCGTCTCAGCCCAACAGCTCCCGCACCGCCGGTACCAGCGCCCGGAAAGCCTTGCCGCGGTGGCTGATGGCGTTCTTCTCCTCCGCCGTGAGCTCCGCGCAGGTGCGGGTCTCGCCGTCCGGCTGGAGGATCGGGTCGTAGCCGAAGCCGCCCGTGCCCGCGGGCTCGTGGCGCAGCGTGCCGCGGAGCTGGCCCTCGACCACGCGTTCCGTGCCGTCGGGGAGGGCGAGGGCCGCCGCGCAGGCGAAGTGGGCGGAGCGGTGGGGGTCCGCGATGTCGCCGAGCTGGGCGAGGAGGAGGTCCAGGTTGGCCTTGTCGTCGCCGTGGCGGCCGGCCCAGCGGGCGGAGAAGATGCCGGGGGCGCCGTGCAGGACGTCGACGCAGAGGCCGGAGTCGTCGGCGACGGCGGGCAGGCCGGTGACCCGGGCGAGGGCGTGGGCCTTGAGGAGGGCGTTCTCGGCGAAGGTGACGCCGGTCTCCTTGACGTCGGGGATCTCGGGGTAGGCGTCCGCGCCGACGAGGTCGTGCGGCAGGCCCGCGTCGGCGAGGATGGCCCTGAGTTCGGTGATCTTTCCGGCGTTGCGGGTGGCGAGGATCAGGCGCGTCATGGGGCCCAGTATTCCGGACCCCGGTGCCCTGCCTTACGGCGTGCAGACCTTGGTCAGTTCGCCCGCCGCGTCGGTGACGGGGCTGAGGTCGGGGGTCCGGTCGCCGTTCTCCACGGATGTGCGGACGTTGTCGACGGCTTTGCCGAGGTCGTCGACGGCCTTGTTGACGTCGGCGTCGTCGGTCTGGTCGCCGATCTTGTCGAGGTTCTTGTCGATGGAGTCGAGGGACTCCTCCCACTGGGTGGGGTCGTCCGTGTTCTCCACCGCCTGCTGGAGTTCGGTGACGCTGTCGGCTATCGCGTCGGCCGTGCGGACGCAGTCGAGCGCCTTGTCGACGGCGTCGCAGCCGGTGGTGAGACCGGCCGTCAGGGCGATGGTCGCCACGGTGGCGGCGGCGATGACGGTGCGGCGAAGGCTGCGGTGGCGGCTCGCGGCCATGGGTCTCGGTCCTCCCCTGGGGACAGGGCCGGGTGGCCCGTCTGCGGTGCGGCGTCGGGCGTACGGCGAGGTGTGCCGTACGCCCGTGGTGCTGTACTGCTAGGGACGCGGTGACGGGCGGGCGAGTTGCGCGCCCGGTGTCGTTTTCTTGGCGTCCTCTTTACGTTCTCGTTTGCCGTTCTTACCGTTCGAGGACGGTCTCGAGCGCCTTGCGCTGGAGTTCGGCCAGTTCGGTGCAGCCGCCGGCGGCGAGGTCGAGGAGGGCGTTGAGTTCGTCGCGGGCGAAGGGCTCGGCCTCGGCGGTGCCCTGGACCTCGACGAAGCGGCCGTCCCCGGTGCAGACGACGTTCATGTCGGTGTCGGCGCGGACGTCCTCCTCGTAGCGGAGGTCGAGGAGTGGGGTGCCGCCGACGATGCCGACGGAGACCGCGGAGACGGTGCCGGTGAGGGGCTTGCGGCCGGCCTTGATCAGCTTCTTGCCCTGGGCCCAGGCGACGGCGTCGGCGAGGGCGACGTAGGCGCCGGTGATGGCGGCGGTGCGGGTGCCGCCGTCGGCCTGGAGGACGTCGCAGTCGAGGACGATGGTGTTCTCGCCGAGCGCCTTGTAGTCGATGACGGCGCGCAGGGAGCGGCCGATGAGGCGGCTGATCTCGTGGGTGCGGCCGCCGATGCGGCCCTTGACGGACTCGCGGTCGCCGCGGGTGTTGGTGGCCCGGGGCAGCATGGCGTACTCGGCGGTGACCCAGCCTTCGCCGCTGCCCTTGCGCCAGCGCGGGACGCCTTCGGTGACGGAGGCGGTGCAGAGGACCTTGGTGTCGCCGAAGGAGACCAGGACGGAGCCTTCGGCGTGCTTGCTCCAGCCGCGTTCGATGGTGACGGGGCGGAGCTGTTGGGGGGTGCGGCCGTCGATTCGTGACATGCGGGTGAGCCTAGCGGCCCATGGGGAAGGGGCCCGTCCCGCAGTGGGAAAGGCCCCTCGCCGGTGAGCGGTGGCTCACATCATGTCTTCGATCTCCGCGGCGATCGGGTCGGCGTCGGTGCCGATGACGACCTGGATGGCGGTGCCCATCTTGACGACGCCGTGCGCGCCGGCGGCCTTGAGGGCGGCCTCGTCGACCAGGGCGGGGTCGTTGACCTCGGTGCGGAGGCGGGTGATGCAGCCTTCGATCTCGTCGATGTTGTCGATGCCGCCGAGGCCGGCGACGATCTTCTCAGCCTTGCTGGCCATGTTCCTTCTCCCTGATCCGAACCGCTTTGTCGCAGTAACCCACAGTTGGCCCATCTTCGCGAGCGGCCATGCGGTGCGTACCGAATGATGGCGTCACGACAGAGGAACCGTCCCGCAACTGGTCTACACCAGTGTACCGGCGACCGGATGGAGACCGGATGAGTGCCGACAGTGCGGTCAGTCCTGCGCGTGCCCGTTGGAACAAGGCGTTCCAGGGGCTGCAGAAGATGGGCCGCAGCCTCCAGCTGCCCATCGCGGTCCTTCCCGCCGCGGGCATCCTCAACCGGCTCGGGCAGCCCGACGTGTTCGGGGACGACGGCCTGGGCTGGACGGACGTCTCGAAGGTGATGACGGGCGCGGGCGGCGCGCTCCTCGACGGTTCGCTGGGGCTGCCGCTGCTGTTCTGCGTCGGTGTCGCCATCGGGATGGCGAAGAAGGCGGACGGGTCGACGGCGCTGGCGGCGGTGGCGGGGTTCCTCGTCTACTTCAACGTGCTGCGGCAGTTTCCGGAGGACTGTCCGGAGGGGTCGAAGGCGATCCCGCAGATCGGCTGTCAGGTGACCGACGGCTCGGGCACCGTGACGGCGTTCGTCTTCCAGAATCCGGGGGTGTTCGGCGGCATCGTGATGGGGCTGCTGTCGGCGTACTTCTGGCAGCGGTTCCACCGGACGAGGCTGGTGGACTGGCTCGGCTTCTTCAACGGCCGCCGGCTGGTGCCGATCATCATGGCGTTCGTGGCGATCGTGTTCGCGGCGCTGTGCCTGTGGGTGTGGCCGCCGATCGGCGACGCGCTGGAGAGTTTCAGCGACTGGCTGAACGGGATCGGCGCGTGGGGCGCGGGTGTGTTCGGGCTCGCGAACCGGGCGTTGCTGGTGATCGGGCTGCACCAGTTCCTGAACGTGCCGATGTGGTTCCAGTTCGGCAGCTTCACCAAGCCGGACGGCACGGTGGTGCACGGCGACATCAACATGTTCCTGGCAGGGGACCCGAACGCGGGCCAGTTCACGTCGGGCTTCTTCCCGATCATGATGTTCGCGTTGCCGGCCGCGGCGCTGGCGATCACGCACTGCGCGAAGCCGCACCGCCGCAAGGAGGTGGGCGGGCTGATGCTGTCGGTGGCGCTGACGTCGTTCGTGACGGGCATCACCGAGCCGCTGGAGTACTCGTTCCTGTTCATCGCGCCGGTGCTGTACGCGGTGCACGCGGTGCTGACGGGTGTGTCGATGGCGGTGACCTGGGGGCTCGGGGTGCACGACGGGTTCAGCTTCTCGGCCGGTCTCATCGACTACGTCATCAACTGGAATCTGGCGACGAAGCCGTGGCTGATCATTCCGATCGGCCTGTGCTTCGCGGTCGTGTACTACGTGGTCTTCCGGTTCGCGATCACGAAGTTCGACCTCAAGACCCCTGGCCGGGAGCCGGAGGACGAGGTGGAGGACGTCACCAAGGGGTAGACCTCACGTACCCTGTGGGGGTGGTCTCGCGAAGGCCCCCGGACTTCTGGTCCGGGGGCCTTCGGCGCGCTCCGGCGCGCTCCGGAGGGGGTCTGACCTGGTGCGCTCGACCGGCACTGCGCGTAGCGCCGCGGTAGCGGATTCGCGGGTTCCTTACGCGGCCTTCATCGTGCTACAACAGGTCTACACCACTGAGTGGTGTAGACCATCACCCGATGGAGGACTTATGAGCACCGCCACCGCAACGGCGGCCCCCGCAAAGAAGCGGGGACAGGGCCTGTTCCAGGGCCTGCAGAAGGTCGGCCGCAGCCTGCAGCTCCCGATCGCCGTACTGCCGGCGGCGGGCATCATGGTCCGGCTCGGCCAGGACGACATCTTCGGCAAGGACGGCCTGGGCTGGGACAAGGTCGCCGCCGTCTTCAACAACGCGGGCGGTGCCCTCACCGGCTCGCTGCCGATCCTGTTCTGCATAGGCGTGGCCATCGGCTTCGCCAAGAAGGCGGACGGCTCCACGGCGCTGGCCGCGGTGGTCGGCTTCCTCGTGTACAGCAAGGTCCTCGAGGCCTTCCCGGTCACCGAGGCGGTGATCCAGAAGGGCGAGGACGTCGCCGCGACGTACAACGACCCGGGTGTGCTCGGCGGCATCATCATGGGTCTGCTCTCTGCCGTGCTGTGGCAGCGGTTCCACCGCACCAAGCTGGTGGACTGGCTCGGCTTCTTCAACGGCCGCCGGCTGGTGCCGATCATCATGGCCTTCGTCGGCATCGTCGTCGGCGTCTTCTTCGGTCTGGTCTGGGAGCCCATCGGCACCGGCATCTCGAACTTCGGCGAGTGGATGACCGGCCTCGGCTCCGGCGGCGCCGCCCTGTTCGGCGGCGTGAACCGCGCGCTGATCCCGGTCGGCATGCACCAGTTCGTGAACACCGTGGCCTGGTTCCAGCTCGGCGACTTCACCAACTCCGCCGGTGAGGTCGTGCACGGCGACATCACCCGCTTCCTGGCCGGTGACCCGAACGCCGGACTCTTCCAGGCCGGCTTCTTCCCGATCATGATGTTCGGTCTGCCGGCCGCCGCGATCGCCATCGCCCACTGCGCCCGCCCGGAGCGCCGCAAGGCCGTCCTCGGCATGATGGTGTCGCTCGCCCTGACCTCGTTCGTCACCGGTGTGACCGAGCCGATCGAGTTCTCCTTCATGTTCATCGCGCCGGTCCTGTACGTGCTGCACGCGGTGCTGACGGCCGTCTCGATGGCGGTGACCTGGGGCCTGGGGGTGCATGCCGGCTTCAACTTCTCGGCCGGCTTCATCGACTACGCCCTGAACTGGCACCTGGCGACCAAGCCATGGCTGATCATCCCGATCGGCCTGGTGTTCGGAGCGATCTACTACGTGACGTTCCGCTTCGCCATCGTCAAGTTCAACCTCAAGACCCCGGGCCGCGAGCCCGAGGAGGAGGTCGAGGACCTCACCAAGGCGTGATGTCCCGCCGCACGGCATGACCGAGGCCCCCGGAGCAACGGCTCCGGGGGCCTCGTCGTCTGCGCGGAGGGTGCTTCGGCGTCAGATCTCGTACACCGCGCCCGGCGCCGCCACGTCCACCGGGCCCTCGTAGACCTCGCGGGCGTCGGTCAGGTTGATCTGCGGGTCGGTCCACGGCGGGATGTGGGTGAGGACCAGGCGGCGGGCGCCGGCGCGGCTCGCGCTCTGTCCCGCCTCGCGCCCGTTGAGGTGCAGGTCGGGGATGTTCTCCTTGCCGTGCGTGAAGGCGGCCTCGCACAGGAACAGGTCGGTGTCCCGGGCGAGTTCGTCCAGCACGGGGGTGGCGCCGGTGTCGCCGGAGTACGTCAGTGACCGCCCGCCGTGCTCGACGCGGATGGCGTAGGCCTCCACGGGGTGGGCGACGCGCTCGGTGTGCACGGTGAAGGGGCCGACCTCGAAGGTGGACGGCTTGACCGTGTGGAAGTCGAAGACCTCGCTCATCGAGGAGGCGGAGGGGGTGTCGGCGTAGGCGGTGGTGAGCCGGTGCTCGGTGCCCTCGGGTCCGTAGACCGGGAGGGGCGCGCAGCGGCCGCCGTCGTGCCGGTAGTAGCGCGCCACGAAGTAGGCGCACATGTCGATGCAGTGGTCGGCGTGCAGGTGGCTGAGGAAGATCGCGTCGAGGTCGTAGAGACCGCAGTGGCGCTGCAGCTCGCCGAGGGCGCCGTTGCCCAGGTCGAGGAGCAGCCGGAAGCCGTCGGCCTCGACGAGGTAGCTCGAGCAGGCCGATTCCGCGGACGGGAACGACCCCGAGCAGCCGACGACGGTGAGCTTCATGAAGCAGAAACCTCCGCTGGCGGGTATGGAGAGACGGGGGTCGTGCGGTCCGTCGAGCGTAAGGCGCGAAACCTTGGGTCGCTCCTCCGCCAGGGGCCGTTGTGGGCGAACTCACCTGTGGTGTCACCGGTTCGGCTGGAACTGGGGCGCCCGGGGCTACTGAGGGGGCGCGCGGCGCGGGCGCGCGCCGGTAACGTCGTCGGTATGGACACGTCCTGGTGGCTCGCGCTCGCGGCGGTGGTGCTTCTCGCGCTCGTCGCCACGGTCGTCGACGGCTGGGGCGGGGGACGGCGGCGGCCCGCGGGCGTCCGGCGTCCGCCGGGGCGGCCCCGGGGCCCGCGGGACCGGGCGGTACGGCCGCGGCCGGCGGAGATCTGGTGGGCGAACGTGCCCTTCGAGGACGTCCGGGGTGCGAAGGACCGGCCGTGTCTGGTGATCGCGGTGCGCGGGCGGCAGGTGCTGGTCGCGAAGATCACCAGCCGGTACCGGGAGGGGCGGGCCGGGGTGATCCCGCTGCCGCCGGGGGCCGTCGGGGACGGGCGGGGGCGGGCGAGCTACCTGGAGACGGACGAGCTGCGCCGGGTCCCGCTGCGGGACTTCCGGCGCCGGGTGGGCGAGGTGGACCCGGCCCTGTGGGACCAGGTGCGGCACCTCGCCCGATGAGGCGTCGGGCCGTGGCGGTCTAGGCCCAGAGCTGGCCCTGGAGGGTCTCGATGGCCTCTTCGGTGGTGGCGGCGGTGTAGACGCCGGTGGAGAGGTACTTCCAGCCGCCGTCGGCGACGACGAACGCGATGTCCGCGCTCTCCCCCGCCTTGAGCGCCTTCTTGCCGACGCCGATGGCCGCGTGCAGGGCGGCGCCGGTGGAGACGCCCGCGAAGATGCCCTCCTGCTGGAGGAGTTCGCGGGTGCGGGTGACCGCGTCGGCGGAGCCCACCGAGAAGCGGGTGGTGAGCACGGAGGCGTCGTACAGCTCGGGCACGAAGCCCTCGTCGAGGTTGCGCAGGCCGTAGACCAGGTCGTCGTAGCGCGGCTCGGCGGCGACGATCTTGACGTCCGGCCTGTGCTCGCGCAGATAGCGGCCGACGCCCATGAGGGTGCCGGTGGTGCCGAGGCCGGCCACGAAGTGGGTGATGGACGGCAGGTCGGCGAGGATCTCCGGGCCGGTCGTCGCGTAGTGGGCGCCCGCGTTGTCGGGGTTGCCGTACTGGTAGAGCATCACCCAGTCCGGGTGCTCGGCGGAGAGTTCCTTGGCGACCCGTACGGCGGTGTTGGAGCCGCCCGCGGCCGGGGAGGAGATGATCTCCGCGCCCCACATGGCGAGCAGGTCCCGGCGCTCCTGCGAGGTGTTCTCGGGCATCACGCAGACGATGCGGTAGCCCTTGAGCTTGGCGGCCATGGCCAGGGAGATGCCGGTGTTGCCGCTGGTCGGCTCGAGGATCGTGCAGCCCTTGGTGAGGCGGCCGTCCTTCTCCGCCTGCTCGATCATGTGGAGCGCGGGGCGGTCCTTGACCGAGCCGGTCGGGTTGCGGTCCTCCAGCTTGGCCCAGATGCGGACGTCGTCGGACGGCGAGAGCCGCGGCAGGCGCACCAGGGGGGTGTTGCCCACCGCGGCCAGCGGGGAGTCGTACCGCATCCCGATCAGGCCATACCGCCGGCCACGGCCGGCAGGATCGTGATGCTGTCGCCGTCGGCGAGCTTGGTGTCGATGCCGTCCAGGAAGCGGACGTCCTCGTCGTTCAGGTAGACGTTGACGAAGCGGCGCAGCTGGTCCCCGTCCACGATGCGGGCCTGGATGCCCGTGTGCCGGGTCTCGAGGTCGGCGAAGAGCTCGGTGAGGGTGTCCCCGGTGCCCTCCACCGCCTTCTGGCCGTCGGTGTACTGGCGGAGGATGGTCGGGATGCGGACCTCGATGGCCATGGCTGAGGGCTCCTGTCGGAAGGTGTCGTGGGTTCGGTGGGGCGCGCGGCGGCGCGCGGCAGCCCGCCGCGGCTCACGGCCGTACGGCGGCAGCGAAGATCAACAGATGGCGCTGTTCAGCCTGCACAGGTCGACGTGCAGCCGCGCCACGAGCAGTGTGCCCGGCGCCTTTTTGCTCACGTCGAGAAGAACCATGGGCTCATCGTATCGATTCCCGGTCCGGCTTCCGGAGTGTGATCTCACCCTTCGGACGCTTTTCATCCGCAGTGCGAGATCAGTACGCCTCCACCACCTTGACCTCCTCCTCCGTGACCTCGCCTTCCACGATCCGGAACGAACGGAACTGGAAGTCGCCGGCGCCGTCGGTGTCCGCGGTGGAGACGAGGACGTAGTGGGCGCCGGGCTCGTTGGCGTAGGTGATGTCGGTGCGGGAGGGGTACGCCTCGGTGGCCGTGTGGGAGTGGTAGATGATCACCGGCTCCTCGTCGCGGTCGTCCATCTCGCGGTAGAGCTTGAGCAGGTCCTGCGAGTCGAACTCGTAGAAGGTGGGCGAGCGGGCGGCGTTGAGCATCGGGATGAACCGCTCGGGCCGGCCGGCGCCCACGGGGCCGGCCACCACGCCGCACGCCTCGTCGGGGTGGTCCTCGCGCGCGTGGGCGACGATCTGGTCGTACAGGGCCTGGGTGAGGGTCAGCATGCGGCCAGCATAAGCAGAAGGGCCGACCCGTACCGAGGAGTGGTACGGATCGGCCCGTATGCCGGACATCCTGAGCGGTGGCCGCGCCGGGGAGCCACGAGCGTCCCGTGCGGCCGGATGTCCCGGGTGCGCGCGAAGGCGCTGGTCAGCGGGGTCCGGTGGGGCGGCGGTCAGCCGACCTTCTCGAACTCCGGCTCGCCGTGGCGCTCGGTGACCTGCGGGTTGCGGATCTTGAGCACGAACCAGCCGATGCCCAGGGCGAGGGCCCAGCCGGCCATCACGTACAGACAGATCCTGGAGTCGGCGTCGTAGGCGATCAGGCCGGTGACGAAGAGCAGGAAGGCGATGGCGACGTAGGAGAAGACCGAGCCGCCCGGCGCCGGGAAGGACGAGGCGGGCAGGCGGCCCGCGACGACCTGGCGGCGGTAGAGGACGTGGCTGACCAGGATCATCAGCCAGGTCCAGATGCCGGCCGCGGTGGCGACGGAGGTGACGTAGCCGAAGGCCTTCTCCGGGACGATGTAGTTCAGCACGACGCCGATGCCCATGAAGACGACCGAGACGGTGATGCCGAACGCCGGGGTCTTGGTGGACGACAGCCGGCTGAAGACCTTGGGCGCCTCGCCGTTGTCGGCGAGGGTGCGCAGCATGCGGCCCGTGGAGTACATGCCGGAGTTGCAGGAGGACAGGGCGGCGGTGAGCACGACGAAGTTGACGATGCCGGCGCCGGCCGGGATGCCGATGACCGCGAAGGCCTTCACGAAGGGGCTGACGCCCTCGGCGAACTCGGTCCACTTCACGACGGCGAGGATGACGGTGAGGGCGCCGACGTAGAAGAGGGCGATGCGCCAGGGCAGGGTGTTGATCGCCTTGGGGAGGGTCTTCTCCGGGTTCTCGGACTCGCCGGCGGTGACGCCGACCAGCTCGACGGCGAGGTAGGCGAACATGACGCCCTGGAGGGTCATCAGGGACGAGCCGATGCCCTTGGGGAAGAAGCCGTCGAACTCCCACAGGTTGGAGACGGCAGCGGTGTCGCCGGCCTGGCTGAAGCCGAGGGTGAGCACGCCGACGCCGATGACGATCATGCCGATGATGGCGGTGACCTTGACCATCGAGAACCAGAACTCGATCTCGCCGAAGAGCTTGACCGAGATCAGGTTGGCCGCGAAGAGCACGACCAGGAAGACCAGGGCGGAGACCCACTGCGGGATGTCCGGGAACCAGTAGTGGATGTAGATGGCGGCGGCGGTCAGCTCCGCCATGCCGGTGACCACCCACATCAGCCAGTACGTCCAGCCGGTGAAGTAGCCGAAGAAGGGGCCGAGGAACTCGCGCGAGTACTCGGCGAAGGAGCCCGAGACGGGACGGTAGAGCAGGAGCTCGCCGAGCGCCCGCATGATGAAGAAGATGATCACACCCGCGAGGGCGTACATGAGGATGATGCTGGGGCCGGCCTTGGCGATGTTGGCCCCGGCTCCCAGGAAGAGGCCGACGCCGATGGCGCCGCCGATCGCGATCATCTGGACCTGACGGCTGCCGAGCCCGCGCTCGTACCCCTCTTCGGGGGCCTTCTCCGTGTCGACCTGCGCAGAGGTCATGTGTGGTGCGCCTTTCTCCATGCCGACCCGGGCCTGTCGTCGGCCTCGGATCGGGTCTCGATCCCCCCGGATGATGGAGCTGAGCGGGCCTCACGTCCCGCTCGTGCCTGGCCGGCGGTCCGCCGGCTCGGTGGCGCACCCGGCCGAACATTCGGGTGGTGTTCGCCGGGCGGTCGTGAAGATTTACCACGGCCGCGGCGCTGATCACAGGGGGCGCCTGTGATGTGCCCCACAGGCAGAAGCGGACAAAAGGCACCCTGAGGGTGCAAAGAAGGGCGCGGGTTTGACGCGATCGTTATCCGGATTTGAGGCTCCGCTGATCGGACGCGAGAGCCTCGAGACCGGGACGGATCAGGGCATAAGGGTGGCGACGAGCGTCTCCTGGAGCCCGCCGAGCCACAGATAGGCCATGACCATGGGCTTGCGGGGGTCCTCGTCGGGGAGCCGGTAGAGCAGGTCGGAGTCGTCCTCGTCGGCGATCTCCAGCCGGGAGCCGATCGCCAGGCGCAGGTCGTTCAGCGCGCCCAGCCACTGCCGGGACTCGTCCGGCGACAGCTTCAGCACCGCGCCGTCCTCGCCGGCCGAAGCCGACGCGAGGGAGTCCAGGGCGCGGATCACCGCGAGCGCGTTCTCCCGCTTGCCGGCCCGCAGGTCGTTCTCGGTGTAGCGGCGGAACTCGGCGGAGTGCGCCCGCTGCTCCTCGGCCTCCTGGGGCCCCGGGGTGGCCTCCGGGTCGCCGTAGGCGTCCGGGAACAGGCGGCGCAGCACCGGGTCGGAGGGCGGCTCACTGGGGCCCTCGGCGAAGAGCTCGGCGAGCGGGTCGTCCGAGGCGTCCTCGGCGGGGCCGGGGCCGATCAGCTCCAGGAGCTGGACCGCCAGCGAACGGATGATGGAGATCTCGACGTCGTCGAGGGCGACGGCCGCGCCGCCGCCGGGGAGCGGTTCGAACTGTCCTGGCATGGAGGTGATTCAGCTGCTTCCGTCCTGCGGGCGGGCGTCGGTCATTTCCGGTCCTGCTGGAGAGTGGCCCACAGGCCGTAGCCGTGCATGGCCTGCACGTCCCGTTCCATCTCCTCGCGGCTGCCGCTGGAGACGACCGCCCGGCCCTTGTGGTGGACGTCGAGCATGAGCTTGGTCGCCTTGTCCTTCGAATAGCCGAAGTACGACTGGAAGACGTACGTCACGTAGCTCATGAGGTTGACGGGGTCGTTGTGCACGATCGTCACCCAGGGCACGTCGGGCTCGGGTACGGCGAAGACCTCCTCCGCCGACTCGGTCTTCTCGATCTCCATGGGTGCGGCTGCCGTCACACTGCCCATGCTGCCACCACAGGGGGGCACCCGCACAAACCGGCCTGTGGCCGGCGCCACGCGCACCCGACCGGCCCTGAAATCGTCAGAGTGACGAAATGGGGGTACGATCCGTCGTATGAACACAGCGGACCTTGGGCTGCCGGTGGACGTCCCCTCGACGGCGCTCTTCACGGACCAGTACGAGCTGACCATGCTCCGAGCCGCCCTGAAGGCGGGCACCGCCGGGCGGCGGAGCGTGTTCGAGGTCTTCACCAGGCGGCTGCCGAACGGGCGGCGCTACGGCGTGGTGGCCGGCACCGGGCGGGTGCTGGACGCGGTGGAGAACTTCCGCTTCGACGCGGGCGTGCTGCGCTTCCTGCGCGAGCGGGACATCGTCGACGGCGAGACCCTGGACTGGCTCGCCGACTACCGCTTCAGCGGCGACATCTGGGGCTACCCGGAGGGCGAGGTGTACTTCCCCGGCTCGCCGGTCATGCGGGTCGAGGGGAGCTTCGGCGAGTGCGTGCTGCTGGAGACGGTGATCCTCTCCATCCTCAACCACGACTCGGCGATCGCCGCCGCGGCTTCCCGGATGTCCTCGGCCGCCGGTGACCGGCCGCTGATCGAGATGGGCGCCCGCCGCACCCACGAGCTGGCCGCGGTGGCCGCCGCCCGCTCCGCCTACGTCGGCGGCTTCGCGACCACCTCCGACCTGGCCGCCGGCTTCCGCTACAACATCCCCACCGTCGGCACCTCCGCCCACGCCTTCACCCTGCTGCACGACACCGAGCGCGACGCCTTCCGCGCCCAGGTCGACGCCCTCGGCCGGGACACCACGCTGCTCGTGGACACCTACGACGTCGCCGAGGCCGTCCGCACGGCCGTCGAGGTGGCCGGACCGGAGCTGGGCGCCGTGCGCATCGACTCCGGCGACCTGCTGCTGGTCGCCCACCGGGTGCGCCAGCAGCTGGACGAGCTGGGCGCCACCGAGACCAAGATCGTCGTCACCTCCGACCTGGACGAGTACGCCATCGCCTCACTGGCGGCGGCGCCCGTGGACGCGTACGGAGTGGGCACCCAGCTGGTGACGGGCTCCGGGCACCCGACGGCCTCGATGGTCTACAAGCTCGTCGCCCGCGCCGAGTCCGGCGAGCCCGGGGCACCGCTGGTGCCGGTGGCCAAGAGGTCCAGCGGCGGCAAGACCTCCATCGGCGGCCGCAAGTGGGCCGCCCGGCGCCTGGACGCCGACGGGTACGCCGAGGCCGAGGTCGTCGGCACCGGCCCGGCCCCCGCGGACCTCGCCGACCGGCAGCTGCTGGTCCAGCTGGTCAGGGGCGGCGAGGTCGTCGCCCGCGAGCCGCTCGACGTCGCCCGCGACCGGCACGCCGCCGCCCGCGCCAACCTGCCGCTGTCCGCGACCCAGCTGTCCCGGGGGGAACCCGTCATTCCGACGGAGTACGTCCACGGGGCCTCGGGTAGCTAAAGCTGGTGCGCCGCGAAAAGGCCCGCACCATCCGTCCGGCCCCGTCCCCCGCGCCCCCACCGCCCCCCCGTAGTCGCCCCAGCCGAAGGACACCGACCATGCGCCGCGCCCTGATCGTCGTAGACGTGCAGAACGACTTCTGCGAGGGAGGCAGCCTCGCGGTGGCCGGCGGTGCCGACGTGGCCGCCGCCATCACCGAGCTGATCGGGCAGGCGCCCGCCGGCTACCGCCACGTCGTCGCCACCCGTGACCACCACATAGCGCCGGGCGGCCACTTCGCCGACAACCCCGACTACGTCCACTCCTGGCCGGCGCACTGCGTCGCCGGCACGGAGGGCGTGGGCTTCCACCCGAACTTCGCCCCCGCCGTCGCCTCCGGCGCCATCGACGCCGTCTTCGACAAGGGGGCGTACTCGGCGGCCTACAGCGGCTTCGAGGGCACCGACGAGAACGGCACGACCCTCGCCGACTGGCTGCGTTCCCGCCAGATCGACGAGGTCGACGTCGTCGGCATCGCCACCGACCACTGCGTGCGGGCCACCGCCCTGGACGCCGCCCGGGAGGGCTTCCGCACACAGGTGCTGCTCGACCTGACCGCGGGAGTCGCCCCGGAGACGACCGAGCGGGCGCTGGAGGAGCTGCGTGAGGCGGGCGTGGAGCTGTCGGGCAAGCCCGTCGTCCAGTAGGGCCGTGCCGCTCCGTGGGCCTAGGTCTGGGCCGTCGGGCGCCTGAGCAGGGCCCGGATCGGGTGCCACAGCTCCTGGACGAGGGCGCCGCCCACGGGGGCCGTGCGCCATATCAGGCCGTCGGGATGGTGCAGGACCGCCGTGATCTCGTCCGGCGTCGGTGGCGCCGCGTTGCCCCGCAGGTACACCGCGCGCAGGCCCAGGTTGCGCAGCCTGGTCAGGGCGCGCGCCCGGTTCCGGGCGTGGACGAGCACGCGGACGTTGCCCTCGGCGGCGGCGGGGCTGGGCAGGTTCAGTGCCACCACCACCGTGCCGTTCGGCAGCTTGCAGAAGCCTCCTGCGGCCATGCGGTCATACCCCCGTGTCGGTCGGTTCGGGAACCGGTGTCAATAAGAGAGCCACAGGACGCACCTAAACACGGATCGGCGGCGACCCGCCAGGGGGTCGCCGCCGATCATGTGCTGACCTGCGCAGATGCTATTTACCGACCTGCGGAGCCCACCTCGAGCTCGATCGTCGAGCCGTCCTTGGCCTCCTTCAGGATCTTGATCTGGGTGTTGGTGTCAGTGATCTTGACACCACCGGTCGGGTTCGCCGGGTCGTAGTAGGTGTTCTTGCGGTCGTTGAAGACCGAGACGCCCTTCGAGCCCGGGAAGTACTTCGCGACGTCCGCCTTGTGCAGCGTGATCGCGTCCGTGCGGTAGAGGCTGAACGGCGAGTCGTACGCCTGGATGCGGTTGCGCAGCAGGGTGCCGTCCTTCCACGTCATCGCCGTCGGGTGCGAGTCGATCGGCAGGACCAGGCCGGTACCGGGGTGCTGGCTGGTGTTGTTGTCCGCCTGGGAGGTGTCCCACTTCCAGATCAGCAGGCCGTTCTGGTACGGGTAGTGCTCCACCCAGTCCGGACGGTCCGTGAAGCCGAAGTTGTACGGGCCGACCTTCAGCGTCTTGTCGTACGACACGTACTGACGGTTCTCGGCGATGTAGTACTGCGCGTAGTCCTTGGTGAAGGACGCGCCCTGACGGGTGAAGCCCTTCGCGGTCCACGCGGCGTCCGCGGTCTCGGCGTCGTCGGAGAAGAGCGCCTGGCCGTCGGCCGTCACCGTGATCCGGTCGGCGGTGAAGCCCTTCATCGCCAGACCGCCGTCGGTCTGGTAGCGGAAGCGCAGGTCGATCTTCTTGCCGGCGTACGCGTCCAGCGGGTAGACGAGCTTGCCGTAGGCGTCGACGGAGGCGCTCAGGGCGGGCTTGTCGCTGCCGTCGCGCTCGATCGGCCGACCGTCGAACGTGCCGTCGACGGCCGTCCAGTTGGCGCCGCCGTCGGTGGACACCTCGGTGTAGAGGTAGTCGTAGTTCGCCTCGATGTCGTACCAGGCGTCGAGGCTGAGGGAGGCCGAGGTCTTGCCGGTGAGGTCGACGCTGCGGGTGAGCGTGTTCTTCAGGTCGTCACCGCTGCCGCTCCACCACTGGGTCTGGCCCTGGGCGGGGGGGACGATCTCGGTGGTGACGGCCTTCTTCGGCAGCTCGACGACCAGGCCCTGCTTGTGCTTGGTGTTGTACTCGGCGACGCCCAGCTTGTGCCAGGAGTTGACGCCCGCCTTGGCGGTGTCGTAGTTCAGCCAGCCGAGCTGGAGCTTGTCCCAGGCGTTCATGTCGCCGGGCAGGTCGCCGATCTCGTTGCGGCCGGTGCCAAGCCAGGAACCGGACGACATCAGCGTCCAGAAGCCGGTCGAGTTGTCGCCACCGGCGGTGTCGTAGTGGTCCGGCAGACCGAGGTCGTGGCCGTACTCGTGGGCGTAGACGCCGAGTCCGCCGTTCTCCGGCTGGATGGTGTAGTCGCCGACCCAGACGCCGGTGGAGCCGATCTGCGCGCCGCCGAGCTTGTTGTCGGACGGGCCGGTGGCGCCCGCGTCGGTGCCGAAGGCGTACCAGCGGTGGGCCCAGATCGCGTCGGTGCCCTGGACGCCGCCGCCCGCGGACTCGTCCTCGCCGGCGTGCACGATCTGGAAGTGGTCGATGTAGCCGTCGGGCTCGTTGAAGTCGCCGTCGCCGTCGAAGTCGTAGCGGTCCCACTCGTCGAAGCGGGCCACGTCGGCCTTGATCTGGGCGTCGGTGCGGCCGGCCGCCTTCTGCTGGGCGACCCAGGCGTTCAGACCGTCGCTGACGACGTTCCACACGCTCGGGCAGTTGGTGTCACCGCAGGCGTTGTTGCCGTAACGGGCCTCGTTGTAGGGCACCTTGACCCAGTCGGTGACCTCGCCGTCGACGGAGTAGCGGCCCGAGGACTGCTTCTCGTAGTACGTCTTGACGGAGTCGACGCCCTTGCCGGAACCGAAGTACAGGTCCTGGAAGTGCTGCTGGTCGTAGTCCTCCTGCCAGGCCGTGGAGTTGTCCGTCTTGCGGTTCGGCTTGGCTATCTGGTTGTGCAGCGGGCCGGCCTCGCCGCCGTAGCGGCTGTCCACCTTGTCGCCGAACTCGACCAGGATGGTGAAGATCTTGTCGGTCTTCTCCCGGCCCAGCTCGACGTACTTGGCGTCGCCCTTCTTGCTCTTGAGCTGGACGACGCTGGAGCCGTCCTTCTTCTTCACCGAGGCCTTGCCGGAGATGACCTGGTTCAGCGCCTCCTGGCGCTGGGCCTCCTGGGTCTTGCTGAGGGGGCCGTCGAGGTCGTGCGAGTCCATACCCTTGGCCGGGTGCGGGTCGTTGCCCTCCGCGGCTGCCGGGCGGACGGGCGCGTCCGCGTACGCCACGGTGGCGGCGGAGAGCGTGGCACCCGCCGCGGCGAGTGCGACGGCGGTGGCCGCCGTTCTGAACGTCCAGGATCTACTGGTCACTTGAGTTCCTCCCCCGCGTCCACGCGCGCGGATCGGGGGACCAGGGCATGGCAAAGTCCGCGCACACGTGAGCAACGCGTGTAGTCAAGTGACGACATTGGACTAGAGGTTCACGCGAAAAGACAGACCTTGACTTGAGCAGAACAAGTGCACTATGCGGAGCCGCCGTTCGTTTTGCGGACACCGTCCACGGCCCGCGGGCGCGTGGAAGAGGTCCCGTGTCCGACACCATGAATCCGTGCGCCCCCCGTGCATCTGCCCTGTCGGTTAGGTCACGCTTACTGTTTGTTCCACTAGGGCACACAGCCCGTTAGAGTCGTTTGGCGGAACGCCCGGGGGTCGGCGGAAAGCCAGGCCGACAGCCGGTCCTACCCACAGATCGTCTTCCGAGGACACGATGGCCATGCCCCGTCCGACTGCCGCCCAGTTCGCTTACGGTTCGTGCACCGTGATCTTCTCGACGCTCGCCATGCTGCTGCTGTCCCGGACGAGTTCGGGTCCGGGGGTCGCGGTCATCGCCGTCGCCGCCCTCGCCCTCGGGCTGCTGGTCGCCGTGACGGTCCCGCTGCCGAGGACCCGCCCGGTGAGCGCGGTGCGGCCCGCCGCGGCCGAGGAACCGGTACCGGCCGCCTCCCGGGTCCACGCGGGCGCCGGCGAGTCGGTGCGGGGCCGCGCCGCCTGACCGGGCTGCCGGTGGCCGCCGTGGTCCCTGGGGTCCTCAACGGGTGCTGACGACCACGGTCTTGGCCGCCTTGTCGTGCAGGCCCTGCTTGTAGGGCTTGTCGAAGAAGCTCCAGCCGCCCGCGATGACCGTCCACACACAGGCGCAGCAGAAGGCGAACGGGATCCACAGCACGAGCGCCCGGATCAGCGACGTCTGCACGGACGGCGTGGCACCGTTGTCCAGGTCGGCCACCCGCATGCCGAGCCACCTCTTGCCGAGCGTCTGGCCGGTGCGGGCGGTCAGATAGGTGTCGTAGGCGATGTAGAGCACGGCGGCGATCAGCGACTGCCCGAAGGACTTGCCGACCTCGACGTCGTCGCCGTCGACCGTGTACTCCTGGACGTTGAACGCCCAGCTGAGCAGCCAGACCACGATGCCGACGAGGATCATGTCGATGATGCGGGCGAGCGTGCGCCGGCCGCTGTCCGCGAGCGGCGGCATGCCGGCCAGCGGGTCGGAGGGGTAGGAACCGCCGCCGTACGGATCACCGCCGTAGGGGCCTCCGCCGCCGTAGGGACCGCCGCCGGGCGGGGGTTCGCCGCCCCCGTACGGCGGCGGATTGTCGTACGGCGAGCCCGCACCGCCCTGGCCCGGTCCGGGGGGCGGGGGTTTCCTGAACGGGTCGTCCTCGGGCTGCTGCCCGCCGGGGCCGTGGGGCGGTTCGCTGCTCATGGCCCGAGTGGACCCCGGGCACTTCCACGGCGCATCCGCCGAGGGCCGTCCGGTGGACGGAAGTGCGCCGTTCGGGGAGGGGGTGCGGGTTTCGTCGTCGGGTGCGGGTGCGCGAGCAACCCCCACGCACCCGCACCCGACCACGAGACGGACACCTCACGGCGCCCATCCGAAAAGCTAGCCCGCGACAAACGTGCCGGCCGCCTTGTCGTGCCAGCACTGGTGCCACGGGCGGTCGAACAGGCACCACGCGACGCCCACGACGCCGACCACCAGCAGGCCGGGGACGCTGTAGACCAGCCAGCGGCGCAGCGCGGCGCCGAAGGACGGGGCGTCGTGGGCCTCGATGTCCCGCACCTCCAGGCCCAGCAGCCTCTTGCCCAGCGTGCGGCCCCACTTGGCGGTGGGCAGCGCCTCGTAGACGACGCCGAAGAGCAGCAGGACGGCCAGCACGATGCCCAGGTACGTGCCCGTCGTGCCGTCGAGCAGCCAGACGGTGACGGTCTCTCCGGAGAGCTTGGCCGCGTCGATCTTCTCGTCGACGTGGTCGACCGCCTTGGTGCCGAGGGGTACGGCGGCCACGGCGGTGACGGCCGCCAGGACGACGGTGTCGATCAGCCGGGCGGCCAGCCGCTTGCCGAGCCCGGCGGGGCGTGCGGCGGCCTGGCGGCGGGCGGCGGCCTGGAACACGTCGTCGACGGGCGGCTTCCAGGGCGCGACGGGCTGCTCGTCCCCGCCCGCTCCGGCGAGCCGGTGCACCTGCTGCGCCCAGGAGGACTGTCCGCCGCCGGGGCCGACGGCGACCGGGGCGGCCGAGCCGCCGGGCTGGGGCTGCACGGGCTGGGGCTGCACGGGCTGCTGCTGGACCGGCTGGGGCTGGGGTGCGGCGTTCTGCCGGGGGACGGCGGGCCCGGCGGGGGCGCCCGCCTGCTGCGGCCCCGAGGGGGCCTGCCGGGGGCCCGCGGTGCCCTGGACGGCGGCACGGGCGGCGGCCGCCTGGGCCCCGCCGGACGCCGCGCGGGGCGGGACCGCGCGGAAGGTGATGGTGCCCTCGTCGGCCGCGGGGGCGTCGGCGGCCTGGGCGGCCTGCGGTCCGGCCGTCGGGCGGCGGAAGACGAAGGTGCTGCCGACCCCGCGCTCCGCGTCCGCGGGTGCGGCGTCCCCCGAGGCCTGCCCGGCGGCGGAACCGACGGCGGCGGAACCGGCGGCGGACTGCTCGGCCGGCGAGGCACCCTGCACCGGCGCTGCCGGACCGGAGGCCGGGTCGCCGGAGCCCCCCGTCCTCGCGTGCGGCACCCTCGGGTCGGCGGCCTGCGCGTCGGGCCACGCGACGCGACCGCTCCCGGCCTGCGCCGTGGGGTCGGCGCCCCAGGCGGAGGCGGGCTCGGGACGGCTGCCGTGCTGGGAAGCGGCGCCGGCGGGCGGCTCCTGGACCGGGTCCGCGACCGGGTCCTCGACGGGATCCTCGTCGAAGAAGTGCGGCCCGGTCTCCTCCACGGAGGCCGCGGAGGCCGCCGCGGGCGCCGGGGCCGCCGCGGGCACCACGCCGGGCGGCGGGGCGAGCGGCTCACCGTCCTTGGGCGCCGGCCGGCTGGTGCCGGCCACCCAGGAGGCACCGTTCCAGTACCGGACGTATCCAGGAATGGACGGGTCCGGGTAATACCCTTCGCGGGGCCTGTCGTCGCCGGGGGCCGGGGTTGGGGCGCTCATGTCCGTCGTCCCGTATCTGCTCGGGGGTTGATTTGGGGGCCTCCACATCTATCAGACCGGCGCAACCCGCACGGCCAGTCCCGCCGTACCCGCCCCTTTCCGGGCAACCTCGTGCACGGACCTTCACACGCAAGAGGAGTCCGGGGGCCCCGGAGAACCGCCGGAAAAAAGTTCCGCGAACCCGCGTAACGCTCACGGCCGAAGCCGCTCTCCCTCGTGCGGGCCCGTCACGGACCCGCCCGCGCGGACCGTACGAGAGAGGAACCATCCGTCATGCACACCACCATCGTGGAACGCGAGCTGGAGCTGAGGCTCGTCCTGTCGCCCGAGTACGGCGTGCCGGTCCCGGCCAGGCTCACCTACCTCGCCGACGACCCCTACGCCCTGCACATCACCTTCCACATCGACTCCGGCCACCCCGTGCACTGGACGTTCGCCCGCGAGCTGCTGGTGGAGGGGGTGTTCCGGCCGTGCGGGCACGGGGACGTGCGGGTGTGGCCGTCGAAGGCCGACGGCCGCAGCGTCGTCCTGATGGCGCTGAGCAGCCCGGACGGGGACGCCCTGCTGGAGGCGCCGGCGGCTCAGGTGTCGGCCTGGCTGGAGCGGACCCTGCGGGTGGTGCCGCCGGGCGCCGAGGGCGCGCAGCTCGGTCTGGACGACGGGCTGGCCGAACTGCTCGCCCGGTAGTGCGGCCGGACGGTCAGAACAGCTTGCCCGGGTTGAGGATGCCGAGCGGGTCGAAGACCTGCTTGACGGCCCGCTGCATCTCCAGTCCGACCGGGCCTATCTCGCGCGCCAGCCACTCCTTCTTCAGGACGCCCACGCCGTGCTCGCCGGTGATGGTGCCGCCGAGTTCCAGACCGAGGGCCATGATCTCGTCGAAGGACTCGCGGGCGCGCCGGGACTCGTCGGGGTCCGAGGCGTCGAAGCAGACGGTGGGGTGGGTGTTGCCGTCGCCCGCGTGGGCGCAGACCCCGATGGTGAGGTCGTACTTCGCGGCGACGCGCTCGATGCCCTCCAGCATGTCGCCGAGCCGGGAGCGCGGCACGCACACGTCGTCGATCATCGTCGTGCCCTTGACGGCCTCCAGGGCGGTGAGGGACAGGCGCCGGGCCTGGAGGAGGAGTTCGGACTCGGCCGCGTCCTCGGCGGGGACCACCTCGGTGGCGCCGGCGGCCTCGCACAGCGCGCCGACGGCGGCCAGGTCGGCGGCCGGGTCGGTGGTGTCGAAGGCGGCGAGGAGGAGGGCCTCGGTGCTCTCCGGCAGACCCATGTGGGCGAGGTCGTTGACCGCCTTGACGGTCGTACGGTCCATCAGTTCGAGGAGGGACGGCACGTGCCCGCCCTCCATGATCCGGCAGATCGCGTCGCAGGCGGCGGACGCGGAGGCGAACTCGGCGGCCAGCACCAGCTGCTCGGGCGGCTTGGGCCGCAGCGCGAGGACGGCCCGTACGACGATGCCGAGGGAGCCCTCGGAGCCGACGAAGAGGCGGGTGAGGTCGTACCCGGCGACGCCCTTGGCGGTGCGGCGGCCGGTGGACATCAGGCGGCCGTCGGCGAGGACGACGTCCAGGCCGAGGACGTACTCGGCGGTCACCCCGTACTTGACGCAGCACAGGCCGCCGGAGGCGGTGCCGATGTTGCCGCCGATGGTGCACATCTCCCAGCTGGAGGGGTCCGGCGGGTAGTACAGGCCGTGTGCGTCCACCGCGCGGGAGAGCGTGGCGTTGACGACGCCCGGTTCGACGACGGCGACGCGGTCGACCGGGTTGATCTCCAGGATGCGGTCCATCTTGGTGAGGGACAGCACGAGGCAGCCGTCGGTGGCGTTGGCCGCGCCGGACAGACCGGTGCGGGCGCCCTGCGGGACGACGGGGACCCGCAGCTCGGTGGCGGTGCGCATGACGTGCTGGACGTCCTCCACGGTGCGCGGCAGGACGACCGCGGCGGGGGCGCCGGCCGGGCAGAAGCTCGCCATGTCGTTGGCGTAGGAGGCCGTGACGTCGGGGTCGGTGAGGACGGCCTCGGGGGGCAGGCCGGCGAGCAGCCGGTCGACGAGGGTGCCGGTGACCGCGGGGGCTGCGTCGTCTCCGTCGCGAGGCGCTTCGATACGGCTCATGATCACAGCGTCGCACCCGGGGCCATCGGTGTGAACCCCGTCGACGGCACCCGTCGCCTGCCCGGGTGTGCTCGTCGTATTGACGCACAGTGTGCGGCATGGACATCCAGAGGTCGAGCGCCGTGCCGGGCCCGCGGAAGCGGCGCGTGCGCCGGGTGCTGTTCGCCTCCGCCGCCGGCTGCGTGGTCCTCGGCGGGGTGCTGGTGCTGCTGCCCTGGGAAGGCGGTTCCGCTCCCCCGCCCGCGCCCGGCCCGGCGGCGCTGGCGCGCGGGGCCGTGACCGGTGGGGCGCCGGCCGCGCTGGGGGACCTGGCGGTGCTGATCGGCGACCGGGAGAAGTACCTGCGGGCGCATCCGCTGGACGGGCCGTCGTGGGCGGTGCTGGGCGCGGCCTATGTGGAGCAGGGCCGGCGGACCGCGATCCCCGCGAACTGGCCGAAGGCCGAGAAGGCGTTGCGGACGTCGCTGAAGGTGGGGGCGCGGGACGATCCGCAGGCCCTGGAGTCGCTGGCGGCGCTGGCGGTGGAGCGGCGGGACTTCCCCGAGGCGCGGAAGTGGGGCGAGAGCGCGCTGAAGCTGGCGCCGAAGCGGTGGACGGTGCACGCGGTGCTGATCGACGCGTACACGGGGCTCGGCGACCACGAGGCGGTGGGGCGGGCCCTGGACCGGATGCGGAAGCTGCGTCCGGGCCTGCCGGCCGTGCGGGCGCGGGCCGCCGCCGTCTACCGGGACCTGGGCTGGCGGGAGGACGCGGCGGCGCAGATCTCCGACGCGGCCGCCGCCGCCGGGCGCCCGGCCGAGCGGGCGGCGTACCTGGAGCAGGCCGGACGGCTGGCGTTCGAGCGCGGGGACCGTGAGGGGGCGCTGCGGTACTTCCGGGCGGCGCTGCGCACCGACCCCGACGAGCGGGCCGCGCGGGCCGGGGAGGGCCGGGCGCTGGCGGCGCTGGGGCGGACGGCGGAGGCGATGAACGCCTACCAGGCGGTGCTGGCGAAGCGGCCGTGCCCGCAGTACGCGCTGGAGCTGGGCGAGCTGTACCAGTCGCTGGGCATGGAGCCGGCGGCGCGGGTGCAGTTCGACCTGCTGCGCAGGCAGGTGCGGGACGCCGAGGAGGCGGGGGCGGACGAGGAGTTGGTGGTGGGGAGGTTCGAGGCGGACCACGGGGATCCGCAGGCGGCGGTGGAGGCGCTGGAGGCGGAGTGGCAGCGGCAGCCGGGGATCGAGGTGGCCGACGCGCTGGGCTGGGCGCTGTACCGGGCCGGTGACCACGAGGAGGCGCTGCGGTTCGCGGCGATCGCGACGGACGGCGAGCACGGCGGCGGGGTGCGCAGCGCCCTGCACATGTTCCACCGGGGGATGATCGAGCGGGCGCTGGAGCAGTACGGGCCCGCGCGGCGGCATCTGCGGGAGGCGCTGACGATCAACCCGTACTTCTCGCCGCTGCGGGCGCCCGAGGCGCGGCAGGCGCTGGCGGACCTGGGCGAGCCCTCGGTGGAGGGCCCGCCCGCGTAGCCGCCCGGTCGGCCGCTCGCGTCGGCCGGAGCGGCCGGCGCGGTCAGAGGTTGCCGCGCTTCTCCTGCTCGCGCTCGATCGCCTCGAACAGGGCCTTGAAGTTGCCCTTGCCGAAGCCCATCGAGCCGTGGCGCTCGATCATCTCGAAGAAGACGGTCGGACGGTCCTGGACCGGCTTGGTGAAGATCTGCAGAAGGTAGCCGTCCTCGTCGCGGTCGACGAGGATCTTCAGCTCGCGCAGGGTCTCGACCGGGACGCGGGTCTCGCCGGCCCACTCGCCGAGCGTGTCGTAGTACGAGTCGGGGGTGTCCAGGAACTCGACGCCGGCCGCCTTCATGGTGCGGACGGTCTGCACGATGTCGTTGGTGTTCAGCGCGATGTGCTGGACGCCGGCGCCGCCGTAGAACTCGAGGTACTCGTCGATCTGGGACTTCTTCTTGGCGACCGCGGGCTCGTTGATCGGGAACTTGACCTTGAGGGTGCCGTCGGCGACCACCTTGGACATGAGCGCGGAGTACTCGGTGGCGATGTCGTCGCCCACGAACTCCTTCATGTTGGTGAAGCCCATGACCTTGTTGTAGAAGCCGACCCACTCGTTCATGCGGCCGAGTTCGACGTTGCCGACGCAGTGGTCGACGGCCTGGAAGGTGCGCTGCGCGGGCGGCTCGACGATCGGCGCGGCGGCGGCGTAGCCGGGCAGGTAGGGGCCGTCGTAGCCGGTGCGCTCGACCAGGGTGTGACGGGTCTCGCCGTAGGTGGCGATGGCGGCGAGGACGACGGTGCCGTGCTCGTCCTTGACCTCGTAGGGCTCCGCGACGGAGCGGGCGCCGTGCTCGACGGCGTAGGCGTGGGCGGCGCGCGCGTCCGGGACCTCGATGGCGAGGTCGACGACGCCGTCGCCGTGCTCGGCCACGTGCTGGGCGAGGAAGCGGCCCCACTCGGTGGCGGGCTTGATCACCGAGGTGAACACGAAGCGGGCGGAGCCGTTCTCCAGGACGTAAGCAGCGGTCTCGCGGCTGCCGTTCTCCGGTCCGGAGTAGGCGACCAGCTTCATGCCGAAGGCGGTGGAGTAGTAGTGCGCGGCCTGCTTGGCGTTGCCCACGGCGAAGACGACCGCGTCCATTCCCTTGACCGGGAAGGGGTCGGCCTGCCGGGCGGTGTCGGGAGTGTGGTGTGTGGTCTGCGTCATAGCCGCAGGGTCTCCCGCGTCCGCAAGGTGCGCAATAGTTTGCGTTCCCACTGGGCACTCTGCCCAGTGAAATGCCGGTCACGGCAGGCGATCTGTACAGGATGACCAGCCGGGAGGGGTGCGGGATGGGGATCGACCGTCTGGACGGGCGGATCATCGGGCTGCTGGCGCGGGAGCCCCGGATCGGGGTGCTGGAGATGTCCCGGCGGCTGGGGGTGGCGCGCGGCACGGTGCAGGCGCGGCTGGACCGGCTTCAGTCGAACGGAGTCATCCGCGGGTTCGGTCCGGAGGTGGACCCGGCGGCGCTCGGCTACCCGGTGACGGCGTTCGCGACGCTGGAGATCCGACAGGGTCAAGGGCCCGATGTCCGGGCGCACTTGGCGAGTGTGCCGGAGGTGCTGGAGCTGCACACGACGACCGGTACCGGGGACATGCTGTGCCGGCTGGTGGCCCGCTCGAACGCCGATCTCCAACGGGTGATCGACCGGGTTGTCGGTTTTGATGGCATCGTCCGGGCCGCCACGGCGATCGTGATGGAGAACCCCGTTCCGCTGCGGATCATCCCGCTGGTGGAGCAGGCGGCCGAGGACCGCGACCGACGACGTGAGTGAGACCGCCCCGGCCCGGAGGTGAGCCGACGTGAACTTCTGGGAGTTTCTCGGCAGCCGCCACCAGCAGTTGCTCACCGACGCCTATCAGCACGCCAGCGCCGTCTTCCAGTGCATGGTGGTGGCGACGCTGCTGGGGGTGCTGATCGGTGTCGTCACCTATCGCAGCGAGTGGGCCGGGAACATGGCGACGCTCACCACCGCGACCATCCTGACCATTCCGTCCCTGGCCATGATCGGTCTGCTCATCCCGGTCGTGGGGCTGGGCGTCCCGCCGACGGTGACCGCGCTGACGCTGTACGGGCTGCTGCCCATCGTGCGCAACGCGATCGTCGGGCTGCGCGGCGTGGACCCGGCGCTGGTGGACGCGGCCACGGGCATCGGGATGTCGCGGTGGGCGCGGCTGCTGAAGGTGGAACTGCCGCTGGCCTGGCCGCCGATCCTGACCGGCATCCGGGTCTCGACGCAGATGCTGATGGGCATCGCGGCGATCGCCGCCTACGCCTCCGGGCCCGGCCTCGGCAACGAGATCTTCCGCGGGATCGCGTCGCTGGGCAGCAAGAACGCGCTCAACCAGGTGCTCGCGGGCACGCTCGGCATCATCGTCCTGGCCCTGCTGTTCGACGCCGCCTACGTCCTGCTGGGCCGGCTGACCATCTCCCGGGGGATCCGTGTCTGAGACGCCCGAGACCCTCTCCGCCGACGCGCCGGACGCCCCGGGGCCCGCGGGCACCACCGGCGCGACCATCGAGCTGGAGAACCTGACCAAGCGCTACCCGGGCAGCCCGCTGCCCGCCGTGGACAACGTCTCCATGGAGATCAAGGCGGGCGAGACGGTCATCTTCGTGGGCCCCTCGGGCTGCGGGAAGTCCACCACCCTGAAGATGATCAACCGGCTGATCGAGCCGAGCGGCGGACGCATCCGCATCGACGGCGAGGACGTCACCGACATCGACCCGGTGAAGCTGCGCCGGAAGGTCGGCTACGCGATCCAGTCGTCCGGGCTCTTCCCGCACATGACCGTCGCCCAGAACATCGCGCTGGTGCCCCGCATGATCGGCTGGTCGAAGTCGCGGATCCGGTCCCGGGTGGAGGAGATGCTCGACCTGGTGGGGCTGGACCCCGGGGAGTTCCACGACCGCTACCCCCGCCAGCTCTCCGGCGGCCAGCAGCAGCGGGTCGGGGTGGCCCGGGCGCTGGCGGCGGATCCGCCGGTGCTGCTGATGGACGAGCCGTTCGGCGCGGTCGACCCGATCACCCGGGACCACCTCCAGGACGAGCTGATCCGGCTCCAGCGCGAGCTGCACAAGACCATCGTCTTCGTCACCCACGACTTCGACGAGGCGATCAAGCTGGGCGACCGGATCGCCGTACTGCGGGAGCAGTCCCACATCGCCCAGTTCGACACCCCGGAGGCGATCCTCACCAACCCGGCGGACGACTTCGTCTCCGGTTTCGTGGGCGCCGGGGCGGCCCTGAAGCGGCTGAACCTGACCCGGGTGCGGGACGTGGAGGTCACCGACTATCCGACGGTGACCGTGGAGGACCCGCTCCAGCACATCTTCGACCGGCTGCGGGACTCCGGCACCAACGAGATCCTGCTGCTGGACCGGCGCGGCCGCCCCTACAAGTGGCTGCGGCGAGGCGACCTGATGCGGGCCAAGGGCTCCCTCGCGCGGGCCGGGACGCTGGTCAGCGACACGGTGACGCGGGACGCGACGCTGCGGGACGCGCTGGAGGCCGTGCTGACGGACAACACGGGGCGGGTCGCGGTCACCGGGCGGCGCGGCGAGTACACGGGCGTCGTCGACATGGAGACGCTGATGAACTCGGTGCAGGAGCTGCTGGAGGCCGACCGGCTGGACGCCCTGGAGCACCGGCACGACCTGGAGGAGGCGCGGGCCGACCGGACGCACTCCGAGCAGGAGGGCTTCGGAGGGGCGGCGAAGGCGTGAGGTCACCGACGGGCCGGCCGGACGAGGGCGGACACGGGAGCCACATGGCGCTCACCGACCCGGACGACGGCGACGAGGAGCGGGAACCGCGCCGGCCGGAGCCCGCCCGGAGCGCCCCGCGGGTCACCTGGCAGAAGCTGACCGTGCTGCCCGCGGTGCTGGTGCTGGTGCTGCTGGCGACCTGGCTGTGGTTCCGGCAGGCGTCACTCGACGCGCTCAGCCAGAACGCCCTGGCGCGCGGCGCGGTCACCAAGGCCCTGTGGCAGCACATCCAGCTGACGGCGATCTCGACCTTCTTCGTGCTGGTCATCGCCATTCCGCTGGGCATCCTCCTGACCCGCAGGATGTTCCGCAAGGCCACCCCGGTGGCGATGGCGTTCGCCAACATGGGCCAGGCCACGCCGGCCCTGGGTCTGCTGGCCCTGCTGGTGATCTGGCTCGGCATCGGCCGCCGGTCGGCGCTGATCGGCATCATCATCTACGCCATCCTGCCGGTGCTCTCCAACACCATCGCGGGCCTGAGGGCCAACGACCCGACGCTGCTGGAGGCGGCGCGCGGGATCGGCATGTCGCCGACGGGCGTGCTCACCCGGGTGGAGCTGCCGCTGGCCGTCCCGCTGATCCTGGCCGGGGTGCGCACCGCCCTGGTGCTGAACGTCGGTACGGCGACGCTGGCCGTGTTCGGGGGCGGCGGCGGCCTGGGCGTGCTGATCACCACCGGCATCACCAGCCAACGCATGCCGGTGCTGGTGCTGGGCTCGATCCTCACCGTCGCCCTGGCGCTGCTGGTGGACTGGCTGGCCTCGCTCGCCGAACTGCTGCTGCGCCCGCGCGGCCTGGAGGTGGGGACATGAGGCGGCGTACGGGTCTGCTGGCGGCGGCGGTCCTGGTGGCGGCCTCCGGCTGCGGCCTGACCAGCGGCTCCCCCATGGTGGACGACGTGAAGCCGGGCACGATCGGGCGGGGCGAACCCTTGAAGGGCGCCGACCTCACCGTGGTCTCCAAGGAGTTCACCGAGCAGCTGATCCTCGGCGCGATCATGGGCATCGCCTTCGAGGCGGCCGGGGCCGACGTGCTCGACCGCACGGGCATCCAGGGTTCCGTCGGCACCCGCGCGGCCGTGGAGAACGGCGACGCGGACGCCACGTACGAGTACACGGGCACCGCCTGGATCACCTACCTCGGCAACAGCGAGCCGATCCCCGATCCGCACCAGCAGTGGGTGGCGGTGCGGGACGCGGACGCGAGGAAGGGGCTGACGTGGCTGCCGCCGGCGCCGATGAACAACACCTACGCGCTGGCGATGAACCAGGCCAACTACCGCAAGTACCGCACCAGGACGCTGTCGCAGGTGGCCGAGCTGTCCGAGAAGGACCCCTCCGCCGTGACGCTGTGCGTGGAGGGCGAGTTCGCCAACCGCGCCGACGGCCTGCCGGGCCTGGAGAAGGCGTACGGGATGAGCATCCCGCAGCGGAACATCACCCAGATGGACACCGGCATCATCTACACGCAGACCGCCAAGGGCGCCTGCACGTACGGCGAGGTGTTCACCACCGACGGGCGGATCAAGTCGATGAACCTGGTGGTGATGGCGGACGACAAGAAGTTCTTCCCGAACTACAACGCGGCGCCCATGGTCAGGACCGACACCCTGAGGAAGTGGCCGGCGATCGCCTCCGTCCTCGACCCGGTCACCAAGGCGCTGACCAACGACGTCGCGCAGACCCTGAACGCGAAGGTCGACGTCGACGGGGAGGACCCGCACCAGGTGGCGCTGGACTGGCTGAAGGAGAAGGGCTTCGTGAAGGAGGGCTGAGCCCGGCAGGCGGCGCCGCTCAGCAGGAGGGGACGTCGCCCTTGCCCGAGTCCAGGGCCCGCAGGGCGTCGATCGCGCCCTTCAGGGTGGTCACCGGGATGAGCCGCAGCCCCTTCGGGAGCTCGGCCCGCGCGTCCGAGCACTCGGCCTTCGGCACCAGGAAGACGGTGGCCCCGTCCCGCCGGGCGGCCTGCGTCTTCAACGGCACACCGCCGACGGCGCCGACCTTGCCGTCGGCGCTGATCGTGCCGGTGCCGGCGATGGTCCGGCCGCCGGTCAGATCGCCTCCGCCGCCGTCGCCGTCCAGCTTGTCGACGATGCCGAGGGAGAGCAGCAGTCCCGCGCTGGGGCCGCCGATGTCGCCGAGGTCCAGCTGGACGTCCACGTCGGCCGGGTCGAGGTCCAGGTAGTCGAGGGCGGCCGTGGTCGCCGTGTCCTGGGACTCCCGCATCTGGTCCAGGTTGTACTTCTCGATCTCCTTGACGCCGTCGCCCTCGGGGTACACGGCGTCCAGGGGCATCACGGCCCGGTCGGTGTCGAACCAGTTGCCGAGCACATCACCGAGCGACACCCGCGCGTCCGGTCCGGTCGCCACGATCGTCGTCATCCGCAGCTGCCCCTCGGTGTCCCGCACCGGCGCACCCGAGATCCGGATCACCTCGTCGCCCTGGTACTCCGCGAGCACGTCCGCCGTCGACCCCGGCTGCGCGACGGAGAACGGCAGGGGCGCGAACGCCGCGGTGGCGAACAACGCGACGACGGGCACAGCACAGACGGCAACAGCCTTGGGCCGCGTGAGACGAGAGAGCACGCCCTTAATCTAACGTGCCACCCCGGCCGTCAGAGCTGCGGGCAGCCACCCCCGTAGCACGTCGTAGCTGCGGGCAGTCGTGCCTCCCCCAGTGCCTTGAACGGCCTGGGAGGTATCCCCAGGGCGGCACGGGTGGGCGCTGGGCGTCCCCCTCTGGGGGAGGCACCCGTCAGCGCCGGGCAGCGCAACCCACCCCCGGCCGACCCCCACGCCGGGTCACCAACCGCCCGCCGTCACCTCAACGCCTCCGCCACCTCCCGCGCAGCCTCCATCACCCGCGCCCCCACCCGCTCCGGCACCACCTCGGACAGCATCACGACCCCCACACTGCCCTCCACCCCCGTCACCCCGAGCAGCGGCGCCGCGGCCCCGCAGGCCCCCGCCTCCAGCTCCCCGTGCGTCAGCGTGTATCCCGGCCCGGGCTCCGCCACCGCGACCTTCTGCCGCGCCGCCAGGATCGCCTTCCCCGCGGCCCCCCGCTCCAGCGGATGCCGGAACCCGGCCCGGTACGCCACGTGGTAGTCCGTCCAGGTCGGCTCGACGACCGCCACGGCGAGCGCCTCCGCGCCGTCCACCAGCGTCAGATGGGCCGTCGCCCCGATGTCCTCGGCGAGTGACCGCAGCGCCGGCATCGCCGCCTCGCGCACCAGTGGGTGCACCTGGCGGCCCAGCCCCAGCACCCCCAGCCCGACCCGGGCACGTCCGCCCAGATCACGGCGTACGAGCGCGTGCTGCTCCAGCGTGGCGAGCAGCCGGTACACGACGGTCCGGTTGACGCCCAGTTTGTGGGACAGCTCGGTGACGGTCAGCCCGTGGTCCGTATCGGCCAGCAGTTTGAGGACGCGCAGTCCCCGGTCGAGCGTCTGAGAGGTCTCCGCGGTCACGACGCCCACTCCTTAGTGGTGAGGTCGACGGCCCCCTCAGCGGCGGATGCGTCACCGAGTCCCGTCGGTCACGCGCTTCAGAGGCCGCCGATCGGCTGACGGCCCGGCCTTGTGCCCGGGCCCAGTCGCTTCACGGCTGCGCTCCGCGGCGGCGCTGCCACGGGGCGTGTGCGTAGCGGGACAGTAGCGAGCCGGTTCGCTCAGCGGAAGGCTCCGTCCAGAATCCGGTCAGCAACCGGCGAGGAGTGACCGTGTTTGTCCTCGAACGTCCAGCACACGCTGTCGCATCGTCACCCCACCGTGTCACTTCATGCGCGTCGCCCACTCCTGCACCTTGGCGATGCGCTGGCGCAGCTGTCCGGCGGTGGCCTCGGCGCTGGGCGGGCCGCCGCAGACGCGGCGCAGCTCGGTGTGGATCACCCCGTGCGGCTTGCCGCTCTGGTGGACGTAGGCGCCGACCATGGTGTTGAGCTGCTTGCGCAGCTCCATCATCTCCTTGTGCGAGACGACCGGCCGCCGCTCGGCGGGCAGTTCGAGCAGGTCGGCCTCTTCGTCGGGCTTCCTGCGGCTGTGCGCGATCTGGCGGGCCTGCCGCTTCTGGAGCAGCAGCTGCACCTGGTCGGGCTCCAGCAGCCCGGGGATGCCGAGGTAGTCCTGCTCCTCCTCGCTCCCCGGGTGGGCCTGCATGCCGAACTCGGCGCCGTTGTACATGACCCGGTCGAAGGTGGCCTCCGACTCCAGCGCCTCGAAGGCGAACTGCTCCTGCTCGCCGGTGTCCTCGTCCTGCTCCCGGTTCGCCTCGTCCATCTCCTTCTCGGACTCGGCGTACGGGTCCTCCTCGCCCTCCTTCTTGGGCTTGTCGAGGACGTGGTCGCGCTCGCGCTCCATCTCGCCCGCGAAGGTGAGCAGGTCGGGCACGGTCGGCAGGAAGACGGAGGCGGTCTCGCCGCGCCGCCGGGACCGTACGAAGCGGCCGACGGCCTGGGCGAAGAACAGTGGCGTCGAGATGGTCGTCGCGTACACGCCGACCGCGAGGCGCGGCACGTCGACGCCCTCGGACACCATGCGGACGGCGACCATCCAGCGGTCGGTGCTCCGGCTGAAGGTGTCGATGTTCTTCGAGGCGCCGGTGTCGTCGGAGAGCACGACGGTGGCCTTGTCGCCGGTGATCTCGCGGATCAGCTTGGCGTAGGCGCGGGCGGAGTCCTGGTCGGCGGCGATGACCAGGGCGCCGGCGTCCGGAATGGCCTTGCGGACCTCGGTGAGCCGCTGGTCGGCGGCGCGCAGCACGGCGGGCATCCACTCGCCGCGCGGATCCAGCGCGGTGCGCCAGGCCTGGCTGACGGCGTCCTTGGTCATCGGCTCGCCGAGCCGGGCGGCGATCTCGTCGCCGGCCTTGGTGCGCCAGCGCATGCTGCCGCTGTAGTTCATGAAGATGACGGGGCGCACGACGCCGTCGGCGAGCGCGGAGCCGTACCCGTAGGTGTAGTCGGCGGCGGAGCGCCGGATCCCGTCGTTGCCCTCCTCGTAGGTGACGAAGGGGATGGGATTGGTGTCCGACCGGAAGGGCGTACCCGTCAGCGCGAGGCGCCGCGTGGCGGGCTCGAAGGCCTCCAGGCAGGCCTCGCCCCAGGACTTCGAGTCACCGGCGTGGTGGATCTCGTCGAGGATGACGAGGGTCTTGCGCTGCTCGACGCGGTTGCGGTGCAGCATGGGCCGGACGCCGACACCGGCGTAGGTGATGGCGATGCCCTGGTACTCGCGGCTGAGCGGCCCCGCGCTGTACTCGGGATCGAGCTTGATCCCTATCCGGGCGGCGGCCTCGGCCCACTGCTTCTTCAGGTGCTCGGTCGGCGCGACCACGGTCACCTGCTGCACGACGTGGTGGTGCAGCAGCCAGGACGCCAGCGTCAGCGCGAACGTCGTCTTACCGGCGCCGGGGGTCGCGACGGCCAGGAAGTCCCTGGGCTGCTCCTGGAGGTACTTCTCCATCGCCCCCTGCTGCCAGGCCCGCAGCTTGCTGGCGGTGCCCCACGGGGCGCGGCCGGGGAAGGCCGGGGAGAGGTGGTGCGAGGTGCTGGAGCTGGCGGTGGTAGTCACGGTCTCCGAAGGGGGTAGAACGGCTCGGCCACGTATGACAACCGGGCCACCCTACCGGCGCTCCGAGGCGACCGGCGGCCGCGGCGGGGCGGGTCACCCCTGGGTGGGACGGACGTCACAGCCGCCCCGACGGCCCCGGCCGCCCCCGGCTCACCGCTCCCGCAGCCGTGTCGTCACCCACGCCCCCGCGAGGGCCACGGCCGCCATCGGCAGGAAGACCGCGGCAAAGGCGGCCGGGTGGGAACCGGTGGCTTCCGTGGCCGTGTGGGTGACCGTGCCGCCGCCGAGGGCCGCGAAGGCGGCGCCGCCGATGGCGAGCAGGATCACGTTGGACAGGCCGTCGGAGATCTGGAGGGCGGCGGAGTTGGTGCCGGCCTCCTCGGGGGCGGAGAGCTGGAGCAGGAGAACACTGGTGGAGGAGATCACCAGGCCCATGCCGAGGCAGCCGAAGCCCCAGGCCACGGCCACCGTCCAGGCGGGCACGGCGTCGATCAGCACGCTCGGGGCGGTGGCGATGGCCGCCGCGACCAGCAGCATCCCCAGGGTCATCAGCCGGTCCCGGTACGGCTCCAGGCGGGGCCGGGACTGGAGCCAGGAGCCCCCCGCCCAGGTCGCGCCGCCCGCCGCCAGCGAGAGCCCGGCCAGCGTCGGACTGAGCCCCCGCTGGGTGACCAGCATCAGCGGTACGAAGGACTCGGCGGCGATGAAGGACCCCGCGGCCACGCCCCGCAGCAGGACCACGGAGGGCAGACCGCGCGCCGCCCGGTAGGTGCCGCGCGGCAGCAGCCCGAGGACGGCCGGGACCAGCAGCGCCACACCCGCCGCACCGGGCAGCAGCGAGCTCCAGCGCAGGTCCTGGGCGGCGTACTGGAGGAGTCCCGCCCCCAGGGAGATGCCGAGGGCGAGACGGATGCGGCGCCGGTCGAAGGAGGCCGGCGCCTGGTCGCCGCCCACCGGGCCGGCCGCCTTGGCCCGTATCTGGGGCAGCGCGAGCGCCAGCGGGAAGACGACCAGCACCGGGATGCCGACGAAGACCCAGCGCCACCCGAGGTGCTCGGTCACCGCGCCCGACGCCAGCGGTCCGACGACCGACGGCACGACCCAGCCCGCCGCGAACGCCGCCATGATCGCGGGCCGCAGCCGCTCCGGGTAGGCCCGCCCCACGACGACGTACAGCGCGACGATCACCAGCCCGCCGCCGAGCCCCTGCACGGCCCGCCCGAGGATGAACAGCCACATCGCACCGGCAGTCCCGGACAGCAGCAGCCCGGCCGCGAAGGCGGCGATGCCGCAGGTGAGCGGCGCCAGCGGCCCGCGCCGGTCCGACCACTGCCCGGAGAGCACCATGCCGAAGAGACTCGTCGTGAAGTACCCCGAGAAGGCGAACGCGTAAAGCGACACCCCGTCCAGCTCCCGCGCCGCGACCGGCATCGCCGTGCCGACCGCCGTCGCCTCGAAGGCGATCAGCACGACGACGGAGACGATGCCGATGCTCAGCGCCCGGTAGGCGCGGCTCAGCACGGTGTCGGCGGGGGCGGCGAACTCGGTGGCCGGGCCGGCGCCGGCGGGTTCCGCGACGTCGGTGTCGCGCGGGTCAGGGACGGTCATGGGGGCCAGCGTAAGGTCCACAGCCACCTTTGACCCCTGTCGGGAGACGGGGCGGAACCGGGACCTTGGTCGTAAGACCACGCCCGGCGTCCGGCCCGTTCGTGAACGGCACATGGCAGTCGCGTTGCATGCCGTCCCGATCCCTTGAGCCCTTTTCCCGCACAGCCGTACGGTCGAGTCACCGAGTTCGGCACGGACCCCGCGAGGAGTCCGGACCACGGCCGTGTGCCCGAGTGGCCCAGGGGCTCGCCTGCAAAGCGAGTTACACGGGTTCGAATCCCGTCACGGCCTCGACGTGAAGGCAGGAAGGAAGGGCGGCACCTCCGAGGAGGCGCCGCCCTTCCGCCGTCCCGAGCGGGGCGCGCCGACCTGTGCGCGCTGTCAGGGATGCTCCGTCACGCGGCGTCGCGTCCCGCGACGGCTTCCAGGAGTGCCGCGCGGCGCAGGGCCCAGAGGGTGAGGGTCAGGGCGGAGACGTCCGAGGTGAGGGGGTGGAGCGTGCCCTCCGCGGTCCTCCAGGTCAGGACGGCGCCCGTGGTGCCGTCGAGGACCACGTGACCGGCGTCCGTCAGGCGGCCCAGGCGTATGAGCCGGTCCGCGCCGGCGGGGAGCCGGTGTCCGGGGAACTCCTCCGCGTACTCCGTCAGCGTCGGCAGCAGCAGCTCGTCCGCGTCCCGGTGGAAGGGGTGCGCCTCGTCCGGCAGGCCCGTCTCCGTCAGGAAGCGGCGGGTGGGCTCATGGGTGAGGGCCGACGGGAAGTCGAGGGGCTCGAAGCGGGTCACGTGGGCGCGGCCGAAGTCGTGGTCCGGGAAGCCGGGAGGGAGGGCGGCGCCGGGTGGCGTGCGGTGACTTACCGTCAGGAGCAGGCAGCTCAGCAGGGTGGTCGTGTTCCACAGGGAGGGACGCTCGGCGCCCGCCGGTGTGCTCCGCGGCCGCCGCGGGTCCTCCGGCGAGGTCGCCAGGCGGACCCGGGTCACCAGGGAGGGGACCGCCCGGACCTCCGTCGTCCCGCTCGTCACCGTCTGCATGATCTCCCCCGAGATGGTCTGTGCGCCCGTGCTCACTCCTGCGGAGACTACGCGCTGCCACTGACAACGCGTCCGCGCGCGAAACCCCGCCGCCCCGCAGGACGCGGCGGACGCCTCCGCCGTCGCCTCGCACGGCTCAGCCGGTGACCACCGCTGCCTGGGGGCGGATCGGGAGGCGGTTGACCGGGCGGCCCGTGGCTGCGCGGACCGCGGAGGCGATGGCCGCCGGGGAGGCCACCACCGGCACCGCGCTGACCGCCTTCGCGCCGAAGGGTGCGACCACGTCCCGTTCCTCGACGAGCTTCACGATGCGGATGTCTGGGGCGTCCAGGGCCGTCGGGAGGGCGTAGCCGGTCAGGTCGGGGTGGCGGATCAGGCCGCGCGGCGTGCGCAGGTTCTCCGTCAGCGCGATGCCGACGCCCTGCGTGACGCCCCCCTCGATCCGCGCGGTGAGCTGGGCGGGGTTCAGGACGCGGCCCACATCCTGGGCGACCGCCAGCTCCACGACCCGTACCGAGCCGATCTCGATGTCGACGTCCACCACCGCGCGGATCGCGCAGAAGGACATGCCGACGAAGGCGTCCCCCTGGCCCGCCTCGTCCAGCGGCTCGGTCGGGTGCGGGCGGCACTGGGCGGTGGCCCACAGCTCCTTGCCGTCCAGCGCCTCGGCGACCGTGGTCGACAGGACGCCGTCGTACGAGGTGATCTTGCCGTCGGCGATCTGGAGCAGCTCGGTCGACATCCCGAACTGGTGGGCCAGCGGCTGGAGGAGCTGGGTGCGGACCATCTTGGCCGCCCGCTCCACCGCGCCGCCCGACACCCAGGTGTGGCGGCCACGGCAGCCCGCGCCGGCCGGGGGCTGGTCGGTGTCGACGGGGGCCACGTGGACCTCGTCCACGCCGAGGGTCTCCTGCACGATCTGACGGGCGAGTGTGGTGAAGCCCTGGCCGGTCTCCACGGCCGCGCACAGCACGGTCGCCACGCCGTCCTGGACCTTCACCGTCGCCGTGGAGACCTCGTCCGCGCCCTCCGCGCCGAGCATGTGGACCATGCCGATGCCGTAGCCCACGCCCCGCCGCACCGCGCCCGGCTCGCCCGCGCCCTCGGGGCCGCCGGGCAGCAGCCACTCGTCCTCGGGCGTGTCCTTCGGCAGCGCGGGGAGCGGGAAGTCCCGTACGGCCTGGAGGAGTTCGGCGACCGGCGCCGGGCAGGTGACGGTCTGGCCGGTGGGGAGCACGTCGCCGGTGGCCATGACGTTGCGCAGCCGCACCTCGGCCGGGTCCAGGCCCAGCTTCTTGGCGATCTTGTCCATCTGCGCCTCGTAGGCGGCGCACACCTGCATGGCGCCCTCGCCGCGCACATGGCCGGAGGGCGGGTTGTTGGTGCGTACCGCCCAGCCCTCGATGAAGGCGTTCGGCACGACGTACGGGCCGCAGGCGAAGGCGACCGCGGCGGCCAGGGCGTCCGAGGACGTGTCGGCGTAGGCGCCCGCGTCGAGCAGGATCTGCGCCTCGACCTTGACCACCCGTCCCTCGGCGTCCGCGTGGTGGCGGTAGCGCAGGAGGGTGGGGTGGCGGTGCGTGTGGCCGAGGAAGGACTCCTCGCGGGTGGCCGCGAGCTTCACCGGGCAGCCGGTCTTCAGCGCCAGCAGGCCGAGCGGCAGCTGGAAGCCCTGGTCCTCGCGGTCGGCGGTGGCGCCGGGCACCCCGGTGACGACGATCTTCACCCGCTCGGGTTCGAGCCCGTAGCAGGCGGCGGCCGTGTCGCGGTCGCCGTGCGGGTCGGTGGAGGCCAGGTACAGCTCCACGCCCCCGTCGGGGCGCGGCACCGCGAGGCCGGCCTCGGCGCCGATGGGGGCCGGGTCCTGGCGGCCGATGCGGTACAGGCCCTCGACGACGAGCTCACCGGTCGCCTCCGGGTCGCCGTGCCGCAGCGGGAGGTGCCGGATCAGGTTGCCGTCGGGGTGCAGCGGCTCGGCCTCGAAGGCCTGCTCGGGGTCGGTGACCGGGTCGAGCACCTCGTACTCGACGATGACGGCGGCGGCGGCCATCCGCGCCGTGTCCGGGTGGTCGGCGGCGACGGCGGCGATGGGCTCGCCGTGGTGGCGTACGACCTCGGAGGCGAACACCGGGCGGTCGGCCCGGCCCCTGCCGTGCAGCGGGGTGCCGGGCACGTCCTCGTGGGTGACGACCGCGCGGACGCCGGGCATCTCGCGCGCGTGGGTGGTGTCGATGGACACGATGCGCGCGTGCGGGTGCGGTGAGCGCAGCACGGCGGCCCACAGCAGGCCCTCGGCCCACAGGTCGGCGGCGTACGGGAAGGTGCCCTCGGTCTTGGCGCGGGCGTCGGCGGGCGGCAGGGAGGTGCCGAGGCCGTGCGGGGCCGGCTCGGGGGCGGCGGGGACGGCCTCCGCCGTGCCCGCGGCCTCGGCGGTGGCGGCTTCGTTGCTCACGCGGGGCCTCCGTCCTGGCCGTAGTCGCCGTAGTCGCCGTACGGCTGGTCGTGCGGTGCGGGGGCGTCCGGTGCGCCGGGCGTGCCCGGGGAGTCGAACGCCGACGGGTGGACGCCGCCGGCGCCCGGGCCCGCCTGGTGCGGGATGCGGGGCTCGCCGGCCTCCGCCTCGGCCGCGTCGGCTGCGGAGTGGGCTTCGCGCTCGGCGACGACCTCCCTGACGGCCTCCAGGACGCCCCGGTAGCCGGAGCAGCGGCAGAGGTTGCCGCACAGGGCCTGCCGGGTCTCCAGGTCGGTCGGCGCGGGGTTGCCCTCGAGGAGGTTGTGCACGGTCATCGCCATGCCGGGGACGCAGAAGCCGCACTGCACGGCGCCGCACCGGGCGAGCGCCCGCTGCACGTCCGAGGGCTGTCCGTCGGCGGCCAGGCCCTCGACGGTGCGCACCTCGCTGCCGGCGGCGGTGACGGCCGGGACCAGGCAGGAGGCGACGAGCCGTCCGTCGACCTGGACGTTGCAGGCCCCGCACTCGCCCTGCGAGCAGCCGTCCTTGGCGCCGGCGAGGCCGAGGCGTTCCCGCAGCACGTACAGCAGGGACTCGCCGATCCAGGCGTCGGTGACGGGGCGGTCGGCGCCGTTGACGCGGAGCACGTAGGAGGCGAGGGGGTGTTCGTCGTGCGGGGCGGCGGGGGCGGGCTCGCCGGCGTCGGCCGTGTCGGTGGCCTCGGCCGCGTCGGTGGCGTCCGCCCGGGGTTCCTGGCGCGGGTCGTCCTCCGCCTCGTGCGCGGCCGGGTCGCCGGCGGGCTCCTCGGCGGCCTCCGGTCCGGGTGCCGTCTCCTCGTCGCCGGTGGGTGCCGCGGGGGGCTCAGCGACGCCCTCAGGGGCCTCCTCGGCCTCCTGCGCCGCGCCGGTGGGGGCCTGGCCGGGTGCGTCGTGCGCCGGGCCCTCGTCGGGGCCCGCCTCCTCGGCAGAGGCCGGCGGCTCCGCCGGGGCCGGCTCCTCGTCGGCCCGCTCCGGCTCGGCCGGTCCCTGGGCCCACGGCTGGTTCGCCCAGGGCGCCGGTGCGCCGCCGGGCAGGGTGGCCGGCGCGGTGCCGCCCCACTGCTCGGCCAGCGACGACGTGGTGAACTCGCCCGACTCGTCCGGGAGGTCGCCGTCGGCGACGGGGATGGACCACTGCCCGGTGACGTCCTGGCCGGGCGCCTCGTGCCCCGCCTCGTCGGCCGGTGACGCGTGCTCCACGGCGTCGGAGAAGTCCCACTGGCCGGTCGCGCCCGGGTGGTACGTGAACCCGTCGCCGTGCCCGGTCTCCGTGCCGTACGCCGCGGCCTGCCCGTAGGGGTCCTGCTGCGCGTACCCGGAGTGCTCCTGGTGCCCGGGGTGCTCCTGCGCGGCCTGCCCGGGGTGCTCCTGCGCGGCCTGCCCGGGATGCTCCTGAGGGGCGTGCCCGGCGTCCGGGACGTGCCACTGTGCGCCGTCGACGGGCGCGGACGGCATCGCCCAGCTGCCGGTGGCCGCCGGGTCGGTGCCTGCGGTGGTGGCGGGCGCGACCGTGATCTGCGGCGGCACATAGCCGTGCCCGGGCGCGGCGAGCGGGCTGTCGGCCGAGGCCAGCAGCGCGTCGATGCCGCCCTCGGGAAGCTTCACGAAGGCCGTCGCGCCGTCGTCGTAGTCGCCCTGGGGCAGCGGGTCCCAGCGTCCGCCGCTCGGGGGCGTGCCCTGTCCGTGGCGGTCGTCGTGCTGGTCGTCGGTCACGACAGCGCCCTCCCCAGTGCTCGTCGGGCCAGCGCGGCGACGGTGCGCCGCAGGTGCAGTACGGCTGGCGGGAGCTGCGGCACGGAGCCGTCCTCGGCCGGGGCCGCGTCGGGGATGCAGGCGGCGGCGACGTACTCGCCGAAGGCGGCCAGCGCCTCCGGGACGATCGCGCGGCCGTTGTCCCAGTCGATGAGCGACGCCACCCACTGCTCGGCCTCCAGGGGCCGCAGCGGCATCGGTGCGATGGCGCCGACCGCGCAGCGCACGCCGCGCCGGGCGGGGTCGAGGACCAGGGACACGGACGCCAGCGCACGGCCGGGGCCGGTCCGGCCGGTCGCCTTCAGGAAGACCTGCGGGGCGTGCAGCAGCGGCACGCGCACGTAGCCGATGAGCTCGCCCGCGCGGAGCATCTCCATGCCGGCCAGCAGGTGCGAGACCGGCATCTCGCGGCGGGCCCCGCCCGGGCCCGCGATGATCAGGGTCGCCTCCAGCGCGGCCAGCACGGGCAGCGCGTCCCCGGTGGGGGCGGCGGAGGCGATGTTGCCGCCGAGCGTGCCCGCGTTGCGGATCTGCGGCGGGCCTGCGGCGCGCGCGGCGGCGGCGAGCGCCGGGATGAGGGCGGCGAAGTCGGGGCGACCCATGCGCGCGTGCGTGAGCCCGGCGCCGAGCAGCGCGTGCCCGTCCTGGTACTGCCAGCCGCGGATCTCGCTGATGCGGCCGAGGCCGACCAGCGCGGCGGGCCTGAGCTGCCCGGAGTTCACGGCGGCCATCAGGTCGGTGCCGCCCGCCACCGGCACGGCGGCGGGCATGGCCGCGAGCGCCGCCACGGCCTCGTCCAGGGTCGTGGGCAGCGTGACGGCCTGCGCCGCCTGCGGTGCGTGCGTGGTCAAACCGACTGCCCCTTCCCGCTGTCCCACCTGGTCCCGCCCGTGTTGCCGTACGGTACGACCTGACAGGGCGGACGTGGCAACTCTGGCACATCTTCGCAGGGCCCGAACGCGGGGGTCCGCTAGGAGGCATTCGCCCACCTCACCGACGAGATGGCCCGTTTTCGCCCGGGTTTCCCGTTGGCCTCCGGTGCGCGCGAGTTGCCACTCTTCAGTGGCGGTTCAGGGCTTTTCCCTCAGTTCTCCGACGGCGGTACTCGTCCGGTGACGGTACTCGTCCGGCGGGGCTACTTGTTCGGCGGCGGTCCGTCGATCGGCCGGCCGAGCACACCCGGCCGGCGCTGCCAGGGCAGGGGACCGGCGGGCGGGCGGTAGGCGACGCCCAGGGCGTCCAGGCGCCGGTAGTGGGCGGTCATCCGCCGCTCGAAGCCGGCGAAGTCCCGTTCGCCCGGGGCGGGCAGGGCGCTCCAGGCGACCTCCGCGAAGGCGGCGAGCCGCGGGAAGACCTGGTAGTCGACACGGGCCTGGTTCTCCATCACCTCGGTCCACACGTTCGCCTGGGCGCCGAGCACATGTGCGGACTCCTCGGGCGTCAACTCCGTTGGAACCGGCTCGAACCGGTAGACGTCCTCCAGGGTGCGGACGAAACCGATCGGCACGGGTTCGTCCTCGCCGGCGTCCTGCCGGTGGTCCAGGTACACCTGCTGCTCGGGGCACATCACCACGTCGTGTCCCGCGCGCGCGGCGGCGACCCCGCCGGCGTATCCGCGCCAGGACGACACGGCCGCACCCTCGGCCAGGCCGCCCTCCAGGATCTCGTCCCAGCCGATGAGCCGACGCCCGCGCGCGGTCAGCCAGCGGTCGAAGTGCTTGATGAACCAGGACTGGAGTTCGTCCTCACCGGCGAGCCCGAGTTCCTCGATGCGTTCCTGCGCGGCGGGCGAGCGCCGCCACTGCTCCTTGGGGCATTCGTCGCCGCCGATGTGCACGAACTCGGAGGGGAAGAGTTCGAGGAGTTCCTCGAAGACGCCCTCGTAGAAACGCAGCGTTCCGTCCGTGGGCGCGAGGACGTTCTCGCAGACGCCCCAGGTGTCCCAGACGGTGAGCGAGGCGGTGTCGACGACGTCGGTGTTGCCGAGTTCCGGATACGCGGCGATGGCGGCCTGCGAGTGCCCGGGTACGTCGATTTCGGGGACGACGGTGATGTGCCGTTCGGCGGCGTAGGCGACGATCTCGCGGATGTCGTCCTGGGTGTAGAAGCCGCCGTGCGGCTTGTCCTCCCACAGCGGGGACGCACGGTGCCCGTATTTGGTGCGGGCCCGCCAGGATCCGGTCTCGGTGAGTTTCGGATACCGCTTGATCTCGATCCGCCAGCCCTGGTCGTCCGTCAGGTGGAAGTGCAGGACGTTGAGTTTGTGGGCGGCCATCAGGTCCAGGTAGCGCAGGACGCCTTCCTTGGGCATGAAGTGCCGGGCGACGTCCAGCATCATGCCGCGCCAGCGGAAGCGGGGCGCGTCCTCGACGATCTGGTGCGCAATGCCGGGGGCGGGGCCGGGGCGCACGGGCGCCCGGCGGAAGGCCTCGGGCCCGAGCAGCTGGCGCAGGGTCTGGGCGCCCCAGAAGACGCCCGCGGGGCCGCCGCCGCGGATCTCGACGCACCGGTCGCGGACCACGCTCAGCCGGTACGCCTCCGGCTCCAGCGCGTCGTCCAGCAGCAGCCGGACGCCGGCGTCGTCCCGCTCCCCCGGCCGCAGGGGCAGCGCGAAGGCGGCGCCGAGCGTGGCGCGCAGCCAGCGTTCCGTGGTCTCGGTACCGGGAGCGGCCCACAGGGTGGTGTCGCCGTCGAGCAGGACGGCACACCGCATGGGGCCCTCGACGGCGCGCGGCTTCGGAATCAGGTCGGTCATGTCAGTCCTTCACCGCTCCGCCGAGGCCGGAGACGAGTCGTCGTTGTACGAGTACGAAGAAGACCAGCACCGGGATCGTCATCACGGTGGAGGCCGCCATGACCCCGCCCCAGTCGGGGTCGTCCGGTTTGTAGAAGACCAGCAGCGCCATCGGCAGCGTCGACTGCGACGTGTCGCTGATGATGAACGACTTGGCGAACAGGAAGTCGTTCCAGGTCGAGATGAAGGAGAAGACACTGGTCGCCACCAGCCCCGGGAGGACGAGCGGGAATAGGATCTGCCACAGAAAGCGCGCCCGGCTCGCCCCGTCGATGTACGCGGCCTCCTCCAGCGCTTCGGGCACCGCTTTCACAAAGCCCCGCAGCATCCAGACGGCGAACGGCAGCGAGAAGGCGATGTGGGGCAGGATCAGCGATCCCAGTGTGTTCAGCTGGCCGAGGTCCCGCATGAGGAAGAACAGCGGGATCGTGAGTGCTTCCACCGGCACCATCTGGGCCACCAGGAACATGATCAGCAGGGTGGTCCGGAAACGGAACCGGAAACGTGTCACGGCGGTCGCGGCGAGAAACGCGATGAGCGCCGAGGCGATCACGACGGTGCCCGCCACGAGAAGGCTGTTGAGGAAGTAGCGGCCGAATTCCTGCTGCCCGAAGACCCGCCGGAAGGAGTCGAGGGAGGGCGCCGCCGTCCACGGCCGCGGCCGGCTCGACTCGATCTCCCCCGCCGGCTTGAAGGCGCTCAGCACCATCCAGTACAGCGGGAAGGCGACCACGACGGCGATCAGCAGGGCCGCGGCGTCTGCCGCCGACCGCCACGGACGGCGCACACGCGCACGCGGAAGATTCACAGCTCCTCCCCCTGGCGGCGCAGCAGCCGCAGGTAGACCAGTGTCACGGCGAGCAGGATCAGCAGCATCACGACGCCGATCGCCGAGCCGAGGCTGTACTGCGAGGACGCGAACGCCTTCTGGTAGGCGTAGACGTTGAGGACGAGGTTCTGGCCCGCGATGCCGCCGCCGTTCGTCATGACGTAGATCTGGGTGAAGACCTTGAAGTCCCAGATGACCGACTGGATGGTCACGACCACGAGGATCGGCCGGAGCATCGGGGCCAGCACCGAACGCCAGATCCGCCACTGGGAGGCACCGTCGAGCGCGGCGGCCTCCAGCACCTCGGAGGGAACGGCCCGGATACCGGCGTAGACGGTGACCATGACGAACGGGAAGGAGCACCAGACCACTTCGAGCAGGACGAGCAGGAAGGCGCTGTACCGCCCGTACGTCCAGGAGTGGTCGCCGAGCCCCAGCATCCGGTTGACGGGCCCGAAGTCCGCGTCGAACAGCAGCAGCCACACCGTCGACCCGGTGACCGCCGGGGTCGCCCACGCGCCCAGTGCCGCCAGCATCAGCACCAGCCGCGGCACGGCCCGCACTCGCGTGAGCAGTACGGCGAGCGCACACCCGACGGCGAGGGTGGACACCACACAGGCGGCGGCGAACACGACGGTGGCGGACAGCACCCGCCAGAACTCAGAGTCCCCGAAGAGCTCCGCGTAGTTCCCGAATCCCTGGAAGGTGGTGGGCTCCCCACCACTGACCTGGGCCTGCGTGTACTCCAGGAAGGAGATCAGCCCGAGCTGGTAGACGGGGTAGACGAGCAACCCGCCGAGGACGACGAGAGCGGGGGCGAGGTACAACCAAGGGATGCCGGAGCCGCGCCCGAAGGGGCGCGGGGCTGTGCCGACTTCGGGGCTGCCGCCGCGTGGGCGCGAGGAACGACGACGCACCGCACCCCGCCCACGCACCGCACCCCTCGCCCCGGTGGGCACCCCCGTCATCCGGCGGAGCCGAACGCGTCGTTCATCCGCTTCGCCGCCCCCTCCGCGGCGGCGCCCACGGACTTCTTGCCGCTGACCACCTCCTGGAACATCGTCGGCAGCACCAGCGACGAGTCGATGGTCGCCCACGCCGCCGACGCCGGCACGAACTTCGTACCGGAGGCCAGCGTGTCGACGAACGGCTTCACGAACGGCTCCTTCGCCGCGACCTGCTGCCGCACGTCCGTGAAGGTCGGCAGGAAGCCCATCGCGTCGAACAGCTCGCCCTGCGCCTCCTTCGACGCCAGCCGCTTCATCAGGTCCACGGCGAGGGTGCGGTGCGACGTGCTCCTGAGGACGCCGATGTTGTTGCCGCCCGCGAAGGCCGGGGCGATCGAGCCGGGCTTGGCACCGGGCAGCGGCACCACCGCGTACTTGCCCTTGACCGCGCCGGCCTCCACGGCCTGGTGGCTGAAGTCGCCGCCGATGGCCATGGCCGCCTTGCCGGAGGCGAACGCGGTGACGGTGTCGTTGCCGCCCATCCCGGCGCACTTGGCGGCGGGGCAGTTGTCGTCGCCGAAGAGGGACGTGTACGCCTTGATGCCCTTCTGCGCGGCGGCGCTGTCGATCGCCGAGGCGTACGAGCCGCCCTTGCCGGTGGCGAGTTCGCCGCCGTTGGCCCAGATGAAGGGCATCGCACCGTAGGTGTAGGCGCCGCCGACCGCGATGCCGTACAGGTCCGGCTTCGCGGCGCGGACCGCCTTCGCGGTGGACGCCAGCTCCGCCAGCGACGTGGGCGGCTCGAGGTCCAGCTCCTCGAAGACGTCGGTGCGGTAGTACAGGGCCCGTACGCCGACGAAGTACGGGGCGCCGTAGACCTTGCCGTCCACGGTGACCGACTGCCGGGCGGTCGGGTCGGTGTCCTTGGCCTCGTCCCAGGCGCCGAACTCCTCGGTGACGTCGGCGAGTCCGCCGTCCTTCACATAGCCGGCGGTGTCGGTGTTGCCGTACTCGATGACGTCGGGGGCGCTCTTCGGGTCGTTGAAGGCGGCCTTGATGCGCTGGGCGCGGGTCTCGACGGGGATGTACTCGACGGAGACGTCCGTGCCCTCATGGGCCTTCTCGAAGGCGGCGAGTACCTGGTCGACCGCCTGTTCCTTGGGCTTGTTGTTGACCTCCTGGAAGAGCCAGACCCGCAGCGTGCCGCTCTTCTCGTCCTTGCCGGACGAGGAGTTGTCGGACGTCTGGGGGGCGCAGGCCGCGGTGACGACGGCGGTGGCGGCCAGGAGCACGGCCAGCCGGGGGGAGAGCTTCATGGAGTGTTCCTCCGGACGTGCGTTGCAACATATGCAATGACGGTTTCGCTCTGCACAACACCCCGGAGGTTATGGACTCCATGAACATGTCCACAAGAGGTCTCAACCACTTCGTGACACGCGGGAGGCGCACCGGCCCCCGGACACGCGAAGGCCCCCGGAGCGCGCGCGGGCACGCTCCGAGGGCCTCGGGAGGACCGGCCGGGAGGGGGCTGTTACTTCTTGTCGCCGCCCTTGCCCTGGTCGCCGCCGGCGCTCATGGACTCGTAGATCTCCTTGCACATGGGACACACGGGGTACTTCTTCGGGTCGCGGCCCGGTACCCAGACCTTGCCGCACAGCGCCACGACGGGGGTGCCGTCGAGGGCGCTCGCCATGATCTTGTCCTTCTGGACGTAATGGGCGAAGCGCTCGTGGTCGCCGTCGCCGTGGGACACCTGTGGCGTCGGCTCTACGAGGGTCCCCGTACCAGTCCCGCGCTCGGGCTCGAGAGTGCTCATAAACGCCAAGGGTACTGAAGCTCACACGCTTCAGTTGAGCGACGGGTCGTCCGGATACGTCGCCACCATCGCCAGCTCGCTGCGCTGGCGGCGCAGCACCTCGCGCCAGAGTCTCTCCGGGGACGGGCACGACACGTCGCCCGGCTCGGACTCCACCACGTACCAGGCGCCCTCCGTCAGCTCGTCCTCCAGCTGGCCGGGGCCCCAGCCGGCGTACCCGGCGAAGATCCGCAGGGCGCCCAGGGCCGGGGCCAGCAGCTCCGGGGGCGCCTCCAGGTCGACCAGGCCGATCGCGCCGTGCACCCTGCGCCAGCCCAGCGGAGCCGCCTCGCCGGACGTGCCGCCGGGGACGACGGCGACACCGAGGGCCGAGTCCAGCGACACCGGGCCGCCCTGGAAGACCACCCCGGGCTCGCCGGCGAGGTCCGCCCAGCCCTCCAGGATGTCGCCGACGTCGACCGGCGTGGGGCGGTTGAGGACGACACCGAGGGAGCCCTCCTCGTCGTGGTCGAGGAGGAGCACCACCGCACGCTCGAAGTTCGGGTCCGCCAGGGCGGGCGTTGCCACGAGCAGCCGCCCCGTGAGCGAGGACACCTCGGTCATGCCAGACATGATCCCGCATGTTCCCCTCCCATGGGGAGGCAATCGGGGGCACGGGAGTGAACGCGCACCCCCCGCACGCCCCCGTGCGGTGACCGCACGTGCCCGCCGCGGGACCCTTCGTGTTGTGACATACCTATGACGTCCCCGGACCCTCCTCGGGCTTACGGAACGGGGGTGCGGGGCGACTACCCTTTCCCTTCTGGCCCCTGCCCCACCCCACGGAACGCGAGATTCATGACCGTCAACGGCGCTGATGACGTACTGCTTGTCCACGGCGGAACCCCGCTGGAGGGCGAGATCCGGGTCCGCGGTGCGAAGAACCTCGTGCCGAAGGCCATGGTCGCCGCCCTGCTGGGCAGTGCGCCGAGCCGGCTGCGCAATGTGCCGGACATCCGCGATGTGCGGGTCGTACGCGGACTGCTGCAGCTGCACGGGGTGACGGTCCGCCCGGGCGAGGAGCCCGGCGAGCTGGTCCTCGACCCCACCCACGTGGAGAGCGCGAACGTCGCTGACATCGATGCCCACGCGGGCTCGTCGCGCATCCCGATCCTCTTCTGCGGCCCGCTGCTGCACCGCCTCGGGCACGCGTTCATCCCGGGCCTCGGCGGCTGCGACATCGGCGGCCGGCCCATCGACTTCCACTTCGACGTGCTGCGCCAGTTCGGCGCGAAGATCGAGAAGCGGGCGGACGGCCAGTACCTGGAGGCCCCGCAGCGGCTGCGCGGCACGAAGATAAACCTGCCGTACCCGTCCGTCGGCGCGACGGAGCAGGTGCTGCTGACGGCGGTGCTCGCCGAGGGCGTCACCGAGCTGTCCAACGCGGCCGTGGAGCCCGAGATCGAGGACCTGATCTGCGTCCTGCAGAAAATGGGCGCGATCATCGCGATGGACACCGACCGCACGATCCGCATCACCGGCGTGGACGAGCTGGGCGGCTACACCCACCGCGCCCTCTCGGACCGCCTGGAGGCCGCGTCCTGGGCCTCGGCGGCGCTGGCCACCGAGGGCAACGTCTACGTCCGCGGCGCCCAGCAGCGCTCGATGATGACGTTCCTCAACACCTTCCGGAAGGTCGGCGGCGCCTTCGAGATCGACGACGAGGGCATCCGCTTCTGGCACCCGGGCGGACAGCTGAAGTCCATCGCCCTGGAGACGGACGTGCACCCGGGCTTCCAGACCGACTGGCAGCAGCCCCTGGTGGTCGCGCTGACCCAGGCCACGGGCCTGTCCATCGTCCACGAGACGGTCTACGAGTCGCGGCTCGGCTTCACCTCCGCGCTCAACCAGATGGGCGCCCACATCCAGCTCTACCGCGAGTGCCTCGGCGGCTCCCACTGCCGCTTCGGCCAGCGCAACTTCCTCCACTCGGCCGTCGTCTCCGGACCGACCAAGCTGGAGGGCGCCGACCTGGTCATCCCCGACCTGCGCGGCGGCTTCTCCTACCTCATCGCCGCCCTCGCGGCCCAGGGCACGTCCCGGGTCCACGGCATCGACCTGATCAACCGCGGCTACGAGAACTTCATGGAGAAGCTCGTGGAACTCGGCGCCAAGGTCGAACTCCCGGGCAAGGCCCTGGGATAGCAGTAGTACACGCCGATGGGGCGGTCACCCGGACTCGGGTGACCGCCCCATCGGCGTTGACTCGAGCGCCCCAGAGGGGCGCGGGGCTGTATCGATCTGCGGCTCCGTCGCGCGGGCGCGACCGGCCACAACGGCCCCGTAGGCGCTCACGGCGCCGCGCCCTGAGGCGCTCAGGCGCGCTTACTTGCCCTTGGCGGCTTCCTTGAGCTTGGAGCCCGCCGACACCTTCACGCTGTAGCCGGCCGGGATCTGGATCGGGTCGCCGGTCTGCGGGTTGCGGGCGGTGCGAGCGGCACGGTGCGTGCGCTCGAAGGTCAGGAAGCCGGGGATGGTGACCTTCTCGTCGCCCTTGGAGACGATGTCGCCGACGACCTCGGCGAACGCGGCCAGCACGGCGTCGGCGTCCTTGCGGGTCACCTCGGCGCGGTCGGCCAGCGCGGCCACCAGCTCACTGCGGTTCATGTTGTTACTCCCGTGTTCTTCTTGCCGTTGAGGCGTGCCACGCGGCGGAGCCGCATGCGGGCACAGCGAAAGCCGATGCTGCCAGGGACCTCGGACAGTTCCCTCACCCGGGTCCGTCGTCGGGCCCTCGCGCCCAGACAGGCATCCTGCCTGCACCTGCGGCGGTAATGCCAATCCGGCACCCCCAGGAGTCGTGAGAACACCCTTGGGAGTCATACGGAGAGGGCCCCTGGCCTTGCGCCACCCTAGAGGGCGGTCCGAGGCGCTCCGTTCCACGACGCGCCGGTACGGCGGCCCGTCGTGGTGATCCTCACAGCCACCGCACGGGCCGCCCAGCCCTGTCCCGACGGGCTACGACGCGACGCCGGCGGCCTTCGCCGCCTCGCGCACGGCGCCCGCGACGGCACCGGCGACCTTGTCGTTGAAGACGCTGGGGACGATGTAGTTCGGGTTCAGCTCGTCCTCGGTCACGACGTCCGCGAGGGCCTGCGCGGCGGCCAGCATCATCTCCGTGTTGACGGTGCGGGACTGGGCGTCGAGCAGACCGCGGAAGACACCCGGGAAGACCAGCACGTTGTTGATCTGGTTCGGGAAGTCGGAGCGGCCGGTGGCCACAACCGCCGCCGTCTGACGGGCGATTGCCGGGTCCACCTCCGGGTCGGGGTTCGCGAGCGCGAACACGATGGCGCCGTCGGCCATGGCGGCCACGTCGTCGCCGTCCAGGACGTTGGGGGCGGAGACGCCGATGAAGACGTCGGCGCCGTGCACCGCCTCCTTCAGGGTGCCGGTCAGGCCCTCCGGGTTGGTGTTGTCGGCGATCCAGCGCAGCGCCGACTCGGGCGCGGCGTCGACCAGGTCGGCGCGGCCCGCGTGGACGACGCCGTGGATGTCGGCGACCACGGCGTTCTTGACGCCCGCGGCGAGCAGCAGCTTGAGGATGGCCGTGCCCGCGGCGCCGGCACCGGACATGACGACCCGCACGTTCTCGATGGGCTTGTCCACCACGCGCAGCGCGTTGGTGAGGGCGGCGAGGACGACGATCGCGGTGCCGTGCTGGTCGTCGTGGAAGACGGGGATGTCGAGGGCCTCGCGCAGCCGGGCCTCGATCTCGAAGCAGCGCGGCGCGGAGATGTCCTCCAGGTTGATGCCGGCGAAGCCCGGGGCGATGGCCTTGACGATCTCGACGATCGCGTCGGTGTCCTGGGTGTCCAGGCAGATCGGCCAGGCGTCGATGCCGGCGAAGCGCTTGAACAGGGCCGCCTTGCCCTCCATGACCGGCAGCGCGGCCTTCGGGCCGATGTTGCCGAGGCCGAGGACCGCGGAGCCGTCCGTCACGACCGCAACGGAGTTGCGCTTGATGGTCAGGCGGCGGGCGTCCTCGGGGTTCTCGGCGATCGCCATGCAGACGCGGGCCACACCGGGCGTGTAGACCATGGACAGGTCGTCACGGTTGCGGATGGGGTGCTTCGACGCCATCTCGATCTTGCCGCCGAGGTGCATCAGGAACGTACGGTCGGAGACCTTGCCGAGGATGACGCCCTCGATGCCGCGCAGCTGCTCGACGATCTCGTCGGCGTGCGAGGTGGAGCCGGCCGCGATGGTGACGTCGATACGGAGCTTGTCGTGGCCGGAGGCGGTGACGTCGAGGCCGGTCACCGAGCCGCCGGAGGACTCCACGGCGGTGGTGAGCTGCGAGACGGCGGTTCCGCTCGCGGGCACCTCCAACCTGATGGTCATCGAGTAGGAGACGCTGGGCGCCGTTGCCATGGCCGACTTCCTCTGCTTTCACCGTGTCGCGTGTTGTGCCGTCCGATCGTCGCACCTACCACCGGGTACGTGGTAGCCGCCCCGGATTGCGAACGTTTTGTTCGCGCGCCGTCCGACCGGAGGAGAGCTGCTTTCGGAAAACGACTTCCACCATACGAGAAGTTGCCCGTCAGCGGAAGAGGCACCGGAAGAGGCGTTCCGGAGCGGCGGTGCAGCGCGGGAAGAACTCGCGGGACGGGAATTGTCTTGCCGGAATCGTTTGTTACCTTGGATGTGGCACCGGCTCGATCCAAGCCCCCGGGCCCAACCTTCGTCGCTACGAGCGACCACTTGCCGCGAGGCGAGCATGGCGGGTCGGTGCCACCCAAGAGTTTCCTGAGACATCACGCGAGAGGCCCGCGCCGGACGGCGCGGGCCTCTCGTGCGTCTCGGGCGCGCTCAGTCCCGCAGCAGGTCCGGCACCCCGGCCGCGTCCGGCTCGTCCCGGTCGCACGAGACGATCGTCAGCTGCTGGGTGGCCCGGGTCAGGGCGACGTAGAGCACCCGCAGCCCGGCCGGCGACTCGTCCGCGATCTCCGCCGGCGAGACGACGACGGTCGCGTCGTACTCCAGGCCCTTGGCCTCCAGGCTGCCCAGCGCCACCACCCGGTCACCGAGCCCGGCGAGCCAGCGCCGGGCCTCCTCACGGCGGTTCATGGCCACGACGACGCCCACGGTGCCGTCGACGAGGTCGAGCAGCCGGGCCGCCTCCGCCCGCACCGTCGACGCGAGGGCGTCCCCGACGACGGCGAAGCGCGGCTCCACCCCGGTCGAGCGGACCGCCGACGGCGCCTCGGAGCCGGGCATCGCGAGGGCGAGCACCTTGGCCGCCAGCTCGGCGATCTCGGCCGGGTTGCGGTAGTTCACGGTGAGCTCGAAGCGCCGCCGGGGACGGGTGCCCAGGGCCTCGTCACGGGCCGCCGCCGCCTCGTCAGGGTCGGACCAGGAGGACTGGGCCGGGTCGCCGACGACGGTCCAGGTGGCGTGCCGGCCGCGGCGGCCGACCATCCGCCACTGCATGGGCGTGAGGTCCTGCGCCTCGTCGACGATGACGTGCGCGTACTCCGTACGCTCCTGCGCCAGCCGCTCGGCGCGCTCCCGCTGGGTCTCCTCGCGCTGCGGCATCAGCTCCTCGAGGCCGGTGAGCTGGTCCAGGGGGTCCAGCTCGCGCCGCTTGCGGGGGCGGGCCGGGGTGCCGAGGACGGCCTGCAGCTCGTCGAGCAGGGCGATGTCGTGCACGGAGTGGCCCTCACGGCGCAGCGACCGGGCGACCTTGCGGACCTCGCCGGGGTTGAGGATCCGCCGCGCCCAGCGGCCCAGCCGCTTCTCGTCCGCCATGGCCGCCAGCACGGCGCCGGGCGTCAGCTCCGGCCACCATGCGTCCAGGAAGGCGATGAAGGAATCCTCGGAGGTGACGTCCTCGTCGAAGGAGGAGCGCAGCTCGGCGGCCAGCTCCGGGTCGCTGTGCCGGCCCGCGGCGCCGGACTTGGCCCACAGGGCGTCCAGGAGCAGCCGGCGGGCGCGCGGCCGCAGCAGGTTGACCGGCGCCGTGCCCCCGAGCACGGTGCGGCGGACGGCGGCCAGCTCCTCCCCCTCCAGCTCCAGGCGCCGGCCGAAGGCGACGACCCGCAGCAGGGTCGGCGACCCCTCCGGCTCCAGCGCGCCGCGCGCGGCCTTGCGCAGCACCTTCAGCATCCGTGAGGAGCCCTTGGCGCGGGCGACGGCCGGGGAGTCGTACAGGGTGGCCTCGGCGCCGTCGACGAGCGAGCCGATCGCGCGGATGGCGACCTGTCCCTCCTCGCCGAGGGAGGGCAGCACGCCCTCGGTGTACGCGACGAGCAGCGGGGTCGGCGAGACGATCAGGATGCCGCCCGAGTAGCGGCGCCGGTCCTGGTAGAGCAGGTACGCCGCCCGGTGCAGGGCGACGGCGGTCTTGCCGGTGCCGGGGCCGCCCTCAACGTACGTCACGGAGGCGGCGGGGGCGCGGATGACCAGGTCCTGCTCGGCCTGGATGGAGGCGACGATGTCCCGCATGCTGTGGGTGCGGGCCTGGCCGAGGGCGGCCATGAGGGCGCCGTCACCGATGACGGGCAGTGCCTCGCCGTCCAGGTACGCCGTGATCTCGGGCCGCATCAGGTCGTCCTCGACGCCGAGGACGCGCCGCCCCTTGGACCGGATGACCCGGCGGCGCACGACCCGGCCCGGGTCGACGGGGGTGGAGCGGTAGAACGGCGCGGCGGCGGGTGCCCGCCAGTCGATGACCAGCGGCGCGTAGTCCTCGTCCAGCACGCCGATGCGGCCGATGTGCAGGGTCTCGGCGATGTCGGCGGTGTCGTCGGGCCGTACGGCGCCCTCGGCGGGCTCCACGGCCGTGTACGCGCCGTCCGGGCCCTTCTTGCCGTCCTTGCCGAGGAGCAGGTCGATGCGGCCGAAGAGGAAGTCCTCGAACTCGTTGTTGAGCCGGTTCAGGTGGATACCCGCCCGGAAGACCTGCGCGTCGCGCTCGGCGAGCGCGCCGGGGGTGCCGACGTGGCCGCGCTGCGCCGCGTCGTGCATGAGGAACTCGGCCTCGTGGATCTTCTCCTCGAGTCGGCGGTACACCCGGTCCAGGTGTGCCTGTTCCACGCTGATCTCTCGGTCGCGTACGGAATCGTGCACCGAGTCGACCGCCGAATCCTGTTGTGCCTGTGCGGCCACCGGGCCCCCTTCTGACGTGCTGGGCAGCCGTCAACCGTACGCGAAGGGGGGCCGGTAGGCCACGGGGCGGTCCGGCGGGACTACACGTCCACCTCCACCAGGCGGTCGCCGTCGAAGGTCATGACCTCGAAGTGGTCGATGTCGTTGGGTTCCAGGGCGGCGCCGCCGTGCACGTAGAGCGGCTCCTTGGCCTTGTCGGTGGCGGCGCCCGGGATGCCGTAGCCCCAGTTCGGGACGGACCAGGAGCTGAGCGTCTCGCGCTCGCCGTTCTTGCCGACGGCGATCAGGGAGCACTTCTCCGGCCCCTTGACGTTCTTGAGCTCCAGGACGGCGTCGGTGCCCCAGGCCTTCTTCTCCAGGGCCACGGTCGCACTGACCTTGGTGGTCGGGTCGGTCGCGGTGACCCGGTCGGGCATGGCGGCGAAGGCGGACGCGGCGGGGCTCGCGGTCTGCCGCGCCTCGGTGCTCCGGCCGCCGTCGTCGCCGCCGCTGGTCGTCGCCACGGCGGCGAAGGGGCCGCCGATGATCAGCGCGGCGGCGGTGCCCACCAGGTAGAAGTTGCGGCGGCGCTTGCTCGCGCGGCGCTCGGCGACCTCGTCGACGAGTTTCTCCGCCAGCCGCGGGCTGGGTTTGGCGGTCAGCGACTCGGCGATCGCGGGGGTGCCCGCGCCCGGCAGATCCGCGAGGGCGGCCATCATGGGCTCCATGCCGGCCAGCTCGTCGAGCTGCTGGGCGCACCACTCGCAGCCCGCGAGATGCGCCTCGAAAGCGGTTGCTTCGGCGTCGTCGAGAATCCCGAGGGCGTAGGCGCCGACGGTCTCGTGTTCGTTCGGCACCGATGATCCCTGCATGGGGGCAGAACTACCCGTATCGCCCGCGCCGAATCCCTGGAATCCCCCGTACCCGCTCATCACGCCGTCACCCCCCGCTCCTCCAGTGCCAGCTTCATCGAACGCAGGGCGTAGAACACCCGGGAGCGAACGGTGCCGCTGGGTATGCCCAGTGTCTGCGCCGCCTCATTGACGGTACGCCCTTTGAAGTACGTCTCGACGAGGACCTCCCGGTGGGCCGGGGTCAGGTCGTCGAGCGCGTCCGAAAGCGTCATCAGCCACAGCGCCTTGTCGATCTCGTCCTCCGCGGGGATGACCTCCAGCGGCGACGGATCGACCTCCTGCGGCCGGGCCTGCCGGCTGCGGTGGCCGTCGATGACGATGCGCCGGGCGACCGTCACCAGCCAGGGGCGTACCGATCCGGTCGCCCGGTTGAGCTGACCGGCGTTCTTCCAGGCACGGATGAGCGTCTCCTGGACGACGTCCTCTGCGCGCTGCCGGTCCCCCGCGACCAGCCGCAGCACGTACGCCAGCAAGGGGCCGGCGTGCTCCCGGTACAGGGCACGCATCAGCTCCTCGTCGGGCTCCGAGGAGCTCTGGGGCATGCGATGTCGGGCCCTCGCACCACGTTCACCGGCCACGACGGAATCCTTGCGCACGCCCACCTCCGATGTCCGGGGGTTCCCCCAGTCGGTCGCTCGTCCATCCGGTACGGACGCGGGGTGCGGGGTGTTCAAAGTGAGGTGACAGTTTTCTCCGGGGGCGGGTGACGAAGCGGGCGGGGGCGGACATGGCGGCACATCCCGCACGCACGCCCGGCGGACCGTCGGCGTGTGCCTCAGCGGGCGAGGGCGGCGCGGCGGCGGTGGCGGGCGACGCGTTCGCGGTTGCCGCAGATCTCGCTGGAGCACCAGCGCCTGCGGCGGCCCCGGGAGGTGTCCACGTACACGATCGGGCAGTTGTCGCCCGCGCACTGGCGCAGGCACGCCCGCGCGACGGGGTCGGTGAGCAGTTCCACGGCGTCCCGGGCGAGGGCGCCGAGCAGTGCGGCGCACTCCGGAGGCGCCGTCAGCTGCCGTACCAGCACGCCGTCCTCGCCGCGTACCGCGCGGGGCGCGGGGGGTGCGGCGCGGGCGAGGTCGTTGACGCGGGCGAGCGCGAGGTCGTAGGGGCCGCCGGGGCCGCGCGGGGTGCGGGCGCGCACCAGGCGGGCGGTCTGGCAGCGCAGTTCGCGGAAGCCGGCCAGCCAGGAGGCGTCGGCGTGGTCCAGGGGCGTGCCGGGCGGGACGATCCCGGAGCCGGTGATCCAGGCGCGCAACACCGTGACGGAGTCGAGCCGTTCGACGGGGTGGGTGGTGGCGAGGAGGTCCAGACAGACCCGCCCGGTGTCGAACCGCAGCTCGGACGGTCCTGTCGCCGTACCCAGTGCCATGTTCCTGTCACCGCCTAGGGGTTGCCCGCGGTGTCGCGGGCTGGGGAGGGGAGCAGGTGGACCGCTCCCTCTACAGTGCCTGCCCGCTCCCGCGCCCGGAACCCCTCGTACCGCCCCCGCCCGGACGCTCCCGCACGCGCCCGGCGCGTCGGGCATGTCCGCCGCGCAGGGAACCGCCCGCCGACCGGGCACACGGCCGGCGGACGGCCCGCGACTCGCCGGCGGGCGGCCGCCGTGGGCCGGCGCGGGGGTGCTGGTCGCGGGTACGGACCGCGGCGGGGTGCGAGCCACGCAGCCACGGCCACCGACGGGGACCGGGGCTCCGCCACGGCACAGCGCCCGCCGGGCGGGAGCGGCAGCACGGTGCGGCGCCCGCCGGGGGACCCGGTGCGGGGGTCGGCCCTCGCCGCTGCCCGCGGACAGCGGGGCGGGTCAGTCGTCGGCGTACTTCGCGTCCGCGGCCGGGTCCAGGGCCAGGCGGTAGCCGCGTTTGACCACCGTCTGGATCAGCTTCGGGGTGCCGAGGGCGGTGCGGAGGCGGGCCATCGCCGTCTCCACGGCGTGCTCGTCGCGCCCGGCGCCCGGCAGGGCCCGCAGCAGTTCCGCGCGGGGCACGACCCAGCCCGGCCGCCTCGACAGCACCCGCAGCAGGGACATCCCGGCGGGCGGCACCGTCCTGAGCTCCCCGTCGACCAGCACGGCGTGGCCGCGGATCTCCACCCGGTGGCCGGCGACGGGCAGCGAACGGGCCCGTCCCGGCAGCTCCTGGCACAGCAACTGCACGAGGGGGCCGAGCCGGAAGCGTTCGGGCTGGGCCGTGTCGACGCCGTGCGCCTGGAGCGGCACCGCGGTGACCGGGCCGACGCAGGCGGGCAGCACGTCGTGGCCGAGTGCGGCGAGCAGCTCGGGCAGCCGGCCGCGCTCCTCGGCACGGCTCAGGAAGGACGCGGCGGCCGGCGCGCTCGTGAAGGTCACCGCGTCCACGCCCCGCGCGACGACGGCGTCCAGCAGCCGGTCCACGGGCCCGAGGTCCTCCGGCGGCAGCCACCGGTAGACGGGCACCCCGACGACCTCGGCGCCGCCCGCCCGCAGCGCCTCCACGAACCCCGGCAGCGGCTCGCCGTGCAGCTGTACGGCGACCCGGCGGCCGTCGACGCCCTCCGCCAGCAGGCGGTCCAGCACCTCGGCCATGGACTCGGAGGACGGCGACCACCGCTCCGTCAGCCCTGCGGCGCGCACGGCGCCCTTGACCTTGGGCCCGCGCGCGAGCAGTTCGACCGCGCGCAGCCGCTCCACCAGGGCGTCGCCGAGCCCCCAGCCGTCGGCGGCCTCGACCCAGCCCCGGAAGCCGATGGCGGTGGTGGCCACGACGACGTCCGGCGCCTGGTCGATCAGCTGCTTGGTCGCGGCCAGCAGCTCGCTGTCGTCGGCGAGCGGCACGATCCGCAGCGCCGGGGCGTGCAGGACGGCGGCGCCGCGCCGCTGGAGCAGCGCGCCCAGTTCGTCGGCACGGCGCGCGGCGGTGACGCCCACGGTGAATCCGGCGAGGGGGCCGTGGTCCGGCTGCTGCTGTTCGTCGTCCATCGCTCTCGTCCCGGTCGTCGTACCTGCCTGTACGGCGACCGAGCCTGTCAACGGCGCGTGACGGGCTCGGTTCCACCGCATGTCACCAGTGTTACGTCATACCCGGGCGTAGCCGAGCCGGTCCTCCGCCTCCGCCGGGTCCGCCGGACCGTCCGGCACCCGCGGGGCGGGGCGGCGAAGGTATACCGCCCAGGTGACGGCGAAACAGACGGCGTAGTAGGCGAGGAACGCCACGAAGGCGCCGGTGCCGGAGCCGACGGAGAGAAAGGACTGCCGGAAGGCGAGGTTGATGGCGACGCCCCCGAGCGCGCCGACCGCGCCGATCAGTCCCATGGAGGCACCCGAGAGCCGCCGCCCGTACGCCACGGCCTCCTCCCCCGTCAGTCCCCGGGCGAGCGCCTTGTTCTGGAAGATGCCGGGGATCATCTTGAACGTGGACCCGTTGCCGAGCCCGCTGAGCACGAACAGCACCACGAACGCGATGACGAACAGCGCGAGCGACTTCGCCATGCTGGCCGCGACGAGTACGGCGGTGGCGGCGGCCATGGCCACGAAGTTGCCCAGCGTGATCCGCGCGCCGCCGTACCGGTCGGCGAGCCGGCCGCCCAGCGGCCGGATCAGCGAACCGAGCAGCGGGCCGATGAAGGTGAGGTAGGCGGCCTGGAGCGGCGTGCGCCCGAACTGGGTCGTCAGCACCTGCCCGAAGGCGAAGCTGTAGCCGATGAAGGAGCCGAACGTGCCGATGTACAGCACGGACATGATCCAGGTGTGCGCGTCCCGGGCCGCGTCCTTGGCGGCCCCGGTGTCGTTGCGGACGGACGCGAGGTTGTCCATGTGGCGGGCGGCGAGGACGGCGGCCAGGAGGATCAGCGGGATGTAGACGCCGAGCAGCACCCGGGGCCCGCCGTTCGCCCCGATGATGGCCAGCGCGGCGAGCTGGATGACCGGCACGCCGATGTTCCCGCCCCCGGCGTTGAGACCGAGCGCCCAGCCCTTCTTCCGCAGCGGGAAGAAGGCGTTGATGTTGGTCATGGAGGACGCGAAGTTGCCGCCGCCGATACCGGCCAGCAGGCCGACCAGGAGGAAGGTCGAGAAGGACGTCCCCGGCTCCATGACCACGAAGGCCGCGACGGTCGGCACGAGCAGCAGCCCGGCGGAGACGACCGTCCAGTTCCGCCCGCCGAAGACCGCCACGGCGAAGGTGTACGGCACCCGCACGACGGCCCCGACCAGGGTCACCACGGACGTCAGCAGGAACTTGTCGGCCGGCGTCAGCCCGTACTCGGGACCCATGAAGAGCACCAGCACGGACCACATCGTCCACACCGAGAACCCGATGTGCTCGGAGAGGACGGAGAAGAACAGGTTGCGCCGGGCGATCGGCTCCCCCGTCTCCTTCCAGAAGGTCTCGTCCTCGGGATCCCAGTGCTGGATCCAGCGGCCACCAGGGACTGTCATGACGCCTCCACACGCTCCGGGCTCGGTCGCACCGAAGGTAGGAAGACCGCGTTTCGGTCCGGTGGGGCTGCGGGTGACCACCAGGGAACGTCGGTCTCACCCGGCGCGGGGGCCGGGTGAGAGGTCAGCCCTGCGGGGGCTGGGGCTGCCCGTGCGGGTTCTGGTGGAGGTGGGGATACGGCTGCTGCTGCGGGGCGTACGCCTGGGGCTGCGGGGCGTACGGCTGCGGCTGGGGCTGTGCGTAGGCGCCCTGCGGCGGGTACGGCTGCTGAGCGGCGTACGGGCCGGGGGCGGGGGCCGGCCGGGCGTACCCGCCGTACGGGCCGGCGCCGAAGGGGTTGCCGTGGCCGGGGAGTTGGGCCCCCGGGGGCAGGTAGCGGAGGCGGCCGGTCTCGTCCGGTACCGGCTGGAATCCGGCGGCCTGGAGGCGGGCCGCGAACTTGGCGTTGCGCTTGCGGGTGACCAGCAGGCCGACGCCCAGGAGCGCCAGGACGAACAGCCAGACGATCGCGGCCATCACGAAGTCGTCGGACCGGCCGCCGGCCCGGTAGGCGAGGACGACACAGCCGATGGTGGCGCCGAGGGCGCCGTAGCCCATCCGCTTCTGGGCGTTCTGGCCGGTGAGGTCGAAGTTGATGCGGGCCTTGAGGAGTTCGAAGGCGTCCGGCACCAGCGGCGGCACCGACACGCCGTCGCCGGCCTGCGGGTACTGCGCCCAGTTCTGGGCGGCCCGCGCCCGTGCCTGCGGGCTGGGGTCGGGCACGATCAGCATCCTGAGCTGGCTGTTGTTCCCGCCGCCCTGGCGCACATCGGCGTACTCGTACCCGAACTGCTGGGCGATGAAGGCGAGCCGGGCCAGCTTCTTCACCGATGCCATCGGACTGGTCAGCTCGACCGGCTCACCGCTCGCCATCAGCCGCAGCATCTTCTGTGTCTGCCGCTTGCTCATCCCACCGCTCCCCCGGGCCGGCTCCGGCCACCCTCTTCACGTCCGCGACGCGGGGCAGTCTCGCACGGGGGAGCGGAACGCGTCAGCCCCGGTGGGTCCCAGGGGCTGTCAGACAGGCCCTACGCCGACGCCCGCTTGCCCGTGGAGCGCTTCGTGCCGTTCGGCCACAGGCGTGGCTTCCGCTTCGCGGCGAGGTCCTCGATCCAGCCGACGGCGAGGACCATCAGGCCGATCAGGGGCCACACGAGCGCGAACATCCACAGCGAGTACGCCTCCGTGATGGCGTCCGCCCCTCGCGCGCTCTGCATGAACGGGAGCCGGTACAGCAGGTCCACGATCGGCACCGTCAGCATGATCAGCAGGTTGTGCCACAGGTAGATGGTGACCGCCCGGTTGTTGGAGAGGGTCACCAGCTTGTCCCACCTGGCCAGCCGGCCCGGGAGTTCCTGCCAGGACGGGGAGTACTGGAGCAGGATGACCACGAAGCCGAACGACCAGGCGGCCTGTGCCATCGGGATGTCGTTGAGGTCCCAGCCGTCGGCACCCAGGTGGCCCGAGGCCCACCACAGGCCGAAGGCCATCACCAGGGACGCCAGGGAGACGGCGACGTAGCGCGGGATCTGCTTCAGCAGGCCCTCGTTGTGGGCGAAGCCGAGTACCCAGCAGCTGCCGTACACCGCGAAGTCGGTGACCGCGTTGCCCGTCTCGCCGGGGATCTTCACCAGGCCGGTGCCGACGATCGCCGTCAGACCCAGCGGGGCGAGCAGCGTCGGCCAGGGGGCACGGCGGAAGGCCCACAGCAGCAGCGGGGACGCGATGACGAACCACAGGTAGGCGCGCAGGTACCAGAGCGGTCCCGCGGCCTGCACGGCCCAGGTCTCGTCCAGCAGGCCCGACGGGGAGCCGCTGTGCCAGGGGTAGGGCGGGGCGCCGATCGGGACGATGTAGTTGAACAGCGAGAGCAGACCCCAGGTGTCCCCGTGGTCCGGGTCGTCGAGCGGGTTCCACCCGCTCGCGAACATCATCGCCAGCGCGACCGCGCCGAAGGCCCACATGGGCGGCAGCAGACGGCGGACGCGGCTGCGGATCACGCTCAGCGCCGGGCGCTTGAGCGAACGCGCCATCAGCGAACCGGCCAGCGCGAACATCACGCCCATCGACGGGAACAGCACGGACAGCCAGGCCCAGCCGAAGAGGTGGTACACCACGACGCGGACCAGGGCGATGGAGCGCAGCAGGTCGAGGTACCGGTCGCGGCCGGGCTTCCTGGGCGCCGGTGCGGCGGCCTCCGGCGCGGGCTCGGGCGTGGGTGCGGGCTCCGTCGTGTGCTGCTGCCCGACGGCGTACGGCGTCCCCGGGACACCGCCGCCGCCCGGGCCCCCGGCGTGCGGCGCTCCGTACATGTCTGCGTACGGCGTCCCGTACGCGTCTGCGTACGGGGTTCCATAGGGTGCCGCCGGTTCCGGGTCCCTGCCCGTACCGGTCGTGTATCCGTGGGTCATGCCACGGGCCTCCGATCATTGCCGCTGCGCGACCGCTGGCCCGGGACCCCGCCGCCCGGGGCCTCCACGACGCCGGTGCGGCGCAGCTTCTGCCAGCGCAGGCGGCCGCCGGTGAGCGCGGTGATCCAGGACTGGAGCAGCACGACGTACATGAGCTGGCGGTAGAGGACCTGCTGCAGGGGCAGCGAGATGAGATGGGTCATGCGTTCGCGGTCGAGGCGGAACGCGTACGCCGCGCAGACCGCCTGGATGGCGAGGACGCCCAGCCAGGCCACGATCGTCTTCTGGGTCGGGCCGAACACGATGCCGTACAGCAGGAAGATGTCGATCAGCGGCGCCAGCAGCGGGGCCAGGACCATGAACAGCGAGACGAAGGGCAGCCCGACGCGGCCGAAACGGCCCGAGGGGCCCCGCTCGATCACGGCGCGGCGGTGCTTCCAGATGGCCTGCATGGTGCCGTAGGACCAGCGGTAGCGCTGGGACCACAGCTGCTGGACGGACTCGGGGGCCTCGGTCCAGGCGCGGGCGTTCTCGGCGTAGACGACGCGCCAGCCGGCGCGGTGCAGCGCCATGGTGACGTCGGTGTCCTCGGCGAGGGTGTCGTCGCTCATGCCGCCGAACGGTTCGAGCGCCGAGCGCCGGAAGGCACCCACGGCGCCCGGGATGGTCGGCATGCAGCGCAGTACGTCGTACATGCGGCGGTCCAGGTTGAAGCCCATCACGTACTCGATGTGCTGCCAGGCGCCGATGAGGCTGTCCTTGTTGCCGACCTTCGCGTTGCCCGCGACGGCGCCGACCTTGGGGTCGCCGAAGGGCTGGACGAGTTCGCGGACGGTGGACGGCTCGAAGACCGTGTCGCCGTCCATCATCACGACGATGTCGTAGCTGGCGTTGGCCAGACCGCGGTTGAGCGCGGCGGGCTTGCCCGCGTTGAGCTGCCGGATCACCCTGACGTTGGGCAGGCCCATCGCCTCGACGATCCGGGCCGTGCCGTCGCTGGAGCCGTCGTCGATGACGATGACCTCGATGGGGTGGTCGCTCTCCATCAGGGAACGGACGGTGTTCTCGATGCACTTGGCCTCGTTGTACGCCGGCACCAGCACCGTCACCGGCTCGGTGACGGGCGGGCCCCAGCGGAAGTTCCTGCGGCGCACCCGGCGGGCGTGGATGCCGGACAGCAGGAGCATCAGCACGAAGCGGGCGATCACCAGGGTGCCGATGATCGACAGGCCCACGACCAGGCCGTCCGTGAGCTTCTCGGAGGCCTGGACCAGCCAGACCCACGCCTTGCCCTTCCACAGGTCGACGCCGGTCACCGGGGTCATGGCGCTGGGCGCGTCCAGGGCCTCGGTGAGGTTGTCGAACTCGTAGCCCTTCTCCTTCAGGTCGGGCAGGAACTTGTCCAGGGCCTGCACGGTCTGGTGGCGGTCGCCGCCGGAGTCGTGCATCAGGACGATGGCGCCCTTGCCGCCGTGCGGGGTGGCGCGGCGGATGATCTCGTGGACGCCGGGCTTCTGCCAGTCCTCGCTGTCGGTGTTGTTGACGACGGTGATGTAGCCGCGGGAGCCGATGTACTCGGTGACGGGCCAGGACTTGTCGTCCATGGCGTCGGCGAAGGAGGAGTACGGCGGGCGGAAGAGCGAGGTGCGCACGCCGGCCGCGCCGGTGATCGCCAGCTGGTTCTGCGACAGCTCCCAGTCGATGCGCTTCTTGGACTGGAAGGAGAGGTCGGGGTGGTTGAAGGTGTGCAGGCCGACCTCGTGGCCCTCGTCGACCATGCGCTTGACGAGGTCCGGGTAGCGGGAGGCCATGGTGCCGGTGACGAAGAAGACCGCGTGGGCGTCGTGCTTCTTCAGCACGTCCAGCACCTTGGGCGTCCAGGTCGGGTCCGGGCCGTCGTCGAAGGTGAGGACCAGGCGGTGGTCGGGCACGCGCAGGCTGTTGACCTGGCCGCCGCGGGTGTCGATGACCGGGCCGCCCTCGAGGATCTCCTCGGGGACCTGGTCGGTGGCGGCGGGCGGCTGGACGCGGTGGTCGGCGAGGATCTCGCTGTGCACGTAGCCGCGCAGCATGAGCATCGCCACCAGGGCGACGAGGACGAGCAGGGGCAGCAGCAGGCGCAAGGGCAGGCGGCGGCGCCGGGCGCCGTCCCGGGCGCCGCGGGCGGCGCCGTGACGGCGGGTGCGGGAGGCCATCAGAGGGTGTACTCCGGGGACAGGGAGAGGGACGTGGAGGTGTCGGCCGGCGCGGTGTCGGCGACGGGTGCGGCCGCGGTTCCGGCGGCCACCGGGGAGGTGTCGCTCGCGCCGTTGACCGTGGTGCCGCCGCCGGGGTCGGCCGGGGTGGAGGCGCCGTCCGTGGGCGTGGTCGGGTCGACCGGGGTCTCCCCACCGCCCGCCGGGGTCGACGGGTCCGTGGTGACGGGGGGCGGCTGCTGCGTGGACACCGTCGGGCCCGGCTCGGCGGCGCCGCCTCCGCCGCCCGGCTTCGGGGCGGTCGCGGACCCGGAGGGCTGGGGATCGGCGCTGCTGCCCGGCTGCTTCGCGGTGCCGGAGGTGCCGGGCGCCGGGGCGTCGGCACCGGGGGTCGTCGCCGCTCCGGTGCCGGCCGAGGGGCTGGCCCCCGCTCCGGCGGTGGCGCCCGCGGAGGGCTGCGCGGACTGCGAGGGCAGCGGGGTGGTGTCGACCTGTCCGGCCGGCTTGCCCTGTTCCTGGCCCGGAACGGGCAGCCAGGGCGCGTTGGAGTTGCCCGACAGGAGCGTGGAGACGATGACGACGGCGTAGATGGCGCAGGCGCCGCCGAGGGCGATGCCGATGCGGCGGAAGCGGCGGCTGCGGCGGCCCGACTCGTCGACGAACACCGGTCCGTCGGAGGCGTCGGAGGCGGCGTGCTTGCCGGGGCCGCTCGCGGATGCGCGGCGGATCACGCCGTCGCCGAGCTGGACGGCGTCGAGCTGGACCGTCACCTCGTGGGGGTCGTGGGTGTGGTCGCCGGCGGAGGCCGGGCCCGGGTCCGTGGCGTCGGACGCGTCCAGGGTGTCCGGCGACTCCTGCCAGGGGTCGCGGAGGGCGGCGGTGGCGGGGCCGGGCGCGGGGAAGGCGCGGGTCGGGGCCGCCTGGGCCGCCGACGGGAGGACGTCCGTCCGGTCGGTGTCGCGACCTATGCGGTCGCGGCCTATACGGTCCTGGGCTATTCGGTTTGGGGCTATTCGGTCCTGGGCTATGCGGTCCCGGCCGGTTCGGCCCTGCCGCGGCGGACCGCCGAAGAGGTCGGCGCCCGCCTGGGGACGCAGGACCTCGGTCTCGGCGGCACCCGTGTCGGGCCGCGGGACGTCGGTGCCACCGGCCGGGAACTCCCGGTGTCCCCCGAACCATCCGGGCTCCGCGGGCGCACCCGGCGCGGGAAGCACCCGGGTGGCGTCCTGCTGTGGATCCGGCTCCGCGACCTCACGAGCACCGGACATGGCGTCGGGCCATTCCGGTTGGTTGTTTTTCTGCCAGTTCTCCACGCGCACGCACTTCCCCCCGAGGGACGGATCCGGGTGCGCACACGACTCCGAGCACCCGTCGGCCGACCCGGCCCCCACCAGGTTCGAGCGCCCCCTGTACCACACCGTGCTCAGGCGAAGAATGTAGCGCACGCGGAGGGCATGTGGTTGCCGCGTGTCGGTTAATGGACGGACATCACAGCAGCGTCACTGGCCGGAATCCATGCTTCGGCGGGGCGGTCGAGCCACCCGTTCTCGGTCGCGACCTGGGCGGCGGCGCGGCGCAGCGCGTCGAACGCGGGGTGCACCAGCCCCTTTCGCCAGACCAGGGAGACCGGCGACAGCGGTACGGGATCGACGAGCGGGCGCACCACGGTGGAGGCCATGGCCGGAAAGCTCACGACGGCGAGGATCGGGTTGCGCGTCTTGTCCATGATCCGCCGGAACTCCTCGTCCCCGACGGCCAGCGGAAGGGGTGGTGCCACGTCGATGCCGCGTCCCTCGAACAGGCGGTGTCCCAGGTCGGTCCACTCCGGCGTGCGCGGGTTGCCGGCCCCGGCGTACACGGCCTCGCCCGCCAGCGCGGCGAGCGGCACCTCGGGCAGCGGCGCCAGGGGGTGGTCCTCGGGCAGGACGACCGCCATCGGCTCGTAGCGGACCGGCTGGTGGCCGAGTCCCGCCCGCAGCGCCGGGGGCAGGCCCGCGAACCGGCCGAACGAGGCGTCGAGCCGGCCCGCGAGGAGCTCGGCGGCGGCGCCGGTCAGCCCGCTCTCGTAGCGGGCCATGAGTTCCAGCTCGGGCGCGAGCCGGCGGGCCCGCTCCAGTACCAGGCGTCCGGTGACCAGGCCGGGCGAGTTGAGGTCGACCAGCAGCGGGCGGGCCTGTCCGAAGGCGGCGAGGAGGTCGTCCTGCGCCTGGAGCACCCGGCGGGCGTACGGCACCAGCCGCTCGCCGTCGGCGGTCAGCGTCACCTGCCGGGTGGAGCGGACGAACAGCTCGGCGCCCAGCTCGCGTTCCAGACGCCGCACATCGCGGCTGAGGGCCTGCTGGGCGACGTACAGCCGGGCCGCGGCGCGGGTGAAGTGCAGCTCCTCGGCGACGGTGACGAAGGCACGCAGGAGGCGCGGGTCGAGGTGGGCGGGTGCGGGCATCCGGCGAATTTACAACGGGAGTGCGTGAATGCGTACGGAGCAGGTGTTGGACCCCCTGACCGCCCGCGGGCGACGGTGGGCGCATGCCGCATCCGACTTACGAACGCCCGCGCCCCCAGGCCCCCTTGCTGACCGTCACCGCCGACGCCCTCGTCGCCGCCGACTTCACCCCGCGCACTCCGCGCACCGGCCGCCGGCCGCCCCCCGGTCCGTACCGGCGGTTGCTGTCCGTGCCGGGCGCCCGCGCGTTCACGGCCGGGAATCTCATCGCCCGGCTGCCGATGGGCATGTTCAGCGTCAGCGCGGTCGTGATGATCGCCGGTACGCGCGGCTCGTACGCCCTCGCCGGTGCCGTCACCGCGACGGGTCTTGCGGCGACCGCGTTGGTCGGGCCGTGGACCGCCCGGCTCGTGGACCGGTACGGCCAGGCCCGGGTGGCGGTGCCGGCGACGCTGTTCGCGGCGCTCGGCTCGCTCGCGCTGGTGCTGTGCGTGCGCTCCGGCGCCCCCGACTGGACCCTGTTCGCCGCGTACGCCGCCACGGCCACGACGCCCAACACCGGCGGCATGGCCCGCGCCCGCTGGTCCCACCTGCTGAAGGGCGACACCGCGGCCCTGCACACGGCGAACTCCTTCGAGCAGGCCACGGACGAGCTGTGCTTCATGCTCGGGCCGGTCCTCGCGGCGTTCCTGTGCACGGCGCTGTTCCCGGAGGCGGGCACGCTGGTCGGCGTGGTGCTGATGGTGACCGGCATCCTGCTGTTCGCCGCCCAGCGCGCGACGGAGCCGCCGGCCCGGCCGCGCCCCGCCGCGAGGGCGCCGTTCCGGGCACCCGGCATACCACCGCTGCTGGCGATGTGCCTGGCGACGGGTGTGGTGTTCGGCGCGATGGAGGTCGTCACGATCGCGTTCGCGGACGCACAGGGGCACCGCTCGGCGGCCGGTGTGGTCCTGGCGCTCCAGGCGGCCGGTTCCTGCGCGGCGGGTCTGCTGTACGGCGCGCTGAAGCCGGCCGGGCCCGCCGAGGTGCGGCTGCCGTGGTGCGTGGCCGCGATGGCGGCCCTGATGACGCTGCCGCTGCTGGCCGCGTCCCTCACCGGCTCGCTGCCGCTGCTGGCGCTCACGCTGCTGGCGGCCGGGATGGCGACGGCCCCGACGATGGTCACGACGATGACGCTGGTCCAGCACCGCACGCCCGAGGGCCGTCTGAACGAGGGCATGACCCTCGCGGTGACCGGGCTGCTCGGCGGCATCGCCTGCGGCAGCGCGGCCGGCGGCTGGACGGTGGAGCACGTGTCCCCCACGGCCGGTTACGGCGTGCCGGTCACCGCCGCCGTGATCGCCCTCCTGCTGGCGCTGCTGCCGCCCCGGCGATCCTCGTGAAGCGCAGGCCCGCCGAGCGCCGGGATATGGGGGTGCGGGTGGCAGATCCCCCGCATCGCGCGGCGAAGCCGCGCAAAAACGACGAGGGTGACGTGTGCTCGCGCTTACCGCGAGCACACGTCACCCTCGACCTCGTGGAGATGGCGGGAATCGAACCCGCGTCCAACGGTGCGGAACCAGGGCTTCTCCGTGTGCAGTCCGCTGCGATTTTCTCAGCCCCGGAGATCACGCGGACAAGTCTCCGACGGGCTCAGTCACTGTTTGGTTTCCCTTTTCACCCCGTGACCGGGATCAAGGTTTAGTCCCCTAGCTGATGCCAGGATCCGGGTCGGGAACAGCCCCGGGCTGACACTCCCGTAGTAGGAGGCTCGCTTCGCTACCTGAGATCAGGCAGCGAGGGCGAAGGCCTGCTGGGAGGAATCGCGCTTGGTGTTGGCGATTATTTTTTTCGGCCTGTGGTTTACGAGATCATGGCCGCTTCCTCGACACGCTTCCCCTGCTTCGACAGCCGCTGTCGAAACCGATCATCCCCATGTTGATTTTTCAAACCCTCCGCAGAGGGGGCGCGCACCCGCTGTGAGGTGCAGATGCCATCGTACGTGACCAACCCGTACGCGTGCCAGCCTATTCCCGGCGGTCAGGCGCGCTGCTTGCGGCGGATCGCGGACATCGTCCGCTCCGCCTCGCGCCGGTCCTGCTTCTCCCGCAGGGTCTGGCGCTTGTCGTACTCCTTCTTGCCTCGCGCGAGCGCGATCTCGACCTTGGCGCGGCCGTCCTTGAAGTACAGCGCGAGGGGCACGATCGTGTGCCCGGTCTCCTGGGACTTCGACTCCAGCTTGTCGATCTCCACGCGGTGCAGCAGCAGCTTCCGCTTGCGGCGGGCACTGTGGTTGGTCCAGGTGCCCTGGCTGTACTCCGGCACGTGCACGTTGTGCAGCCAGGCCTCGTGCCCGTCCAGCTGCACGAAGCCGTCGACCAGCGACGCCCGCCCCTGGCGCAGTGACTTCACCTCGGTCCCGGTGAGGACCAGTCCGGCCTCGTAGGTGTCGAGGATCTGGTAGTCGTGCCGCGCCTTCTTGTTCTGCGCGATCAGCTTGCGCCCTTTTTCCTTAGCCATAGTGCAGCCCATTTTGGCACTACGGAGGGGGTCCTCGGGAAGCCGATTTACGCAGGCCGGGGCGGGGCGCGGCCGGGGCGGCCTAGCGTCCCAGGCCGCTGAGCACGGTCCGCGCGCGCTCCAGGGCGGCCGGGTCCTCCGGGTCGACGTCCAGGTCGGGCGTGATGCCCGTGCCGTCGACGCCGCGGCCGGAAGGGGTGCGGTAGTGGCCGACGGTCAGTTCGGCGACCGAGCCGCCGGGGAGCCGGCTCGGCATCTGCACCGAGCCCTTGCCGAAGGTGCGGGAACCGACGACGACCGCCCGTCCGCGGTCCTGGAGGGCCCCGGTGAGGAGTTCCGCCGCGCTCATGGTGCCGCCGTCGACGAGCGCGACCAGGGGTCTGGCGGTGTCGCCGCCGGGTTCGGCGTGCAGGGCGCGCTGGTCGCCGTCGACGTCGTACGTGGCGACCAGGCCGCCGTCGAGGAAGGCGGAGGCGGCGGTGACGGCCTCGGCGACCAGTCCGCCCGAGTTGCCGCGCAGGTCGAGGACGACGCCGGCGCCGGACGGCACCCGCTCCACGGCCTCGCTCACCTGCCGGCCGACGCCCTTGGTGAAGGAGGCGACCCTGACCACGGTGACGCCGTCGGCGAGCGTGCGGACGGTCACCGGTTCCGTGGACAGCCTGGCCCGGCGGACGGTCTCGGTCCACTCCCGTGTGCCGCGCTCCAGGCCGAGCCGGACGGGGGTGCCCGCGGGGTCCTCCTCGGCGTCGCCGCGCAGTATCGCGACGACCTCGGTGACCGGACGCCCGTCGACCCGCTCGCCGTCGACGCTGCGCAGCCGGTCGCCCTCGCGGATCCCGGCGTCGGCCGCGGGCGACCCGGAGTGCACCCCGGTCACCTCGATGCGGCCGTCGCGCTCCCGGCGCGCGGAGAGGCCGACGCCGGTGTACTGGCCGTCGAGGGCCTCCTCCAACTCCTCGTACTCGCCGCTGGAGTAGACGGCGCCCCAGCGGTCCCCGCTGCGGCTCACGGCGCGTTCCGCGGCCTTCACCGGGGACTTGCCGTCGGCCATCGCCTCGGCCGCCGCGCGGGCCACCTCCTCGTGGCGACCGGCGGGCGCTGCCGAACGGGCCGCGTCCGCCGTGGACTTCCGGTCGGTCCCGGGGAAGGAGCCGGTGGCCGCCCCGGCGACGAGCACGCTCGCGAACACCAAGGTCAGGGCGGCCCCGTGGCGTGCGCGGCGGGGCTGACAGAACAGGTCACGACCTGACATGCCGGTGAGTCTAGGACAACGGCGGAGGGCCGAACGGTCGCTTGACCGTTCGGCCCTCCGGGGATGTGTCACACCTTCAGGTACTTGCGCAACGCGAAGAACGCGGCCAACGCGGGCATCAGCAGGCTGGTGGCCAGGATGAGCGGGAGCTTCGTCAGCAGGGCGTCCCAGCCGATGAATTGGATCAGCGACAGCTTCTCGGACAGCGCGAGCCCGTGGTCGATGATGAAGTACCGCGCGGTCACCAGGAAGCCGCAGGCGACCACGCCGCCGATCAGCCCGGCGACCGCCGCCTCCATGATGAACGGCGCCTGGATGTAGAAGCCCGAGGCGCCGACCAGCCGCATGATCCCGGTCTCGCGCCGGCGGCTGAACGCCGAGACGCGGACCGTGTTGACGATCAGCATCAGCGCGACCACCAGCATCAGCGCCATCACCGCGAGCGCGGCCACGTTCATGCCTTCGAGGAGCTTGAAGAGGTTGTCCAGGGTGCCGCGCTGGTCCACCACGGACTGCACGCCGTCCCGGCCGTTGAAGGCGGTCGCGATGACCTGGTACTTCTCCGGGTCCTTCAGCTTGACGCGGTACGTCTCCTGCAGCTGGTCCGGCGTGATCGAACTGGCCAGGGGCGAGTCGCCGAACTGTTCCATGTAGTGCTTGTACGCCTCGTCCTGCGACTCGTACGTCACCTTCTCGACGACGTTCATCTCGTCGAGGTCGGCCAGGATCTGCTTCTTCTGGTCCTCGGTCACCGCGCCCTTGGCGCAGGCGGGGTCGGACTTGGCGTCGCTCTTGTTGCAGAGGTAGACCGTGACGTTGACCTTGTCGTACCAGTAGCCCTTCATGGTGTTGACCTGGTCGCTCATCAGGAGCGATCCGCCGAACAGGGCCAGGGACAGGGCTACGGAGACGATGACCGCGAAGGTCATGGTCAGGTTGCGGCGGAGACCGACGCCGATCTCCGAGAGCACGAACTGGGCGCGCATGACGAGTGGTTGAGCCTTTCCGTGGAAGCCGGGGCGGTCTGCGGTCTCAGTGCTGGTAGCCGTAGACGCCGCGCGCCTGGTCGCGGACGAGGCGGCCCTTCTCCAGCTCGATGACGCGCTTGCGCATCTGGTCCACGATGTTCTGGTCGTGCGTGGCCATGATCACGGTGGTGCCCGTCCGGTTGATGCGGTCGAGCAGCTTCATGATGCCGACGGAGGTCTGCGGGTCGAGGTTGCCGGTGGGCTCGTCCGCGATCAGCAGCTTGGGGCGGTTGACGAAGGCGCGCGCGATGGCGACGCGCTGCTGCTCACCGCCGGACAGCTCGCCGGGCTTGCGGTCCTCCTTGCCGCCGAGCCCGACGAGGTCGAGCACCTGCGGCACGGACTTGCGGATCTCGCCCCGGGACTTGCCGATGACCTCCTGGGCGAAGGCGACGTTCTCGCCGACCGTCTTGTTCGGCAGCAGACGGAAGTCCTGGAACACCGTCCCGAGCTGGCGCCGCATCTGCGGCACCTTCCAGTTGGACAGGCGCGCGAGGTCCTTGCCCAGAACGTGCACCTGTCCGTGGCTGCACCGCTCCTCGCGGAGGATCAGCCGCAGGAAGGTGGACTTTCCGGAGCCGGAGGACCCCACGAGGAACACGAACTCACCCTTCTCGACCTCCAGGGAGACATCCCTGAGGGCTGGGTGGTTCTGTTTGGGGTAGACCTTGGAGACGTTGTCGAATCGGATCACGGATGCACCACGGGTCGCCGGGGGTAGATGAGCGTGACCATACGCGAAGCGGGTGGCCGACCGCAGTCACCGGTCTGGGTTGCGCGGTAGTTGCGCGTTTTGTCCCGGCCCCCGGCGCTTCGTGAGCGCGCGCAGGGGCTCCCGGAACCTGGCACAGTGGAAGGGGAACGTTCACGGCTTCGTGGACGTTGTGTGAGTGAACCGGTTGCAAGGAGGGCGAGGCGCATGACGTACGACCGGTTGGTGTGCGCGAACTGCGCGGCGCCCGTGAGCGAGGGCCGGTGCCCGGTGTGCCGGGCGAACCGCGAGCGGCTGCAGCAGGAGAACTTCCTCTCGGGGCTGAACCCGATGATGCTGATCGCCCTCCTGGCCATCCTGGTGGCGGCGGTGGCCCTACTGGCCCACCAGACGGTGTAGCACCCGGCGAGAAGACGCGGCAGGGGCCCGGAGCGGTTGCGCTCCGGGCCCCTGTGTGTACGCGTGGCTACCGTCAGGCAGCAGCGCCGCGACCGCCCATCATGCGCGGGAGCACGCGGAAGCCGATACCGCCGGCGATCATGGTGGCGGCACCGATCAGCAGGAAGGTGGTCTCCGCCGCACCGGTCTCGGCGAGCTCCTCACCGCTGCCCTGGGCGGCGGCACCGGAGGAGGCCGGGGCCTGCTCGCCGGTGTCGGTCAGGGCCGAGGAGCCCTGCTCCTGGGTGGAGGCACCACCGTCGGGGTCGGCGTTGTTACCGCCGCCGTTGCCGTTGCCGTTGCCGTTGTTTCCGCCGCCGTTGCCGTTGCCGGAACCGGAGGTCTCGGAGGGCTCACCGGGCTCGGTGGGCTCCGTGGTGGGCTCGGTCGGCTCCGTCGTCGGCTCGGTGGGCTCCGTGGTGGGCTCGGTCGGCTCCGTCGTCGGCTCCGTCGGCTCCGTGGTGGGCTCGGTCGGCTCCGTCGGGATGGTGGGGTCGGTCGGGTCCGGCTCGGTGGGCGTCTCCCCGCCGTTGTCCTCGCAGTCCGGAGTGACGACGATGTCGCACAGCGGGCCGTCGTCGGCCTGCGCGACGCCCGTCACCATCAGAGAGGCACCTGCGGCGACAATGGCGCCGGCGGCGATGCGTGCGACGCGGACCCGCGTCTTCTTCGTCATGAGCGTGCTACCCCCAGTAGCTGAATTCGTCGGTGAGGCTGCGCTCGAGGCCGTGATCGACGGGGGTGGCTGTAGCACTCAAGGACCCCCCGGTTCACATGCGCCCCAGAAATACGCATGCCGAGCCTCACCCTTACGAATGTTCAAAGCATCGTCAAGGTCATTGCGTACGCGATGTCCCGGTAAGGAACGTATGCCGGACACAAAGGGTGTGAGTGTGATGTAAAACCCGGACATCACCGACGAAGAAAAGGCAACCGCCGCCCGTGAGGCGGCAGTTGCCTTGTCGACAAAGCGTCGCGGACGCTCCCGGCTACTTCTCCTGCTGCTTGCGCCAGCGAATCCCGGCCTCCAGGAAGCCGTCGATCTCACCGTTGAACACGGCCTCGGGGTTGCCCACTTCGTGCTCGGTGCGCAGGTCCTTGACCATCTGGTACGGGTGCAGGACGTACGAACGCATCTGGTTGCCCCAGGAGTTGCCGCCGTCGCCCTTGAGGGCGTCCATCTTGGCCTGCTCCTCCTGACGGCGCCGCTCGAGCAGCTTGGCCTGGAGGACGTTCATCGCCGTGGCCTTGTTCTGGATCTGGGAGCGCTCGTTCTGGCAGGAGACGACGATGCCGGTGGGCAGGTGGGTGAGGCGCACCGCGGAGTCGGTGGTGTTCACGCCCTGGCCGCCGGGACCGGACGACCGGTACACGTCGACGCGCAGCTCGGACTCGTCGATCTCGATGTGGTCGGTCTGCTCGACCACGGGGAGGATCTCGACGCCCGCGAAGGAGGTCTGGCGGCGCCCCTGGTTGTCGAAGGGCGAGATGCGCACCAGGCGGTGCGTGCCCTGCTCGACGGAGAGGGTGCCGTAGGCGTACGGCGACTGCACGGCGAAGGTGGTCGACTTGATGCCGGCCTCTTCGGCGTACGACGTCTCGTAGACCTCGGTCTTGTAGCCGTGCTGCTCGGCCCAGCGCAGGTACATCCGCTGGAGCTTCTCCGCGAAGTCGGCGGCGTCCACGCCACCGGCCTCGGCGCGGATGTTGACGAGCGCCTCACGCGCGTCGTACTCGCCCGAGAGCAGGGTGCGGACCTCCATCTCGTCCAGCGCCTTGCGGACGGCCGTGAGCTCGGACTCGGCCTCGGCACGGGTGTCCGGGTCGTCCTCCTCCTCGGCCATCTCGAAGAGCACGGCGAGATCGTCGATCCGCCCGCGCAGGGCCTCGGCCTTCCGCACCTCGGCCTGGAGGTGGGAGAGCTTGCTCGTGATCTTCTGCGCCGCCTCCGGGTCGTCCCACAGCGAGGGCGCTGCCGCCTGCTCCTCGAGCACGGCGATGTCTGCCCTCATCTTGTCGAGGTCCAGGACGGCCTCGATCGACTCCATGGTCGAGGAGAGGGACTTCAGCTCTTCGGATACATCGACGACTGCCACGCATCCAGCGTAACGGCTCCGCCGCGCGGTCCACGCCGGGCAGGGGCTGACGGCTCGGGCGGCGGCGTGCCCGGCCTCACGGCGATGCCGGTGCCGAGTTCCGTGTGTCCTGGGGTCCCGCGTCGCCGTCGTCACCGCTCGTGGCCAGCCAGGTACCGACGCCGATCGCCGCGACCAGGGCGACCGTGCCCGCCCCCAGCGCGAGCCGGCGGCGGCGTGCGGCGGCGCGGTTGCGGGCCGAGCCGGGGCGGGGCGCGCCGGACGCGCGCGGGGCCCGGGCCGTGCCGCGGGCGCCGCCGGCCAGCTCGTCGGGGGCCGGTACGCGCATGGAGGTGTGCGTGTCGCGGTTGGAGTCGGCCGGCTTCGCGCCCGGCACCAGCGGCACCGCGCCCCGGCGCCTCACGGGCCGGCCGTCGGGCGCCGGCGGGGCGGCGGCCTCCTCGGGCTCGTCCTCCTCCTCGTCCGCGTCGGGCTCGTCCACGTCCAGCGGCGCCATCCCGGCCAGCAGGGGCAGCAGCTCGCGCAGCCGGGCGCCCAGCTCGGAGGCGCGCAGCCGGGAGGCCGGCGCCTTGGCCAGGCACTGCACGAGCAGCTGCCACAGCTCGTCCGGGATGCCGGGCAGGGGGACGACCGTCTCGGTGACGTGCCGGCGCAGGACCGCGCCGGGGTGGCCGCCGCCGAAGGGCGTGAAGCCGGCGAGCAGCTCGTACAGGACCGTGGCCAGGGCGTAGATGTCGACCGAGGCGCGCGGCGGCAGGCCCTCGACGATCTCCGGGGCCAGGTAGTCGGGGGTGCCGATGATCTTCGTGGCGCGGGTGCGCCGGGGGGTGTCGATGAGCTTGGCCACACCGAAGTCGGTCAGCAGCGCGGGGTGCGAGCCGCCGGGGCCGAGCGGGCCCTGCATGTCCAGCAGCACGTTCTCGGGCTTGACGTCGCGGTGCACGACCCCGGCGGCGTGCGCGGCGGCCAGGCCGTCGGCGACGTCCGCGACGATCGCCACGGCGGCCTCGGGCGCGAGGCGCCGGTCCCGGTCGAGGCGGGTGCGCAGGTCCGTGCCGCGGACCAGGTCCATGACCAGCGCGAGGTCGTTGCCGTCGACGACCAGGTCGCGCACGGAGACGACGTGGGGGTGCTCCAGGCCGAGCAGGGCGGTGCGCTCCTGGACGAAGCGTGAGACGAGTTCCTGGTCGGACGCCAGGTCCTCGCGCAGCAGCTTGATCGCGACGGGACCCTCGGGCCCCTCGCCCAGCCACACCGTGCCGGCGCTGCCCCGCCCGAGGATCTGGTGGGCGGTGTACCGGCTGCCGATCTTCCGTGCCAAGACTGCTCCTACCGACGCGTGTTGCGCTAAAACTACGCGTCCGAGGAGCCGGCCTTCACAGCGGAGGCGGAAATCACCCGTCCGTTGTCGACAAATCCCCAGAGTCGGGCCCGCACGGGCCCCCAGAGGGGCCCGCCGCCGGGTCAGCTGCCGCCGGAGCCGCCCAGATCCCCTATCCAGCCGGTCACGGTGCCGAACCAGTCGCTGAGCTGGTCCCAGTAGCCCTTGCCGGTGCCGATCCAGTCCTGGAGCGGGCTCAGCTCCCAGATCAGCCAGCCGGCCACGAACAGGATGACGAGGGTGACCAGGCATCCCTTGAGGCAGCCGAGGCCCGGGATGCGCATCGGGTTGGCGCTGCGCTGCCGCGGCGCCCGGGGCTCACGCCGGGGCGCCTGGGGTTCGGGCGCGGGCGGCGGGGCGTAGCGCTGCGGCTGGGGCTGCTGGGGCTGGGGGGTGGCGTACCGCTGCGGCTGGGGCTGCTGGGGCTGGGGGGTGGCGTACCGCTGCGGCTGGGGCTGCTGCGGATAGCCGTAGCCCTGCGGCGGCTGCGGGGGCCGGTGCTGCTGGGGGCGCGGCTGCTGCTGCGGGCGGGCGACCTGCCGCTGGGGGCGGCGGCGCAGCGGGTCCTCGCTCGGGTCGAGGTACTGCACCTGCGTCTGCTCGTTGCGGTCGCGGGCGGCGCGCAGCTGGTTCTGCCAGGGGTGCGGGTCCTCGGGTCCGCCGCTCTGGCCGGGCTGTCCCGGCGGCACCGGCGGCATGACGGCGGTCGGGTCGGCCGCGCCGCGGTTCGGCAGTACCGCGGTGGGGTCGGCGGCGCCCGCGGGGCCCCCGGTGTGCGGCAGGACGCTGGTCGCGCCGTTCGGGTCGTAGGCGCCGCCCGGGTTCTGCGGGAGGACCTGCGTCGGGTCGGCGGCGCCGGGGACCTGCGCGGGGGCCGGGTCGGGGGCGAGGAGCGCGCCGACGTTCTCGGCGGCGCCGATCTGGGCGCTGTTCGCGTGCACGCCGATGCCCTCGGCGACGACGCGCAGGCCGCGGGCGAGGTTCTCGGCGCTGGGGCGCTCGTCGGGGTTCTTGCGCAGGCAGCGCTCGATGACCGTCCACAGCGGGTCGGGGACGGTGGAGGGGCGGCGCGGCTCGGCGCTCAGGTGCTGGTGCAGCACCTCGAGGGCGGAGCCCCCGGAGAACGGCGGGCGGCCGGTGACCAGCTCGTACAGCAGGATGCCGGCGCCGTAGACGTCGACGGCGGAGGTCTGCGGGCGGCCCTCGGCGGACTCCGGCGCGACGTACGCGGGGGTGCCGACGAACTCGTGGGTGCGGGTGAGGCCGGGCGAGTCCGCCAGGCGGGCGATGCCGAAGTCGGTGAGCATCGGGTGCATCTCGCCGCCGGTCTGCTTCAGCAGGACGTTGGCCGGCTTCAGGTCGCGGTGGACGACGCCGTCGGCGTGGCTGGCGGCGAGCGCGTCGGCGATCTGGGCGGTGAGCAGGGCGGCGGCGACCGGGGTGAACGGCCCGTTCTCCCGCAGGTAGCGGTGCAGGTCGGGGCCGTCGACGAGGTCCATGACCAGCGCCAGCAGCTCGCCCTCGACGACCAGGTCGCGGACCCGGACGATGTTGGGGTGGGTCAGCCGGAGCAGGACGGAGCGTTCCCGCAGGAAGCGCATCACGATGTCCGCGTCGCTCGCCAGCTCCTCCTTGAGGACCTTGATGGCGACGGTCTCGCCGGGCTGTCCGGCCACGGCCGCCTCGGCACCCGCGGTCTCGCGCTGGCGGGCACGCCAGACGGTGCCCGTGGCGCCGCGGCCGAGGGGCTCCTCGAGGAGGTACTTGCTGCCTACCGGCCGCACGTCATGCGCTCCCTGTTGCTTGCTGGCTGTTCCGACCCACTGTAGTGCCGCGGTGTGCGGCCCGGGCTGTCGTCGACCTGTGGTTCCCATTGGTCCGCCGGTGCGTCTTACGTTCCGCCGCCGGCTCATGTTCGAAGGAAAGACGCTCGACCTGGTCCCTTGGTTGCCGGACCCGGACGTGACCGATCTCAAGCAGCCACTCTCCGATCATCGTCAGCCCATCCGTCAGGCACTTTTGCGGGCAGAGCCGACCAATCAAGATCATTTGAAGGCGGCGGACGGGCGCGTTGTCAGCGGCAGGTGCGAGGATGCCTCCAGTACTGGCCGACGTGCTCGTGTGGCGGTGGGGGAAGTCCGCGGTGGGGGACCGCGGAGTGAAGGCTTCGTCCCAAGCGATCGCGGGCGCCCGCGCGAAGGGACCGCTGACGGCGATGCAGATCCGGCTGACCGTCGTAGATCCGCTGGGCCCGCATGGACCGGCGGGGGGCGGTGCCCCCGCGGCGAGCTGCGACGTCCTGGTCACGGCGCCGGCCGGCACGGCTCTGGCCGCGGTCGCCTCCGCCCTGGCCTCGGTGGTCCCCGGCGGTGACGGCCAGGGCTCCGGCCAGGTGGTCCTGTACGCCGGGGCGCAGCGCCTCGACGCCCAGCGCAGCACCCTGGGCGAGCCCCCGCTGATCGACGGCGCCGTGCTCTGCCTGGGCGCCCCCGGCGAGCCCGATCCGCACACCGAGCCCACCGAGGTCCCGGCCCAGCTGCACGTGGTCGCCGGCCCCGACGCGGGCGGCGTCCACCTGCTGCACGGGGGCCAGATCCGGCTCGGCCGGTCGGCCGACGCGGACGTCGCGCTGGACGACCCGGACGTCTCCCGGATGCACTGCGCCGTGACGGTCGCCGCCGACGGCCGCGTCTCGGTCGCCGACCTCGGCTCGACCAACGGCACCGTCCTGGACGGCACCCGCGTCGGCGAGCGTCCGGTCCGCTTCGCGCCGGGCGCCCTGCTGCGGATCGGCGAGTCGGCGCTGCGGCTGGTCCCGGCCGCCCCGGGGGCCGCGATACGGGTGGCGACGACGCCGGACGGCGAGGGGTACGTGCGGCTGCCCGGCGCCGGGACCGACGCCGGGGCCCCGGTGGCCCACGGGCGCGTGGGCGACGGCGCGGACGTCCCGGCCGAGCGCACGCACCACGCCCACGGCACCGCGGCGTACGGCACCGTCGCAGCACTGGCCGGCCCCCCGCTGGTGCCGGGCCAGGGCGGCGCGCCCCGCATCGAGAGCCACGGCACCGGTCTCCCGGGGGAAGCACGCGCACCGCACTCGCACTCCGGGGCGGGCGACACGCACGCCGGCGCTCCCACGGGGCCGACCGGCTCGGGCTGGGGCCACGCGGAGGTGGCCGGCCCGGGCGGCGGCGTCCGCCGGGAGACGCCCGACCCCGTCGGCGCCCACGAGCACGCCGCGGCGGCGGACACCGGCCGCAAGGGGACGCCGCTGCGGGGCACCGACGTGCCGCAGGGCGTGCGCAGGCGCGGCGGGCTCGGGGCGTGGGCGCGCCGGCTGGCCGGCGGGCGCGCGGGCGCGCAGGACGCCGCCGGACCCGACGCGTACGCCGATGACGAGGACACCCCCGGGCCGGCGCAGGCAGCGCCCCCGGCCGGTGCCTCCCCTGCGCCGGAGACCTGGCCGGACTCCGCCGCGCTGCTGCTGACGGCGCTGGGACCGGGGCCGCGGCTGTGGGAGCGCGGACCGGGACATCCCGAGGTGCTCGCCGTGCGGCTCGGCACGGCCGACCGGATGGCGCCCGGCGGTGACGCGCCGCTGCCCGCCGTCCCGGTGACCGTCGGGCTGCGCGAGGCCGGGGCGCTGGGCCTCGCGGGCCCGCGCGCGCGGCTGGCCGGGCTGGCCCGTTCGGTGCTGGCCCAGCTCGCCGCGCTGCACTCCCCCGACCTGCTGGAGATCGTCCTGATCAGCGCGGACCGCTCCCGCCCGCTCGCGGAGCGGACCGCCGAGTGGTCCTGGCTGGGCTGGCTGCCGCAGGTGCGTCCGGGACACGGCCAGGACTGCCGTCTGCTGCTCGCCTACGACCGCGACCAGGCCACGGCCCGCGCCCAGGAGCTCGTGCGCCGCCTGGACGACCACCTCACGGACGCGCGCGGCGCGGCCCGGCCCCCGGCCCCCGCCGGCGTGATCCCGGCCCAGCCGGCGGCTCCCGCCCGGGACCCGGGGCAGGAGGCCCCGGACCCGCACAGCGGTCCCGACACGCGCGGCGGACACGCGTCGTCGGCCACGGAAACCGCGCGGCGGCCCTCCTGGGCACGGGCGGACGACGGGAGCGACCCGGCCGACGGCTTCGCGGGCCCGTACACCGTGGTCGTCGTGGACGGCGACCCCGGCGGCGCCGGCGTGCGCGAGGTGATGGCACGGCTGGCCCTGGAGGGGCCCCGGGCCGGCATCCACGTCGTGTGTCTCGCCGAGACGCCCCCCGCCTCCCCGACCTCGCCGGTGACGCAGACGTACGAGACGGCCTGCGCGGCCTCGCCGGTCTTCCGCGACTGCGGTGCCGTGGCGCTGCTCAGCGGCGATGTGGCGACGACCCTGCGGCTGCTGCGCGTGGCCCGCAGCGGATCGTCCCCGAGCGGCCCGGTCGGCCACGGCACGCTCGGCACGGTGGACGCCGTCTCCCCCGCCTGGTCGGAGCGGTTCGCACGCGCCCTGGCGCCGCTGCGCACCGACGGCCCCGGAGGCGAGCGGCACGCGCGCGTGTCCGCGCCGCTGCCCCAGGCGGCCCGGCTCCTCGACGAACTGGGCCTCGCCCGGGCCACCCCGGCTTCCCTGATGGCCCGCTGGGCGGACGCGGCCGACGACGCGGACGCCCTCGGGGGCCGCGCGCACGCCGTACTCGGCGCGGGCCCGCGCGGCCCGGTCACGGTGGACCTCGCCGCCGAGGGACCGCACCTGCTGGTCGAGGGCCCGCCCGGCAGCGGCCGTACGGAGCTGCTGCGGGCCCTCGTCGCCTCGCTCGCCTCGGCCGAACGCCCCGACCGGCTCGGCATCGTCCTGATGGACGGCCGGGACACGGTGGGCTCGGGCAACGGCCCCGGCGAGGGCCTGCGCGTCTGCACGGACGTGCCGCACGTCACCACGCATCTCACCGCCGACGATCCGGTGCGGATGCGGGAGTTCGCCCAGTCGCTGAGCGCCGAGCTCAAGCGGCGCGCCGAGCTGCTCGGGCGGTCCGACTTCACCGAGTGGCACACCGGGCGCGAGCTGTCGGGACGGATGGTCAGCCAGCGCACGGCGCCTGGCGGCCCCGGGGCGACGGCGGAGACCGGGGACGTCGAATCACCGCCCAGTTCGACGCTGCGGCTGCGCCCGGGCGCGGCCCGGCGGCGGACGGGCGCGGTGCCGCCGCTGCCCCGGCTGGTGGTCGTCGTGGACGACCTGGACGCGCTCGTCACACCCCCGCTCGGATCGCCGGGGCGGCCCGCGGCGGGATCGGTGATGCGGGCGCTGGAGGCGGTGGCACGGGAGGGCGACCGCCTCGGCGTGCACCTGGTGGCGGCCACCGGACCTGGCGGCCGTACGGCCCAGACGGAGCCGGCCCGCCGGGCGACGCTGCGCGCCGTGCTCGACGCGCCGGCACCGGGCCCGGACGAACCGCTGCCGGGACGGGGGCGGTTGACCTGGGCGGACGGCCGGAGTCTGGCGTTCCAGGCGGGCCGCGTCACGGGCCGCATCCCCCGCACGGCGACCCTGCGCCCCACGGTCGTCACCCTGGAGTGGCACCGCATGGGAGACCCCCCGGCCCGCCGCCCCGTAAGGGAGTTGGGCAACGGCCCGACGGACCTCGCCCTGCTGGCCAGCGCGTTGGAACGAGCGGCAAGAGAGGTCTCGGCCGCAGAGGTCCCGTCGCTCCTGTAGGACCGGCACAGCCTGCGGTCAGTGGTGCCTCCCCCAGTGCCTGAACGGCCTGGGAGGTGCCCCCAGGGGCGATGGGGGTCCCCCCGCGCATGGGGGTCCCCCGCGCATGGGGGTCCCCCGCGCATGGGGGTCCCCCCGCGCGAGCGAAGCCGAGCGTGGGGGAGAAGCCGAGCGTGGGGGAGAAGCCGAGCGTGGGGAAGGGCGGGCGCTGGGGTCCTCCCCTCCGAGGGAGGCACCCCGCAACGCCGGGCAGCGCACCTCGCCCGCCCGGCAGCCCCTGCACAACTACCCACGGCCCAAACCGAGTCACGACGCGATTACGATCTTCGCCCCCACCGCGGACGCGGTCTTGCCGCTCTCACCCCCCTGGCGTACACCAGAGCGCACGGGACAGCGCCGGACGTTCGACGAGGAACGAAGAACGGGGCAGTGATGCGCACGAGCAGCACCACGCGGACACGCAGCGCCGCGAAGAGGACCACCAGGGCCGCCGCCGCCCTCGCCGCGGGAGCCCTCGCGCTCTCGCTCACCGCGTGCGGCGGGGACGACGACGGCGGCGGGAGCGATGAGGGAAGCCAGGGCAGCGGCGACAAGAAGCCGGCCACCCTCGCCCTCCCCAAGCTGGACGGCGAGACCCTGGAGGTCGCCGCCGTCTGGACCGGCGCCGAGCAGGAGAACTTCAAGAAGGTCCTCGCCGAGTTCGAGAAGCGCACCGGCGCCAAGGTGACCTTCGTGCCGGCCCAGGACCCGATCATCAACTTCCTCGGCTCGAAGATCGCGGGTGGTGCCCCGCCGGACGTGGCGATGCTCCCGCAGCCCGGCGCCATCAAGCAGGCCGTCGACAAGGGCTGGGCCAAGCCGCTGGGCGCGGAGGCCACCAAGGAGCTGACGAAGAACTACTCGCAGGGCTGGCAGGACATCGGCAAGGTCGACGGCAAGCCGTACGGCGTCTACTACAAGGCCGCCAACAAGTCCCTGATCTGGTACAACGCGCAGGTCTTCGAGAACGCGGGCGCCGCCGAGCCCAAGACCTGGGACGAGTTGCTCACCGCCGCGCAGACGGTCTACGACTCGGGCGTCACGCCCTTCTCCGTGGGCGGCGCGGACGGCTGGACGCTCACCGACTGGTTCGAGAACGTCTACCTCTCGCAGGCGGGCCCGGAGAAGTACGACCAACTGGCCAAGCACGAGATCAAGTGGACGGACCCCTCCGTGAAGGAGGCCCTGACCACGCTCGCCCAGATCTGGGGCAAGAAGGACTATGTGGCGGGCGGCGCGTCCGGCGCGCTCCAGACGGAGTTCCCGGCCTCGGTGACGCAGACCTTCACCGGCGGCGACCAGCCCAAGGCGGGCATGGTCTACGAGGGCGACTTCGTGCAGGTCAACATCGGCGAGACGGACGCGAAGGTCGGCACGGACGCGAAGGTGTTCCCGTTCCCGTCCGTCGGCGACACCGCGCCGGTGGTCTCGGGCGGCGACGCGGCCGTGATCCTGAAGGACTCCAAGGCTGCGCAGGCACTGGCCACCTTCCTGGCCTCCCCGGACTCGGCGGCGATCCAGGCGAAGCTGGGCGGCTTCCTCTCGCCGAACAAGGCCGTCGACACGGACGCGTATCCGAACGAGGTGCAGAAGAAGATGGCCGACGCGCTGATCGCGGCCGGCGACGACTTCCGCTTCGACATGTCGGACCAGGCCCCGCAGGCCTTCGGCGGCACGCCCGGCAAGGGCGAGTGGAAGGCCCTGCAGGACTTCCTGAAGAACCCGGCGGACGTCGCGGGCGCCCAGGCGAAGCTGGAGGCGGACGCGGCCGCCGCCTACGGGGGCTGACGCGATGACGTCGGCCACTGCGGCGGGGACCCCTCCGGCCTCACCGGGCCCCGCCGCACCCAAGTCGCGCAGGAGCGTGACCGGCACCCGCAGGACCGTGGCGGCCCTGTTCCTGCTGCCCGCCCTGGTGCTGCTCGGCGCGCTCGTGGTGTACCCGATCGGGTACTCGCTGGTCCGCAGCTTCTACGACCAGTCCGGCGACTCCTTCGCCGGATTCGACAACTACCAGGCGCTGTTCACCGACGACGGCATCCGCACCGCCCTGAAGAACAACATCATCTGGGTGGTGTTCGCGCCGACGGTCGCCACGGCGCTCGGTCTGATCTTCGCGGTGCTGACCGAACGGGTGCGCTGGGGAACGGCGTTCAAGCTGGTCGTCTTCATGCCGATGGCGATCTCGATGCTGGCCGCCGGGATCATCTTCCGCCTGGTGTACGACCAGGCCCCGGAGAAGGGCGTCGCGAACGCGGTGTGGGTGGGGGTGCACGACACCTTCGCCGAGTCGTCGGCCTTCCCGAAGGCGCACCCGGGCCGCGAGTCGCCGCTGAAGGCCGCCGGCGGGGGCGCGTTCGTCACCAAGGAGCCGGTCAGCGCGGGGCAGGTCGTCACGCTCCCGCTGGTCGGCGTGGCCCCCGACCGGATGCCGGACGGCGCGAAACCGGCCGCGGCCGCCCGGCCCGAGGCGGGGAAGATCACCGGCACCGCCTGGCAGGACTTCACACGCGGCAAGGGTGTCGGGAAGCTGGGCGCCGTCGACGCGGCCGAGCTGGGCTACGCCGGCATGAAGATCGAGGCCGTGAAGGACGGCAAGGTCGTCGCGTCGGCGAAGGCCGCCGGAGACGGCACGTTCACGCTGCCCGCGGCGGCCGACGGGGCGCTGCTCCGGCTGCCCGCCGACAACTTCGAGGAGCCCTACAACGGCCTGGACTGGCTCGGCCCCTCCCTGGTCACCCCGGCCATCATCGGGTCGTACGTGTGGATGTGGGCGGGCTTCGCGATGGTGCTGATCGCGGCCGGTCTCGCGGGTGTCCCCCGTGAACTCCTGGAAGCGGCGCGGGTGGACGGCGCCAACGAGTGGCAGGTCTTCCGGCGGGTCACGGTACCGCTCCTCGCACCGGTCCTCGCGGTCGTGGCCGTCACCCTGATGATCAACGTGCTGAAGGTGTTCGACCTGGTCTTCATCATCGCCCCCGGCTCCTCCCAGGACGACGCGAACGTGCTCGCCCTGGAGCTGTACCGCAAGGGCTTCGCCTCCGACCAGCCGGGCATCGCCAGCGCCATCGCGGTGTTCCTGCTGCTGCTGGTCATCCCGGTGATGTGGTTCAACGTAAGGCGGCTGCGGCGGGAGGTGCGGCGATGACCGCGGACGCGGGTTCTCTCACGAAGACGGCCTCGCCACCGCCGGCCACCGCCGTCAAGGCCAAGCCGTCGCTGGGCTCGCGGCTCGCCGAGGGTGTCAGCGGCGGTCTGGTCCGGGTGTTCTTGATCGTGGTGGGCCTGTTCTGGCTGGTCCCGACGGTCGGCCTGCTGCTGTCCTCGCTGCGCACGCCGAAGGACATGGCGGCGAGCGGCTGGTGGAAGGTGTTCACCGAGCCGTCGCAGCTCACCTTCCAGAGCTACGAGGAGCTGCTGAAGAACGGCGACATCACCTCCTCGCTCGTCAACACCGTGCTGATCACGGTCCCGGCGACGGTCCTGGTCGTCGTCATCGGCTCGCTCGCGGGGTACGCGTTCGCGTGGATGGACTTCCCGGGCCGCGACTGGTGGTTCCTGGCCGTGGTCGGGCTGCTGGTCGTCCCCGTGCAGGTGGCCCTGATCCCGATCGCCGAACTCTTCGGCAAGATCGGCCTGTTCGGCTCCATCGTGGGCGTGATCCTGTTCCACGTCGGCTTCGGGCTGCCGTTCGCGGTGTTCCTGCTGCGGAACTTCTTCGCGGAGATCCCCCGGGAGCTGCTGGAGGCGGCCCGTCTCGACGGAGCGGGTGAACTGCGGCTGTTCGCCCGGGTGGTGATGCCGCTCGGCGGGCCCGCCATCGCGAGCCTCGGCATCTTCCAGTTCCTGTGGGTGTGGAACGACATGCTGGTCGCGCTGATCTTCTCGGACTCGGGGAGCCAGCCGATCACGGTCGCCCTGCAGACACAGGTACGGCAGTTCGGCAACAACATCGACGTGCTGGCGCCGGGCGCGTTCATCTCGATGGTGATCCCGCTGGCCGTGTTCTTCGCGTTCCAGCGGCAGTTCGTCTCCGGCGTGATGGCGGGCGCCGTCAAGTAGCCGCCGCGGTATCACTCCGGAGGGGGCGGGCCGCCGACCGGTCCGCCCCCTCCCTCACGTGCGCGGAGTCCCCCGGATGCTCCAGGGGCCGTAACCAAGTCACTCCATCGGACGTTGCCGGGCCGAACGCCCGCGCCGACCCATGGATGTCCCCGTGCCCCGGTTCAGTGTCATCGTCCCCGCGTACCAGGTTCAGGCGTATCTGCACGAGTGCCTGGATTCGGTGCTGTCCCAGTCCTGCCCGGATCTCGAGCTGATCGTGGTCGACGACTGCTCGCCGGACGCCTGCGGCGAGATCGCCGACGAGTTCGCGGAGCGCGACCCGCGGGTGCGGCCCGTGCACCTGCCGCGCAACGAGGGCCTGGGCCCGGCCCGCAACGCCGGGATGGAGCGGGCCACCGGCGACTACCTGGTCTTCCTGGACGGCGACGACACCCTCGCCCCGGACGCGCTGCGAAGCATCGCCGACCGGATCAAGGAGACCGGGGAGCCGGACGTCCTGGTCTACGACTACGCCCGTACGTACTGGACCGGCGAGACGGTCCGCAACCGGGCCGCGGCGCACCTCACCGAGCAGGGCCCGGCGCCGTTCCGGCTGACCGACCGGCCGGGGCTCATGCACCTGCTGATGGTGGCCTGGAACAAGGCGGTGCGGCGGGAGTTCGCCGAGCGCGAGGGCTTCGTCTTCCCGCCCGGCCACTACGAGGACACCCCGTGGTCGTACCCGGTGCTGATGGCCGCGGAGTCCCTGGCCACGCTGGACCGGGTCTGCGTGCACTACCGGCAGCGCCGGCGGGGCAGCATTCTCGGCACCCCGAGCGAGCGCCACCTCGACGTCTTCGCCCAGTACGACCGGGTCTTCGCGTACGTCGAGTCCGATCCGGAGCTGGCCCGCTGGCGGCCGGTGCTGTTCCGCCGCATGGCCGACCACCTGGCGACGGTGTTCACCCGCCCCGGACGCCTCCCTCGTTCCCTGCGCGGGGAGTTCATGCGCCGGGCCCGCGTCCACTGCCGCCGCTACCGCGTCCCGGGCGCCCCCGTGCCTCCGGCCGCCCGGCTGCGCCACGCCCTGCTCCGACTGGGCCTGCGCCGCACCTACGAGGCGCTGCGGCTGGTGTCGGCCCTGGGCCGCCGGGTCCGGAAGGGCTGCGCCGGGCTGCTGGGGACGGCACGCACCGCCGCCCTGCGGCTGCACTACCGGATCCAGCGCCGCCTCCCCCTGCGGCCCGACCGCGCCCTCTTCGCCGACGCCGGCGGCCGGGGGTACGGCGGCGACGCGGGCGCGCTGGAGGAGGCGTTCCGCAGCCTCGCGCCGCATGTGCGCACCGCGTGGGCCGCCGCTCCCGCGCACCACCACACGGTCCCGCCCGCCACCCGTCGGCTGACCCCTGGCACGGCCGCGTACTGGACGGCGCTGGCCCGCTCCCGGTACCTGGTGCACGACACCGGTCTCGACGCGGGCCTGGTCAAGCGCCGGGGCCAGGTGGTGGTCCGGGCCGGGGCCGGGACGCCGCTCAGGCACACGGGCCTGGACCTCCAGGAGCACCCGGCCGCCGCCCGCGGCACCGACTTCGCCCGGCTCCTGGCCACCGTGGACACCTGGGACCACCTGGTCTCCGCGAACCGTCACTCCACCCTGGTCCACGAGCGCGTCTTCCCGGGCGGCTACACCACGCTGGAGTACGGCAGTCCGCGCACGGACGTCTTCCAGCGTGCGACGGCGGCGGACGTGGCCCGGCTGCGCGAGACGCTCGGCGTCCCCGAGGGCACCGTCGCGCTGCTGTACGCGCCCGCGTACCGCGACTACCGACGCGGCCCGCACGCGCGCATCGACCTGGAGCGCCTCGTCACCCGTCTCGGGCCCCGCTTCCTGGTGCTGGCCCGCGCCCACCCCCGGCACGACGGCCCGCTGACCACCGCCCGGCACGAGCGGATCGTCGACGTCAGCGGCCACCCGAGCGTGGAGGCGCTGTGCCTCGCCTCGGACGCGCTGATCACCGACTACTCGGCACTGATGTTCGACTACGCGGCCCTGGACCGGCCGATCGTGCTCCACGCCGACGAACCGGAGGCCTTCGAGGCGGCCGCCGGCACCTGTGTCGATCTCCGCTCCTTCCCGCCGGGCGCGGTGGCGGGCGACGAGGACGAGCTGATCGGCGTCTTCGCCGGCGGCCACTGGTGCGGGCCGAGGTCCGCGCAGCTCAGGGCCGCCTTCCGGGAGCGGTTCTGCCCGTACGACGACGGCCGCGTCGCCGAGCGCGTCGTACGCCGGGTCGTGCTCGGGGAGAGGGACCTCCCGCCGGTCGTGCCGCTCGCCGCACGGCGCCCCGCCCCCTCGGCCGCCGCGGCCCTCTCCAGGCCGCCGCTCGCGACCGTGCCGCAACCCGCAGGGCCGCGCACCGTCACCGACAGCCTCTGACCGCCGTTTGCCCACTGGGAGTCCGCATGCCCCGCTGCTCGTCGCGGCCCACTCCGAGCCGGCCGCCCACCTGGCGGCCGACCGGACGGCCGGCCGGACGGCCGGGCCGCCACGTGGGCCGCGCGGCGGGGGTCTCCCCTCGGACCAGGACAACGAGAGAAAGAGCAGTATGCCCCGCTTCAGCATCATCGTCCCGTCCCATGGGGTCGCAGGGCGGCTGTCCCAGGCGCTGGACTCGGTCCTCGCCCAGTCCTTCGGCGACTTCGAGCTGATCCCCGTCTGCGACGCCCCGGACTGCGCCGCGGCGGACATCGCCGCCGACCGCGCCGAACGGGACTCCCGGGTGGCGCCCGTGTACTCGCCTCCGTCGGCGGGCCCGGCCGGGGCCCGCAACACCGGGGCGCGGGCGGCGACCGGCGCCTATCTGCTGTTCCTCGACGGCGACGACGTCCTGGTGCCGGGCGCGCTGGCGGCGCTGGACGCTCGGCTGGCGGAGACCGGCGGCGTCGACGTGCTGTACTTCGAGCACGAGCGCGTCCCCTGGTGGGAGGGCGAGCCGGCCAACCCCGCCGCCCCCCTGCTCGCGAAGGCACCCGACGGCGCCTTCTCCCCCGGCCGAGCCCCGCAGCTGACCGGCGTGCAGCTGCCCGCGTGGAGCGCCGTCTACCGCCGGGCCTTCCTCGCCGAACGGCGGCTGGAGTTCCCCGCCGGGCACTACACGGACATCGGTTTCGCCACCCGGGCCGCGGCGGACGCCGACCGCATGACGGTGCTGCGCTCCGTCGTCGTACGGCACCTGGTGCGGCGCCAGGGCAGCCGGCTGAACCAGCCCGGTGAACACCACCGCGAGCTGCTGGACCAGGCCGAGCTGGCGCTCGCGTACGCCGCCGGGCGGGGGCTGCCGGCCGAGCGGCGCGGACCGCTGTTCGAGCAGCTCTTCGCCCTGATCCTGAAGACGGCCGCCCACCCGAGGCGGCTGCCCCGGGGGCGCCGCGCCTTCTTCCGCCGGGCGAGCCGCCTGTACCGGCGCCACCGCCCCGCCGGTTTCCGCGCGCCGGGCGGCCGGCTCGGCGTGCAGCACCGGCTGCTGGCGTCCGGCTCGTACACGGCGTTCCGCGCCCTGCGGGGCGTCAACCGCGCGGCGGCCGGGGTCCTCGGCCGGCTGCCCCGCCCGCAGGGGCTGCGCACCCGGCTGCGCTACCGGCGCCGGCTGCGCGCCCCGCTCGACCCGAACCTCGTCGTGTACTGCGCGTACTGGGGCCGCGGTTACGCCTGCAACCCGGCCGCGATCCACGCCAAGGCCCGGGAACTCGCCCCGCACCTGCGCGGGGTGTTCCTGGTCGAGCCGGACCAGGCGCACACCGTGCCGGAGGGCGTCGAGCACGCCGTGATCGGCAGCCGGCGCTACTGGGAGGTGCTGGCCCGGGCCACGTATCTGGTCAACAACGCCAACTTCGCCGAGGGCGTCGTCAAGCGCCCCGGCAGCGTGCACGTGCAGACGCAGCACGGCACCCCGCTGAAGACGATGGGCGTGGACCAGTCGACGTACCCGGTGGTGGCGGCGGCCAGCGGCAGCTTCGCCAAGCTGCTGGGCCGCGTGGACCGCTGGGACTACAACCTGTCCTCCAACCGCCACTCCACGCAGATGTGGGAGCGCGCCTTCCCCGGCTCGTACGAGCACCTGGAGTACGGCTATCCGCGCAACGACGTCTACTACACGGCGACCGCCGACGACGTCGCCCGTGTCCGGCGCGAACTGGGCGTGCCGCAGGGGAAGACGGCCGTCCTGTACGCGCCCACGCACCGCGACCACGAGACCGGGTTCGGCGCGGGCGGCCTGGATCTGGAGGCGTTCTGCGAGGCGGCCGGCGAGGACGTGGTGGTGCTGCTGCGCGCCCACTACTTCTACGACCGCGGCGGGCGGCGCGAGCGCACCGGCCGGATCATCGACGTCACCGGGCACCGTTCCTCCGAGGACGTGTGCCTGGCCGCCGACGCGCTGATCACCGACTACTCGTCGATCATGTTCGACTACGCCAACCTCGACCGGCCGATCGTCGTGTACGCCGACGACTGGGACGTGTACCGGGAGACCCGCGGCGTCTACTTCGACCTGACCGCGGCGCCGCCCGGCCCGGTGGCGCACACGCCCGAGGAGCTGGCCCGCGTCTTCCGCGACGGTTCGTACGCGGGGCCGGAGTCGGCGGCGCTGCGCGCGGCGTTCCGGGAGCGGTTCTGCGAGTTCGACGACGGCCGCGCCGCCGAGCGCGTGGTGCGCCGGGTGCTGCTCGGCGAGCCGCCGGAGGCGATCGCGCCCGTGACCCCGCTCGCGCAGCGCGTCCCGGCCCCCGCCGCCGCCACCCTCGTAAGGAGCTGACCCCGCAGTGCCCCGCTTCAGCGTCATCATCCCCTGTTTCAAGGTGCAGGGTTTCCTGCGCGAGTGCCTCGACTCGGTCCTGGACCAGTCCTACCGGGACATCGAGGTGATCGCCGTGAACGACTGCTCGCCGGACGGCTGCGGCGCGATCCTCGACGAGTACGCGGCCCGCGACGAGCGGGTGCGCGTGCTGCACCTGGAGGAGAACGCCGGCCTCGGCCGGGCCCGCAACGCCGGGATGCCGCACGCCACCGGCGACTACCTGTTCTTCCTGGACAGCGACGACACCCTCACCCCGGGCGCCCTGCGGGCGATGGCCGACCGGCTCGCGGAGACGGACGACCCGGACGTCCTGGTCTTCGACTACGCGCGCACCTACTGGTGGGGCGGCACCCGCCGCAACGTCCTCGCCCGGGTCCTCGCGGAGGCCGGCGACGGCACCTTCACGGCCGCCGAGCGCCCGGAGATCCTCGACCTGCTGATGGTGGTGTGGAACAAGGTCTACCGGCGCGACTTCACCGAGCGCGAGGGCTTCACCTTCCCGCCGGGCTACTACGAGGACACGCCCTGGACCTTCCCGGTGATGTTCAGCGCGGGGCGGATCGCCACGCTGGACCGCATCTGCCTGAACTACCGGCAGCGGCGCAGCGGCAACATCCTGTCCACCACCAGCCGCAAGCACTTCGACATCCACGAGCAGTACGCGCGGGTCTTCGCTTTCGTCGACGCCCGGCCGGAGCTGGCCGTCTGGCGGCCGTTCCTGCACGCCAAGATGGGCGAGCACTGCCTGGACATCCTGTCCAAGCCGGACCGGCTGCCCCCGTCGGACAAGGCCGAGTTCTTCCGCCGCACCGCCGAGATGTTCCGCGCCCACCGGCCCGAGGGCGTGAGGACCCCACCGGAGCTGCGGGTGCTGGAGCGGGGCTGGGCGGCGTACCGGCTGGGGCGGCAGTCCGGGCGGGCCGGCCGGGCGCTGGTGCGGCGGACGCGGCAGGCGGGCGGCGCCGCCGCCGGGCGTCTGGGCCGGGTCCGCTCCGCGGTGAACAGCCGCCGCCCCCTGGACCCGGACCTCGTCGTGTACTCGGCGTTCTCCCACCGGGGCGTGCTCGGCGACCCCGCGGCGGTCTACCACAAGGCCCGCGAGATCGCGCCGCGGCTGCGCGGGGTGTGGGTGGTGCGCGACGAGGAGGACGCGCGGCTGCTGCCGCCGGACACCGAGCACGTGCTGCTGGGCAGCTCCGCCTACCGCCGGGTGACCGAGCGGGCCACGTACTTCGTCAACAACGTCAACTGGCCCGGCGCGCTGGCCAAGCGCCCCGGCAGCGTTCACATCCACACCCACCAGGGCACCCCGCTGAAGTTCATGGGTGCCGACCTGCTGGGCAAGCCGGGTGCCCGGCACGGCCTGGACGTGCCGCAGATGCTGCGCCGCGCCGACCGCTGGGACTACAGCCTGGTCGCCAACCGGCACTCGGAGCTGGTGTGGGAGCGGGCCTACCCGTGCCACTTCACCTCGGTGCGGACCGGCAGCCCGCGCAACGACGTCCTGGTGAACGCCGGCCCCGAGCACGGCCGCCGGGTGCGTGAGCGGCTCGGCGTGCCCGAGGGCCACACGGTGGTGCTGTACGCGCCGACCCGCCGCGACTACCGGCGTGGCGGGCACGTCGACCGGATCGACCTGGCCCGGCTCGCCGCCGACCTGGGCGAGGACCACACCCTGGTGGTCCGGCTGCACCCGTCGCTCGCCACCGGCCACGCGCGCGGCATGGGCCTGTCCGAGCTGCACCGGCGGGGCGTGGTCGTCGACGCGACGGACGAGCCGCACGTCGAGGACGTGATGCTCGCCTCCGACCTGCTGATCACCGACTACTCCGCCCTGATGTTCGACTACGCGCTCCTGGACCGGCCGATCGTCGTCCACGCCGACGACTGGGGCGCCTTCACGGCGAGCCGCGGCGCCTACTTCGACATCACCGCCGAGGCGCCGGGCCATGTGGCGCGCTCCTACCGGGAGCTGGCGTGGCTGCTGGAGTCGGGGGCGTGGCGGGACGAGGAGTCGGCACGGCTGCGGTCCGCGTTCCGGGCGCGGTTCGGCGAGTACGACGACGGGCGGGCCGCCGAGCGGGTCGTCCGGACGCTGATGCTGGGCGAGGCGATGCCGACGGCGGATCCCGCGGTCTCCATCCCCGGGCCCCGGGCCGTGTCCACGGCCGACCACGACCTGCTGCCGTCCTCGTGAGGCCCCGCACCTGGGTGCTGGTCCTGGCCGCGGTGTTCGCGCTGCTCCAGCTCGCGAACGTCACCGGCCGGGACACGCCCGACACCCGGAACTACCTGGCGTACGCCCTGCGCCTGTCCGGCGAGAGCGAGCGCGGAGCGGCGGCGGCCACCATCGACTACGTGTGCGCGAGCCGGGCCTCGGTGGCCCGGCGCGACCAGGGCGTGGACGTGGTCCGCTTCCACCGCGCCGACCCCACCGAGCGGGTCACGGCGGAGTGCCGGGAGCGGGAGTGGGCGCGGGTGGAGCCGCGCCTGGCGGCCGGGGAGGCCACCGGTCGCATCGCGCCGTTCATGCCCGGCCGCTTCATGCGGATCTTCGAGGTGCGCCCCGGCTATCCGGCGTTCCTGGTGCCGTTCGTCACCGCCTTCGGGACGACGTGGGGGGTGTGGGCGGCGAGCGTCGTCATCGCGTGCGCGGGCGGCGTCCTCGCCTTCCTGATCCTGCGGACGCTGTCCCTGCCGGTGCCGCTCGCACTGACCGGGCAGGCCCTGTACTACGTGCTGCCGAGCGGCACGACCGCGATGCGCCCGATGACCGAGGGACTGCTGATGGCGCTGACGCTGGCCGTGGTGTGGGGCTGTGCGCTGGTGCTGCGGGCGGGGCGCGAGAGGGCGGGCCTCGCCCTGGTCACCGGGTCGCTGCTCGCGCTGTTCGCCGTCAAGCACTCCCAGGCGCTGTTCCTCGGGGTGTGTCTGGCGGCGGCCGGCGCCGCGGTCGCCCTGCGGCGGCACCGGCGGGGCCGGCCGCCGGGCCGGGGCGTGCGGGCGCTCGCGGCCGTGGGCCTGGCCGGGGCGGTCCTGACGATGGCGGTGGCCCGGCTGCTGCACTACCCGTCGGAGGCCGACAGTCTCCAGGACCTGCTCACCGACCACTTCGCGCGGCCGGACCGGAGGAATCCGTGGCCGGAGTTCTGGCAGTTGCAGGGCAACTTCTGGGTGGAGTGGCTGCGCCGGCAGGCGTGGGAGCCGCTGTTCGTCGCGGCCCTGGGCGCCGGGGCGTGGGGCGCGCTGCGGCGGGGGCGCGCGGTCGGCGTCTTCGTGGTCGCGGCGGCCTTCACCGGCATCCTCACCCAGGCCGCGCACCCGGACATCAACATCTGGGGCGAGCGGCTGATCGTACTGGCCTGGCTGCTGCCGGTGGTGGGCGTTCCGCTGCTGCTGGAACCGGCGCTGCGGGGCCGGGTGGCCCTGCCCGCGCAGGGGCACGCCGACCGGGAGCGCGCGGTCAGCTGACTCCGCCGGGGAGCCCGGATCCGGTCCTCACCCACTGACCCGGTCCTCACCCGTTGAGGTGAAGTGACGTCAAGGCACTGACCTCGGCGGGAACATACGGCAAATGCCCCGGATGTCCCCCTCCCCCGTCCTCCCGTGAGCGCCGGCGTCCTCGTCCGGCGGACCGTGCGTGGCGCGACGGCGCTGCGCGGCGGCCGCTCGTGGCGCCCCACCCCGTTCCAGGCAGTCGGCTTCCTCTTCTTCCTGGTGATGTCGCTGGCGTACTGGCGGGTGCCGCTGTGCTGCGACGCCGGTCAGCACGCGGCGGTGGTGGAGCGCCTGAAGGCCGGCCTGCTGCATCCGCGTCACCCGACGGCCGACCTGCCGGGCGCGGGCAGCGCCTACTACTCGCCGTACGCGGTGGCGCAGGGCCTGTTCGCCCGGGCGTCGGGACTGGGCGGCTGGGAGGTGGTGCGGCTCGCCGGGCCGCTGAACCTGGTGGTGCTGCTGACCGGCCTGAACCGCTTCGTGCGGGTGCTGAGCCCCCGGCCGTGGGCGCCCGTGCTGGCACTGGGCGCGATGACGCTGCTGTGGGGCACCGACCGGGCCTGGTGGAGCGGCTACCTGGGCCTGATGTCGATGACCGGCAACCTCGGCTACCCGTCGGCGTTCGCGATCGGCCTCACCTTGTGGGCCTGGGCGCTGACGGGAACGCTGGCCCGCGACGCGCGCCGGGTGCGGTACGTGGGTCCCAGCGGACTGGGCGGCTTCGGCGGCTACGCCGGCCTGGGCGCCTTGTACGGGCTGATTCTGCTGGTCCACCCGATCACGGCGGTGGCGGCGGCGCTGGGCGGCGTGGCGCTGGTGGCGGGGTGGCAGCGGGGCCGGCACGGCGCGGTCGTCGCGCGGTGGGCGCTGACGGGCGCGGTGGCGCTGGGGTCGGCGGCCTGCTGGCCGTACTTCGACGTCTTCGCGCTGGCCGGCGACGACAGCGTGGACGGCATGCACCGGGTCCTGTACCTGGACCTGCCCGGGGAGTTCTGGCTGGCGCTGCTGGGGCTGCCGGCGCTGTGGCTGCGCGGACGCCGCTCGGCGCGGGATCCGCTGGTGCTGATGTTCACGCTGGACTGCGCCGTGGTGGCGTACGGCTGGTTCAGCGGCCACTACACCTACGGCAGGATTCTCGGGCTCACGCTGGTGCCGCTGCAGTTCGCGGCGGCGATCGAGCTGGCGGCTCCGCGTCCGTGGGGGCGGTGGCGGCGCCTGCTGGGCACGGTGGTGGGCGCGGGCGCGCTGCTGGGCTTCCTCACCGTCCAGGCGGGGGCGGTGGTGCCGGCCGGCTTCACGCAGCCGCCGCACTGGCCGGCGTACGACTGGGCGGCCCGGCACATCCGGCCCGGCGAGGTGGTGATCACCGACGGCTACTACGCCGTGCACGCCATCGCCGGGTACGGGCCGAACCTCGCGGCGCCCGCCTGGCCGGACGCGTCGCTGGACGAGCGGGAGCGCAGACGGCGCGAGGCCGACGTGGAGGCGTATCTCGCGCCCGGTTCGACCCGCGCCGAGCGCGCTGCCGTCGTGCGCCGCTACCACGTCCGCTGGCTGCTGCTGACGCGCTGGCACCCGGTGCCCGAGGAGGCGGTGGTGACGGCGTGGAGCGAGCGGACGGGGGAGGTGCTGGCGCGGGTCGGGTGAGTGCTTCCCGGGGGGACTACTCGATGACGAGCTCGACCGGGATGTTGCCGCGGGTGGCGTTGGAGTAGGGGCAGACCTGGTGGGCCTGCTCGACCAGCTTGCGGCCGGTCTCCTCGTCCACGCCCTCGGGCAGCTCGACGCGGAGGGTGACGGCGAGGCCGAAGCCCTCGCCCTGCTTGCCGATGCCGACCTCGGCGGTCACCGCGGCGTCACTGACGTCGACCTTGGCCCGCCGGCCGACGAGGCCGAGGGCGCTGCCGAAACAGGCGGCGTACCCGGCGGCGAACAGCTGCTCCGGGTTGGTGCCCTGTCCGTCGCCGCCCATCTCGACGGGGGCGCGGAGAGCGAGGTCCAGCCGGCCGTCGGAGCTGACGGCACGGCCGTCACGGCCGTGGGTGGCGGTGGCGGCGGCGGTGTAGAGCGCGTCCATGAGAAACCGTCCCTGGGAGAGCTGAAGGGTCATTCCGACCCCAGAATCAAAGCACACAATTAAATTGTGCACAACTCAATGCTCCGCAAAGCTACCCTGGACCCATGACCACGCCACCGCCCCCGCTCCCGCCCGCAGCGGACTGGCTCCGCCTCGACCAGCAGATCTGCTTCTCCCTGAACGCCGCCTCGCGCGCCTTCGGCGGCGTGTACCGCGTGCTGCTCAAGGAGCTGGGACTCACCTACCCGCAGTACCTGGTGATGCTGGTGCTGTGGGAGCACGGCGAGCTGCCGGTCAAGCGGCTCGGCGAGCATCTGCGACTCGACTCGGGCACGCTGTCGCCACTGCTCAAGCGGCTGGAGACGGCCGGCCTGATCCACCGGGAGCGCAGCGCGCAGGACGAACGCTCGGTGACGGTCCGCCCGACGGAGGAGGGTCTCGCCCTGCGCGAAGGGGCCGCGGAGGTCCCGCGCCGCATCGCCACGGCAACGGGCCTGGACCTGGAGGAGATCCAGGACCTACGCACCCGCCTGGACCGCCTGACAAACGCCCTGGACACGGCGTACCGGCAGCCGTAGCCGCGGGCATCCAGCCCACCGCCCCCCAGCTGCGGGAAGCCGGCCCACCCGCCCCAAGCTGCGGGCAGTCGTGCCGCCCCAGCTGCGGGCAGTCGTGCCTCCCCCAGTGCCTGAACGGCCTGGAAGGTACCCCCAGGGGCGATGGGGGTCCCCCCGCACCTCCTCCCGCTCATGGGGGTCCCCCCGCGCGAGCGAAGCCGAGCGTGGGGGAGAAGCCGAGCGTGGGGAGGCACCCCGCAACGCCGGGCTGCGAAACCCCCCCGCCCGGCCACCGGCACCGGCACCCCACGCCGGCACCTACAACGCCCGCAGCCCCGCCGCCGTAGCCCGAGCCAACGCCCCGAGATACCCCTTCGGCAGCTTCCCCCCACGCACCACCACCGACCGCCAGTACAGCGGCCCCGAGATCAGGTCCAACGCCAGCTCCACGTCCACCCCGCCCCGCAGCTCCCCCCGCTCCACCGCCGCCGCGAGGATCTTGCTGGCGACCCCGTCCTGCCCCTCCCGCACCGTCTTCTGCAACGCCTCCGCGATCTCCGGATTACGCGCCGCCTCCGCCTGAAGGTCAGGAATGATCTGCGAGGCCACCGGATGCCGCAGCGCCCGGGACGTCACCTCGTACAGCAGCCGCAGATCCCCCTCCAGCGACCCCGTCTCCGGCGCCGGCAGCCCCTGCACCGCGAGCGCCGACACGATGTCGAGCACCAGGTGCAGCTTGGAGCGCCAGCGCCGGTACACGGCCGTCTTGCCGACCCCGGCCCGTCGCGCGATCCCCTCGATGGACATCCGCGCGTAGCCGACCGCCGCGAGCTCCTCGAAGACCGCCGCCCGGATCGCCTCCGTCACGTCCTCGCGCAGCACGGCCGCCCCCGCGGGGGCCCGGCGGCGCGGCCGTGGCTGGGGCTCGTCGGCGACGGCGTCGGCATCGGCGTTGGTCGTCATACGAGCCAAGCATAGGGGCGTGACGACGAAACGGTTGCGTTCCGACGTCGACCGGGCCTACGCTCACGTCACGACGATACGGTGCCGTCCCGACGTCATGGACGACGTCATGAACGGTCAGCGTCCCTCCCCCGAGCGAAAGCAACGGATGTGAGCCAGGTCCTCGACACCCCGCCCCCGACACCGGCCCCGGCCGCGTCCACCGCGTCCCACGACCTCGCGGCGCTCGCCGCCCGCCATGGTCTGTCGGTCAGCGGCGCGCGCCCCTCGCTGCCCGACTACGTCCGTCAGCTGTGGGCCCGCCGGCACTTCATCGGCGCCTTCGCCACCGCCAAGCTCACCGCCCAGTACAGCCAGGCGAAGCTGGGCCAGCTGTGGCAGGTGATGACGCCGTTGCTCAACGCGGCGGTGTACTACTTCATCTTCGGCGTGCTGATGGACACCAAGCGCGGCGTCGACGACTACGTCCCGTTCCTGGTCACCGGCGTGTTCGTGTGGACGTTCACGCAGAGCTCGATCATGGCGGGCACCCGGGCCATCTCCGGCAACCTCGGCCTGGTGCGGGCCCTGCACTTCCCGAGGGCCGCCCTGCCGGTCTCCTTCTGCCTCCAGCAGCTCCAGCAGCTCCTGTTCTCGATGGCCGCCCTGGCCGTCATCCTGCTGGCCTTCGGCGTGCCGCCGGGCCTCTCCTGGGTGCTGACGGTGCCGGCCCTGGTGCTGCAGTTCGTGTTCAACGCCGGAGTGTCCCTGGCCATGGCCCGGCTGGGCGCCAGGTTCCCCGACATCGCCCAGCTGATGCCGTTCCTGCTGCGCACCTGGATGTACGGCTCGGGCGTCATGTTCAGCATCGACCACATGACCGGCCCGGACAGCGGGCTGCCGTCCTGGGTCGGCACGGTGCTCCAGCTCAACCCCGCCGTCGTCTACATCGACCTGATGCGCTTCGCCCTGATCGACACCTTCGGGGCGAGCCACCTGCCGCCCCACGTGTGGGCGCTCGCGCTGGGCTGGGCGCTGGCCGCCGGGATCGGCGGCTTCATCTACTTCTGGAAGGCCGAGGAGACCTACGGTCGTGGCTGACAACACGGGCACCACCCAGCCGGCGGACGCACGCGTCCCCACCGTCGTCGCCGACGGCGTCGACATCGTCTACCGGGTCAACGGCACCGGCGCCGGCCGGGGCTCCGCGACGGCCGCCCTCAACCGCATCGTGCGGCGCGGCAAGACCGAGCAGGCCGCGGGCGTGCGCCGGGTGCACGCGGTGAAGAACGTGTCCTTCGTGGCCTACCGCGGCGAGGCGATCGGGCTCATCGGCACCAACGGCTCCGGCAAGTCGACCCTGCTCAAGGCGGTCGCGGGCCTCCTCCCCGTGGAGCGGGGCCGCATCTTCACCGACGGCCAGCCATCCCTGCTCGGCGTCAACGCCGCCCTGATGAACGACCTCACCGGCGAGCGCAACGTCTACCTGGGCGGCCTGGCCATGGGCATGTCCCGCCCCCAGATCAAGGAGCGCTACCAGGAGATCGTCGACTTCTCCGGGATCAACGACAAGGGCGACTTCATCACCCTGCCGATGCGCACCTACTCCTCCGGCATGGCGGCCAGGCTGCGCTTCTCCATCGCCGCCGCCAAGGACCACGACGTCCTCCTGGTCGACGAGGCCCTGGCCACCGGCGACCGCTCCTTCCAGAAGCGCTCCGAAGAACGCATCCGGGAGCTGCGCAAGCACGCCGGCACGGTGTTCCTGGTCAGCCACAGCAACAAGTCCATCCGCGACACCTGCGACCGGGTGCTGTGGCTGGAGCGGGGCGAGCTGCGCCTGGACGGGCCGACGGACGAGGTGCTCAAGGAGTACGAGAAGTTCACCGGTCGCTAGACCCACCGACGACACGCAGGCGCCCCGGGTCGCAACGACCCGGGGCGCCTGCGTCCTACGCCGTGCCCCGCACGGCTGCACCGTCACGCGCCGTGCGTGCCCCGCACGGCTCCACCGTCACGAGTGCGCCGTCACGAGTGCGTCCGCAGCAGCGTCCGCATCGTCCGCATCGCCACCGACAGGTTGGCGAGGTCGAAGGCGTCCGAACCCTTGATCTCCTCCAGCGTGGTGCGCGCCCGGCCGAGGATCGCCGCGTTCTTCCGCTCCCACAGCTCGAACCGCTGCTCCGGCGTCGACGTGCCGTTGCCCGCCGCCAGCACGTCCGCCGTGAGCGCCGCGTGCGCCGCGTACAGGTCCTCGCGGATCGCCGCGCGGGCCATGGACTGCCAGCGGTCGGCGCGGGGCAGATCGCTGATCCGGTCCATCAGCTGGGTGATGCCCAGCCGGTCCGCGACGTCGTAGTACACCTCGGCGACGTCCAGCGGCTCCTTGCCCATGCGGTCGGCCACCGAGACGATGTCCAGCGTCGGGAAGGCCGACGAGAACCCGGCCACGCGTGTGGCCGGCTCGTCCGGCACCCCGGCGGCGGTCAGCTCGTCGTAGATGTGCTGGTACCAGTCCGCGTCCGCGCCCCGCAGCAGCTTGGGCAGCTGCGCCCAGACCTGCTCGACGCGCTCGGCGAAGAAGTCCACCGTCTCGGCGAGCTCCAGCGGCTGCGGCCGGTTGTTGAGCAGCCAGCGGGTGCCGCGCTCGACCAGCCGGCGCGAGTGCAGCCGGATCCGGGTCTGGACGGCGGCCTCCACCTTGGTGTCCAGGGACTCCACCGCGTCCCACACCGGGGAGGCGCGGAAGATGGCCCGGGCCGCGGTCTGCGCCCGCACGATCTCCTCGAGCGACGCGCCCGTCTCCTCGCGCATCCGGTGCAGATACGTCGTACCGCCCGTGTTGACCGTGTCGTTGACCAGCACCGTGGTGGTGATCTCGCGGCGCAGCGGGTGGTTGTCGATCTCCTCGAGGAACTGCTCGCGCAGCGCCGTCGGGAAGTACGCGTGCAGCAGGCTCCTGAGGTACGGGTCGTCGGGCAGCGAGGTGTGCAGCAGCTCCTCGGCGACCGTGATCTTCGTGTACGCCAGCAGGACGGCGGTCTCCGGGCCGGTCAGGCCCTGTCCGGCGGTCAGGCGTTCGCGGATCTGGCGGTCGGTGGGCAGGAACTCCAGGGCCCGGTCCAGGCTGCCCTCGCGCACCAGGTGGCGCATGAAGCGCTGCTGGGCGTTGAGCATGTCGTTGGACTGGGCGAGCGCGTTGGCGATCGCCGTGTTCTGCGCGTAGTTGTTGCGCAGGACCAGCGCGCCGACCTCGTCGGTCATCTCGGCGAGCAGCTTGTTGCGCTGCTTGACGGTCATGTCGCCGTCCTTGACGAGACCGTTCAGCAGGATCTTGATGTTCACCTCGTGGTCGGAGGTGTCCACGCCCGCGCTGTTGTCGATGGCGTCCGTGTTGATCTTGCCGCCGGTGCGGGCGAACTCGATCCGGCCCAGCTGGGTCAGGCCCAGGTTGCCGCCCTCACCGACGACCTGGACCCGCAGGTCCTTGCCGTCGACGCGGATGGGGTCGTTGGCCTTGTCGCCGACGTCGCCGTTGGACTCGGTGGACGCCTTGACGTACGTGCCGATGCCGCCGTTCCACAGCAGGTCCACCGGGGCGGTGAGGATCGCCTTCATCAGCTCGGCCGGGGTCATCTTGGTGACGCCGGCCTCGATGCCGAGGGCCTCGCGGATGTGCGCGTTGACCGGGATCGACTTGGCCGTGCGCGGGAAGACACCGCCGCCGGCCGAGAGCAGCTCGGTGTCGTAGTCCTCCCACGAGGAGCGCGGCAGGTCGAACAGCCGGCGGCGCTCGGCGTACGAGACGGCCGCGTCCGGCGTCGGGTCGATGAAGATGTGCCGGTGGTCGAAGGCGGCGACCAGACGGATGTGCTCGCTGAGCAGCATGCCGTTGCCGAAGACGTCGCCGGACATGTCGCCGATGCCGACGACCGTGAAGTCCTGGCTCTGGGTGTCGACGTCCAGCTCCCGGAAGTGCCGCTTGACGGACTCCCAGGCGCCGCGGGCGGTGATGCCCATGCCCTTGTGGTCGTAGCCGGCCGAGCCGCCGGAGGCGAAGGCGTCGCCGAGCCAGAAGTTGTAGGACTCGGCGACCTCGTTGGCGATGTCCGAGAACTTCGCGGTGCCCTTGTCGGCGGCGACCACGAGGTAGGTGTCGTCCTCGTCGTGCCGGACGACGTCCGCCGGGTGCTCGACCTCGCCGGCCACCATGTTGTCGGTGATGTCGAGCAGCGCCGAGATGAAGGTGCGGTAGCTGGCGATGCCCTCGGCCAGCCAGGCGTCGCGGTCCACGCTGGGGTCGGGGAGCTGCTTGGCGACGAAGCCGCCCTTGGCGCCGACCGGCACGATGACGGTGTTCTTCACCATCTGCGCCTTGACCAGGCCGAGGATCTCGGTGCGGAAGTCCTCCCGGCGGTCCGACCAGCGCAGACCACCGCGCGCGACCTTGCCGAACCGCAGGTGCACGCCCTCGACGCGCGGCGAGTACACCCAGATCTCGAACGCCGGGCGCGGCGCGGGCAGGTCCGGGATGGCCTGCGGGTCGAACTTCATGGAGACGTAGTCGTGCGGCTTGCCGTCGCTCGTCTTCTGGAAGAAGTTCGTCCGCAGCGTCGCCTTGATGACGGTGAGGAAGGAACGCAGGATCCGGTCCTCGTCGAGCGAGGCCACCTGGTCGAGGGCCGCGTCGAGCTCCTCGAGCAGGGCGTCCACGATCTCGTGACCGGCGCGCTGCCGCTCCGGTGCCATCCGCGCCTCGAACAGGGAGACGAGGAGGCGGGTGGTGTGGACGTTGTTGCGGAGGGTGTCCTCCATGTAGTCCTGGCTGAAGGTGGAGCCCGCCTGCCGCAGGTACTTCGCGTACGCGCGCAGCACCATGGCCTCGCGCCAGGTCAGGCCGGCGCTGAGGACGAGGGCGTTGAAGCCGTCGTTCTCCGCCTGGCCGGTCCAGGTGGCGGCGAAGGCGTCCTGGAACCGCTCGCGCGCGTCGTCGCCGAGGTACTCGCCGGCGGCGGCCTTCGGCATGCGCAGACCGAAGTCGTAGATCCAGGCCGTCGTGCGATCCGAGCAGCGCAGCTCGTACGGGCGCTCGTCGGTGACCTCGACGCCGAGCCGGCTGAGCACCGGCAGCACGTGCGAGAGGGAGACCGAGCCGCCCTTCTGGAAGATCTTGAACCGGCGCTCCTCGGGCACGGCGCCCACCGGCTCGTACAGGCTCAGCGCGAACGTCCTGTCCGCGTCGAGCCGCTCCAGGTGGCCGAGGTCGGCGACCGCGGAGCGCGGGCCGTGGTCGGCCTTGTAGCCCTCGGGGAAGGCCGATCCGTAGCGGCGCATGAGCTCCGCGGAGCGCTCCTCGCCGAACTCGGCGGTCAGCGCCTCGGCGAAGCCGTCGGCCCAGGAGCGGGCGGCCTCGACGAGGCGGGCCTCGATGCGCTCCTTGTCGGCGTCGGACAGCTCCGGCAGCTCGGTGCCCTGCGGCACACGGACCACGAAGTGGAGCCGGGACAGGATCGACTCGGTGTTCCAGGCCGTGAAGTCGACACTGGTGCCGCCGAGCTCCTCCTTGAGGATGTCGATGATCCGCAGCCGGACACCGGTGGTGTAACGGTCGCGGGGCAGGTAGACGAGGGCCGAGTAGTAGCGGCCGTACTCGTCCTGGCGCAGGTAGAGCCGCAGCCGGCGGCGCTCCTGGAGGTAGAGCACGGAGGTGACGATGGGTTCCAGTTCCTCGACCGAGGTCTGGAACATGTCGTCGCGCGGGTACGTCTCCAGGATCTGGAGCAGGTCACGGCCGTCGTGGCTGTTGGGCGAGAACCCGGCCCGGTCCAGCACCTCCTCCACCTTGCGGCGGATCACCGGCACGCGGCGGACGGACTCGGTGTAGGCGGCGGAGGAGAACAGGCCGAGGAAGCGCCGCTCGCCGACGACGTTGCCCTGCTCGTCGAACTTCTTGACGCCGATGTAGTCCAGGTACGACGGCCGGTGCACGGTGGCCCGGCTGTTGGCCTTGGTCAGCACGAGGAGCCGGTGCTCGCGGGCCTTGGCGCGGGCGTCGGCCGGCAGCCGCTCGAAGGACGGGCTGACCGGGTGGGCCTCGTCGGTCGCGTGGTGCGGGTCGGAGCGCAGGATGCCGAGGCCGGTGCCGGGGACGGCCGCCAGGGAGTCGTCCTCACGCAGCTGGTATTCGCGGTAGCCGAGGAAGGTGAAGTGGTCGTCCGCCAGCCAGCGCAGCAGCTCGCGGGCCTCCTCGACCTCCTGCGGGCGCAGGTCGTCCGGGGCGGGCTCGTCCGGCAGCCCCTCCGCGATGCGGACGGCCGCGTCGCGCATCTTGCCCCAGTCCTCGACGGTCTCGCGGACGTCATTGAGGACGCGGAGCAGGTCGGCGGTGATCTGCTTCAGGTCGCCGCGGTCGGTCTCGCGGTCGATCTCGACGTGGATCCAGGACTCGACGTGCGCGTCGTGCGGGAGGTCGTCGGTGGGCGGGCCGGGGAGGACCTCGACCAGCTTGCCGGTGACGTCGCGGCGGACCACGAACTGCGGGTGGACGACGACGTGGATGCCGCGGCCCTGGCGGGTCAGCTCGTTGGTGACGGAGTCGACGAGGAAGGGCATGTCGTCCGTGACGACCTCGACGACGGAGTGGCTGCACGTCCAGCCGTTCTCCTCCACCGTCGGGGTGTGGACCCGCACGTTCGCGGTGCCCTGGGGGCGGTTCTCGGCCAGCCGGTAGTGCGAGACGGCGGCTCCGAAGACGTCGACCGGGTCGCGGTCGGCGAGGTCCTCAGGAGCGGTGTGCCGGTAGTAGCGCCGAAGGAACGCGAACACGGACGCGTAGTCCGGAGTGCCCGGGATCCCCGGGGTGTCCGCCGAGCCCTCGTCCGTCGTCCCAGTCGGTAGGTGCCCCCCGACCGGGCTGTTCTCAGCTACCCGCGCGGCCCTCTCGAGCAGCTCGGCCTTGGCTTCGTCCAGCTTGGTCTGCATTGTCCTCTGGCTCCTGTCGCGCGCCGTTGCGTGACGTAGAAGGAAGTACGGTCTCCGGCCTTCCGACGTGGCGTCGAGACCCGGGGTGTCCGGTCCGTTCCGACGCTATGCCGCAAGACGAGAGGAGCGGGGGCATATCAGCCAATGTCGACGCGCCCACCGGATGTGATGTCGCTCTCGCGACCACCGTCCGGGGAGTACGCGGCGCCGAACCGGGGACCTTCGATGCCCCGTCCCGCCCGCGAAGACCAGCGACCGCCGCCCGGTCACGGATGTCGTCCGTGCTCGCCGGGCGCAGAGCAGGGGCGCCGGTGCCCCCGCGAGCTATCGCGCTGATCACGCCACAAGGCTATCGCCCCCGACAGGTCATCCGTCATGAGCCGCATGTGTACAAAACAACGCCCAGAACTTGGACATCCTGCACAGTCACTGCACCGCAGCACAGCTACGGGCAATCGTGCCGCCACAGCCGGCCGACTGCTGAGCTGCGGGCAATCGTGCCTCCCCCAGTGTCTGAACGGCCTGGGAGGCACCCCCAGGGGCGATGGGGGTCCCCCGCGCATGGGGGTCCCCCCGCGGGGGCGAAGCCGAGCGTGGGGGAGAAGCCGAGAGTGGGGAGGCACCCCGCAACGCCGGGCCGCGAAACCCACTCCCCGGCCGACACCCACACGGGGCACCACTCACCCCACGGCACCCTCGCCCGAGGGCATCCGGCCCCGGCCCCCACGACACCTCACGCCCCCGCCAATCGCTCCGCCTCCGCCACCGCCTCCCCCAACGTGTCCACCACCGGCACCCCGACCCCCACCAGACTCGCCCGACTGTGCGACCCCCCGGTGTACAGCACCGCCCGCGCCCCCACGTGCAGCGCCGCCACCGCGTCGTCCGCCGCGTCCCCGATCACCACGGTCCGGGCCGGCTCCACCACCGACCCCAGCGCCGCCAGATGCCGCACCATGTGCTCGGCCTTGCTCCCCCCGGACGGCCCCGTCCGTCCGTCGACGCGTATGAAGTGCGTCTCGATCCCCATCCCCCGCACCAGCGGAACGAGCTCCTCGTGCCCGTACATGCTGAGGATCGACTGGCTGCGCCCCGCCGCCCGCCACCCGGCGAGCAGCTCCGCCGCACCCTCGGTGAGCCCGCACCGCACCCGGTGCTCGGTGTAGTACCGGTGGAAGGCGGCGTCCATGACCTCCCACTCGGCGTCCGTGGGCAGCCGCCCCATCAGCCGCTCGTAGAACTTCGGCACCGGCACGCAGTACAGCGCCCGGTACTGCTCGAGCGTGATCGGCGTCAGCCCGAACTCGGCGAACGCCGCGTTCGTCGCCCCGATGATGGCGTCGTTGTCGTGGAACAGCGTGCCGTTCCAGTCCCAGACGATGTGCGCCCCTGTCTGCGTCCCCATGCCAGAAAACGTACCCGCCGCCACTGACACCGAAGACGCCCGCCCCGGACCCCGGGGGGCACGACGACGACCGCCACCGCTCAGTCGCGGGCCCCGACCAGGTGGGGGATCTCCTGCGTCGCGTACCAGAGCAGCTCGTGGTCCTCGGCCCCGTCCACCACGAACCCGGCGTCGTCGTCCCCGCCGTCCGCCGCCGCGAGGGCCTCGGCCGCGGCGGCCACGTCCGTCTCCGCGTCGGCGGAGTCGACGTGCACCGCGGCCGTCTTCGCCAGCCGTACGCCCCCGTCGACCAGCACCTCGCCCAGCGCGGGGGCACCGGCCTCCCGTCCAGGGCCGGCCGACACCGCCCCGTCGGAGACGTCCGCCGCGACCACGACCCGGCGTCGCGCCGCCCCCGCGTCCGCCGCCAGCAGCCGCAGCGAGGCCAGCGCGGCCCGGCTCAGGGCGGCGTACTCCAGCTCCTCGATGTCGTCCGAGCGGACCCACTCGCGCACCGCCGGCGTGACGGCGTACGCGACGAGCGGCCCGGTCTCCCCCAGTCGCCCCGTCCTGTGCGCCTCGGCGAGGCCGGAAAGGGTCAGGGGGACGTAGACGCGCATGACGGGCCGCTTTCGTGGTCGGGAACCGGAGGGAAGCCGGGCAGAGGACGAAGATCCGTCCAGCGGCCTTCAGGATACGTGCGGCGTCCCCTTTCGGGCGCCCGCCGAGGGCACCGGAAGCGTCCACTTCCGGCCCCGGAATTCACCCGGTGCACCCGCACCGTCCCCGCCTTTCCCATGGCCTCGCCGCACCTCCTGCCACTCGGATAGGTGAACCTCCCGACGCCCCCGACGCGGCTCTCCGCCTCCTTGCCGTGGCCGCCCGCCGACCCGTACAAGATCCCCGACCATGAAGTTACCGCCCGGTATCGCCCGGGTCGCCGAAACGGGGATCCCCATGCAGCCCACACCGACCGTGCCGCCCCTGCGCAAGGTCATGACCAGGACCCGCCCGACCTCCCACCTCCCGGCCGCGCCCCGTCCCACGGGTGGCGTGCCCGTCCTTCCCCAGGCACCCGCCCAGGGCGCCTCGCTCGCCCCGGCGGACGCCTCACCGGGCGGCGTACCGCCCCGCAGGCCCGGCGGACGCGGCGTCCGCACCGCGGCGCCGGGAGGGCGGCCTCCGGGCTCTCCGGGCCGCTCCGCCCGCGCCCGTACGCGGCCGGCCGACAACCGCCCGGTGACCGCCGGACCGGGCGGCCTGGCCAGGGCGAACGCACGCGCGGCAGCCACCACCGCCGTCCCCGCCCCGGACCGCGCCTCGGCCGCCGCCCGCCGGATCGCGACCCCCGCGCCGACGACCGCCCCCGCCACCCGGCGGGTTCCCGCCCAGGCCCCGCGCCGGCCGGTCCCGCAGCTCCGTCCCACGGACCACTTCGCTGAGCTCCTCCTCGAGGTGCTCAGCGGCAGGCGCCCCGTACACGCGATGCTCCGGCACACCGTCGGCCGTGCCTACGACGAACTGGCCCGGCTGGCCGAACGCGGCCCGCTGCGCACCCGCGGCACCCTCCCCGTCGTCCGCGACATCGGCTACTACGAGGCCCGTCCGGGCGCACTGGAGGTCTTCGCCCGGATCGGTGCCGGTGACCAGCTGCGTGCCATGGCCTTCCGCCTGGAACAGGGACGGGACCTGCGCTGGCGCTGCGCCGCGGTGGAACTGGGCGGCCCCCGCAGGCGGCCGGCGGACGACGACTACGACGCCTGACCTCGGCGACCGGCACAGTCACCGCGTCCCGGACAGGCCGAAGGGCCGGGCTCCCCTGGGGTGCCCGGCCCTTCCCGCCGCCACGGCGCCTCGCAGGCGCCGCGGTGTCACTTCTTGCGGCGCCGCCCGCCCTTGGCCTGCTTGCGGCGCTCCGCGCGCGTGAGACCGTCGGCCGAGGACCGCGCGGGCTCCTCGTCGGTGGTGAAGTCGCCCTCGATGACACCGCCCTCGCCGTCCACGGTCGGAGCGGAGAAGTGGAGGTCCCGGCGCTGCGGCGCGTCGAGCCCCTTCGCGCGGATCTCCGGACGCGCGCCGGCCTGGGCCGGGACGGCGTCCTGCGGGGCCTTCTCCAGCGAGGGAGCGGCGGCCTCGACGGGGACCTCCTCGACCTGCTGCTCGACCTGGACCTCCAGGTTGAACAGGTAGCCGACGGACTCCTCCTTGATGCCCTCCATCATGGCCTGGAACATGTCGAAGCCCTCGCGCTGGTACTCGACCAGCGGGTCCTTCTGCGCCATCGCGCGCAGGCCGATGCCCTCCTGGAGGTAGTCCATCTCGTAGAGGTGCTCGCGCCACTTGCGGTCGAGGACCGAGAGCACGACCCGGCGCTCCAGCTCACGCATGATCTCGGAGCCGAGCTGCGCCTCGCGCGCCTCGTACTGCTCCAGGATGTCGTCCTTGATGGACTCCTCGATGTACTCGGCGGTCAGGCCGGCCCGGTCGCCGGCCGCCTCCTCCAGCTCCTCGACGGTGACCTTCACCGGGTAGAGCTGCTTGAAGGCGCCCCACAGCCGGTCGAGGTCCCAGTCCTCGGGGAAGCCCTCGGCGGTCTCGGCCTGGACGTAGGCGTCGATCGTGTCGTTCATGAAGTGCTGGATCTGCTCCTGCAGGTCCTCGCCCTCCAGGACGCGGCGCCGCTCGCCGTAGATGACCTCGCGCTGCCGGTTGAGCACCTCGTCGTACTTCAGGACGTTCTTACGGGTCTCAAAGTTCTGCGTCTCGACCTGCGACTGGGCGGACGCGATCGCCCGGGTGACCATCTTGTTCTCGATCGGCACGTCGTCGGGCACGTTGGCCATCGACATCACGCGCTCGACCATCTGGGCCTTGAACAGCCGCATCAGGTCGTCGCCGAGGGAGAGGTAGAACCGGGACTCGCCGGGGTCGCCCTGGCGGCCGGAACGACCGCGCAGCTGGTTGTCGATGCGGCGGGACTCGTGCCGCTCGGTGCCCAGCACATAGAGGCCGCCGAGCCGCTCGACCTCTTCCTTCTCGGCCTTGACGGCCTGCTCGGCCCGCTCCAGGGCGGCGGGCAGGGCCGCGGCCCACTCCTCGATGTGCTCCTCGGGGTCGAGGCCCCGCTGGCGCAGCTCGGCCTCGGCGAGGTCCTCGGGGTTGCCGCCGAGCTTGATGTCCGTACCGCGGCCGGCCATGTTGGTGGCCACCGTCACAGCGCCCTTGCGGCCCGCCTGGGCGACGATCGACGCCTCACGCTCGTGGTGCTTGGCGTTGAGCACCTCGTGCTGGATGCCGCGCTTGCTGAGCTGCTGCGAGAGGTACTCGGACTTCTCGACCGAGGTGGTGCCGACGAGGATCGGCTGGCCCTTCTCGTGCTTCTCGGCGATGTCGTCGACGACCGCCTCGAACTTGGCGACCTCGGTGCGGTAGATCAGGTCGGACTGGTCCTTGCGGACCATCGGCCGGTTGGTCGGGATGGGCACCACGCCGAGCTTGTAGATCTGGTGGAACTCGGCGGCCTCGGTCATCGCCGTACCGGTCATGCCGGACAGGCCCGGGAGTTCCTTGCCGTCGTGGTCGTGGCGCTTGTAGAGGCGGAAGAAGTTCTGGAGGGTGATCGTGGCGAGCGTCTGGTTCTCGTCCTTGATGTCCACCCCTTCCTTCGCCTCGATCGCCTGGTGCATGCCCTCGTTGTAGCGGCGGCCGGCGAGGATACGTCCGGTGTGCTCGTCGACGATCATGACCTCGCCGTCGAGGACGACGTAGTCCTTGTCCTTCTTGAAGAGTTCCTTGGCCTTGATGGCGTTGTTCAGGTAACCCACGAGCGGGGTGTTCACCGACTCGTAGAGGTTGTCGATGCCCAGCCAGTCCTCGACCTTGCTGACGCCGGACTCGTGGATGGCGACCGTGCGCTTCTTCTCGTCGACCTCGTAGTCGCCGGTCTCCTCGATGCCCTTGAGGGGGTTGCCCGCCTCGCCCTTCTTCAGGCGCGTGACCAGCTTGGCGAAGTCGCCGTACCACTTGGTGGCCTGGTCGGCCGGGCCGGAGATGATCAGCGGCGTGCGGGCCTCGTCGACGAGGATGGAGTCGACCTCGTCGACGATGGCGAAGTTGTGGCCGCGCTGGACGAGCTCGTCCTTGGACCACGCCATGTTGTCGCGGAGGTAGTCGAAGCCGAACTCGTTGTTCGTGCCGTACGTGATGTCGCACTTGTACATCTCGCGGCGCTGGGCCGGCGTCTGGTTGGCCAGGATGCAGCCGACCTCGAGCCCGAGGAACTTGTGGACGCGGCCCATCATCTCGGAGTCGCGCTCGGCCAGGTAGTCGTTGACCGTGACGATGTGGACGCCGTCGCCGGAAAGGGCGTTCAGATAGGCGGGCAGCGTACCGACCAGGGTCTTGCCCTCACCGGTCTTCATCTCCGCCACGTACCCGAGGTGCAGGGCGGCGCCGCCCATGATCTGCACGTCGTAGTGGCGCTGGCCGAGGACGCGCTTGGCGGCCTCGCGGACGGTGGCGAAGGCCTCGGGCAGCAGGTCGTCCAGGCTCTCACCGTCGGCATAGCGCTGCTTGTACTCATCGGTGAGGGCCCGCAGCTCGGCGTCGGAGAGGTCGACGAAGTCCTCTTCGATGGAGTTGACCTGGTCCGCGATGCGGTGCAGCTTGCGCAGGATCTTGCCTTCGCCTGCACGCATGATCTTCGAGAGGACGGACACGGGGGTTGGTCTCCTTGCCGGTCGGGCCTGGGACGGTCGGTTTCCATGTGACTGACTGAGCAACGGCCATCGTATGCGAGGACCCCGCCGCCCCGGGAGGCCTGCCACAGCCGGGACCGCGCACTCCTGCGTCCTTCTTGCGGTCGCCGTCACATGGTTCAACGTGCGAGGCCCGCGGATGGTGCCGCACCCGCCGACCAAATGCACGGAAAGTGACCGCCCGTCCCCACACCGCAAACCCATGGCGCGTGCCGCGGGTCGCCCCGCAGAATCGGCCGATGGAACCCCGGACGCTCACCACCGACCGTCTCGTCCTGCGCACGGTCGGCCCCCAGGACACCGAGGCCGTGTACGCCGCCTGCCAGGACCCCGACATCCAGCGCTGGACGACGATCCCCTCGCCGTACCTCCCGGAACACGCGCGGGGCTTCACCGAGCAGCTGGTCCCCGACGGCTGGGCGAACGACTCGATGTTCACCTTCGGCGCCTTCCTGCCCACCGGCGAGCTCACCGCCATGCTCGGCGTCACGATGGTCGCCCCGGGCGTCGGCGAGATCGGCTTCTGGGCCGTCAGGCAACACCGCGGACGCGGCTACGTCACCGAGGCCGCCTCCGCCCTCGCCCGCTGGGCCTTCCGCCACCGGGCTCTCGACCGCCTGGAGTGGCGCGCCGAGGTCGGCAACGCCGCCTCCCGCGCGGTGGCCCTGCGCGTCGGCTTCACCGTGGAGGGCACGCTGCGCTCCGCGCTCCTCAACAACGGCACCCGCCGCGACTGCTGGATAGCCTCTCTCCTCCCCTCAGACCTCTCCCTCCCCACCCCCACCCCCTACCTCCCGGCCACCTCTCGCCGGTCGTAGCTGCGGGCACCGCCCCACCCAGCTGCGGGCAGTCGTGCCGCAACGCGCCCCACCCCCACTGTCAGACCCACCCCCTATCGTGCGAACGCATGACGACCCTCCCGCCCCCCGCCACGGAACTGTCCGCAGACGAGGCCCGCCGCATCGCCCTCCGCGCACAGGGCTTCCTCGGCGCCCCCGACCGCCGCGCCGGTGTCCGCGGCGTCCTCCGTCACCTGGGCGCGGTGCAGCTCGACACGATCTCCGTCCTCGCCCGCTCCCACGAGCTCATCCCGTACGCCCGCCTCGGCGCCGTGGGCCGCGGGACCGTCGAGGACGCCTACTGGAAGGACACCCACGCCTTCGAGTACTGGTCCCACGCCGCCTGCATCCTCCCCATCGAGGAATGGCCCCACTTCGCCTTCCGCCGCCGCGCCTACCGCAACCGCCCGCACTGGAACCACCCCCTCCCCGACGGCACCTACGACCAGGTCGTCAAGCAGCTGCGCACCGAGGGCCCCCTCACCGCCACGGATCTCGGCGGGGCGAAGAAGACCAGCGAGTGGTGGGACTGGTCGGGCACGAAGGTCGCCGTCGAGCGCGCCCTCATGTACGGCGAGGTGGTGTGCGTCGAGCGCCGAGGCTGGAAGCGGGTGTACGACCTGGCCGAGCGCGCCGTCCCGGAGACCCTGCTCCACGACGACCTGGACGACACCGAGTGCCTGCGCCGGCTGGTCCGCCTGGCCGGCCGGTCCGTGGGCGTCGGCACCCGCGCGGACATCGCGGACTACCACCGGCTCAAGGCCGAACAGGTCGACGCCGTGATCGCCGACTCGGGCCTGGTCCCGGTGACGGTGGAGGGCTGGGGCAAGCCGGCCTGGGCGGACCCGGCGGCTCTGGCGGCACCCCCGCGCGGCCGTCACCGCACCACGCTGCTGTCCCCTTTCGACTCCCTGATCTGGGAACGCGCGCGCACCGAGCGGATCTTCGGCTTCACCCACCGCCTGGAGGCCTACGTGCCCAAGCAGAAGCGGGTGCACGGCTACTTCGCGATGCCGGTGCTGGCCGGTGGCCGGCTCGTCGGCCGGGTGGACCCGGCACGCGAGGGGCGCACCCTGGTCGCCCGGCAGGTCACTCTGGACGGCCGCAGGGCGGCTCCGGCGGTGGCCCAGGCCCTGGTCGAGGCGGCGAGCTGGGTGGACTGCACGGACGTACGCGTGGAGCGGGTGGACGCGCCCGAACTGCGCGAGCCGCTCATGAGGGAGCTGTCCCTCCTGCTCGACTGATCCCCACCGCTCGCCCGGTCCGCGGGCGGTGACATACCGTCAGCGGATCTCGAGGATCTTCTCCCGCATCGCGTACACCACGGCTTCCATCCTGGAATGCAGCTGCAGTTTCTCCAGGATGTTGCGCACGTGGTTCTTCACGGTGTTCTCGGAAATGAACAGCTCCTTGGCGATGTCCCGGTTGTTCATTCCCGTGGCGACGAGCTTGAGCACCTCCAGCTCGCGGTCCGTGAGGCGCGGCGCGGGCACGAGCCGGCGCTCGTCGGTCCGCTGGATCATCGACTTGAACTCGGTGAGGAGTTTCGACGCCATGGACGGGCTGATCTGCGACTGGCCGTCGGCCACCGCGCGGATGGCGGTCGCCACCTCGTCGGTCGAGATCTCCTTGAGGAGATAGCCCGTCGCGCCGGCCTTGATCGCGTCGTAGAGGTCCGCCTCCTCGTCGCTGATCGTCAGCATGATGATCTTGGCGCTGGGGGCGACCTCCTTGATGGAGGTGCACGCCTCGATGCCGCCGCGCTTGGGCATCCGCACGTCCATCAGGATGATGTCCGGCAGCAGGTCGGCGGCCTTCTCCACGGCCTCGGCACCGTCACCGGCCTCGCCGACGACCTGGATGTCCTCCTCGGCCGCGAGCACGATCTCCAGGCCGCGGCGGAACAGCGCGTGGTCGTCCACGACCAGGACCCTGATCGGCTCCGCGCGTGACGATCCCGCCTCCGGGCCCATGCCGACGACGCCGTCGTCGGCGCCGTCGTCCCGCATCGGTCCGAAACTGTCCGCCATCGTTCCTCCCCCTGAAGGCCCTGGCCTGTGGTCCTGAGCCATCGCCAACACAAGGCAACGACCCACCGGTTGGGTGGTTGCCGCCATGATTCCATGCCGCGCCGACGCGGGGGCGACAGTGCGGGCCGCGCAGGGGTCGCACACCTCGCGCACCGTCGCACACCGATGCCCCTGGGGGCGCACACGCGCTCCAGGGGCACCGGTCCGAGCGTCACCCGGCGTGGTCAGCCGGCGTGGTCAGCCGCCGAGCGCGTCGCCCGCCTCGGGCGCGTGCGCCTGCGTGACCATCGTGTCCGTCGTGAGGTGGATCACGCCGTAGTCGTAGGCGTGCCGCCGGTAGACGACGCTGGGCTCCTTGGTCTCGGAGTCGACGAAGAGATAGAAGTCGTGTCCGACCAGCTCCATCTCGTAGAGGGCCTGGTCGAGGGACATCGGCGCGGCCACGTGGGTCTTCTCGCGGACGACGAGGGGTCCGTCGCCCTGGACCTCGAGCGAGCCGATCTTCTTGGTGGGTACGCCGTCCTGCTTCTCCTCCGGAACGACCTCCCCGTTGCCGTTGAGTGTCGCTGCGCCGGGGACGTGGTCGGCGACCTCGGCCGCCGGGATCCGGCGCGCGCCGCGCCGCGAGAAGCGCTTGTCGTGCTGCTTGCGCAGCCGGGCGTCGAGCTTCTCCGCCGCCAGGTCGAGCGCCGCGTACGGGTCGCTCGCCGCTGCCTCCGCCCGGATCACCGGACCGCGGGAACGGAGGGTGATCTCCACCCGGTCGCAGCGGTCGGCCTGTCGGGGGTTGGGCTCCTTGGACACCTCGACGTCGAGGCTGATCACCTTGCCGTCGAGCTTCTGGATCTTCTCCAGCTTCAGCTTCTCGGCCACGTGCTTCCGGAACCGCTCGGGCACCTCGGTCTTGCGGCCCTTGACGACGATGTCCACGCAGAACTCCGTTCCCGGATCGCTCCGCTTCGGCGGCGGAGCATCTCCCTTTTGCACCAGGTTCCGGTTCTCCCGGAACCTCGGACTCGGTGACTTCCACCTCCTCCCCCGCGGGCGAGGTATCCACTCCACCGGTGCGGGTGATGACGGCTGAACGAGCAGCACGGCATTCGGATTCGAGAGGTGTGGCCTGCGGCTTTGCCTCACAACCGAACATATCTCGCTCGGACGGATGTCGTCACCCTCTACCGCGACGTACCTCCGTTCCGGTGAATTGACCTTGTCATTACCTGCAACGAAGCAAGTAGTCGATCAGTTCCGGTTTATTTCGAAAGCATCTGGTGATGCGGCGACCACAGCCGCCCAGATCGCTTCCGGGATCACGCCACCGCCTCCGTCCGGACCCTTCATTCGAGGTCCGCTCTTCCGTTCCTCTCTGCCTTCCCGTGCCGCCGACGAATACACAGTCGATTTCGCCGTTCCATACGTCCGCGCCCCCGCCCCCTGCTCATCCCTGCACTCGTCCGCGACCGCCTCCCGCACGGCACGCGCCGCCTCCGCCAGGGAGGCCCCCGTGGTCATCAGGTCGTCGACGAGGACGATCCGCCCACGGCCGCCCAGCAGCCGGGCCCCGCCGGTCGCCACCACCAGCGCACCGGCGAGGTTGTCCCGTCGCTGCCGGGCGTCCAGCCCCGACTGGTCGGCCACGGCGTGCCGCTGGCGCAGCGCGGCGAGCACCCGGGCGGACGTCCCGGTCCGCCGCAGCTCACCGGCCGCCGCGAGGGCGATGCGCCGCGCGGGGTCGTGCCCGCGCGCCCGCACCGCCCGGCGCGCGGACGGCACGGGTACGAGCAGCACCGGCCACCGAGCCCTGCCGCACCGCACCTCACCGCCGTGGGCACCCGCCTCCCGGAGACCGGCCCGTACGGCCCCCGCGAGCGCCGTGCCGAGCGGCCCGGCGAGGGCCAGCACACCGCGTTCCTTGTGGGCCAGCAGCGCGGCCCGCGCCTCGTCGGCGTACCGCGTCGCCGCGTACACGGCCGGCAGTCCGGGCGGCTCCGGATCCGGACGCACCCGGCACGGCGCTCCCCCGCTCAGCACCGCACGGCACCGTGGGCACAGCACCGTGCGGGCCCTGCCGCAGCCTCCGCACTCGGCCGGCAGCACCAGGTCGCCGAGATCCCGCCACCACCTGCGCATGACCACCACTGTGCCCGCGCCCGTCCCCTCCGGCCAGGCCTGTGGAAAACCCCGGGCGCCGCCTGGGGACAAGTCCACCCCTGGGGACAACGGCCTCACCCGCACGGGTGAACGCCCGTCGGCGCCGCCGTCACCCCGGATAGACCGGCGCCGTCCCCTCCGTCACCTTCTGCCACTGCATACCGGACGGCAGCCGGACGATCAGGTCCTCCGAGTACGCCACCAGCGGCAGCCGTTCGTCCTCGGTCGCGGCGATCTCCTTGACCCCGGTCAGCGCCGCCGGCACCGATGCCTCCGGCGTGGAGCCGTCCACCTGGACGTACCCGATCTGCTGGACGCCCCCGCGCTCGCGGCCGACCACCACGAGGCGGCTGTCGCCTGCCCAGGACATGGCCGTGACCTCCTCCAGCTCGGGTGTGGCGGAGCGCAGTTCGACGACGGTGACCGTGGGCTGCTCGCCGGCCCGTCCGTCGCGTTCGATCCGCCCGATGAGCAGTGACCGTTCGCCGTCCTTCTCCACGACGAGTGCGATCCGCACCCCGTCGGCCGCCACCCGCACGGCCTGTACGCGCCCGTCCAGTCCGGGGATGCGCACCTGCGCCGGCTTGCCCGCGCCGTCCTGCAACAGCAGCAGGCGGGGATTCTTCGGGTCCCGGTCGGCGATCCACAGGTCGCCCTGCGCGTCCCAGCTGGGCGGCGTCAGCCTGTCCCCCTCCGTCTTGCCGCCGCTGACCAGCAGGGGGTCTCCGAGCGAACTGCCGGGCACCAGCGAGGCGACGTACAGCGACTTGGAGTCGAAGCCGATACCGGCCGCGCTGTGCTCGTCCCGCGACACCGCCACCGACCGCAGCGCCGTCGTGCCCTCGCCCAGCGCCCCGGGCACGGTCTCGGGATGGGTGGCGGTGCTGCCCGCGGCGATCCGCACCAGGCGGTGCTTGGCGTCCACGAAGTACAGGTAGTCGGGCCGCTGGGCCGAACCCCGCGTCGCGACCGCCTCGGCCCGGTCCTCGCCGAGCGAGCACAGCCGCCTGTTCCCCGAGGTCAGCTCCACCTCGTCCACGGCGGGGGTGAGGTTCTGGAGGGTGAACAGGAGCTGGGTCGCCATCTCGTCGCACTTGTCCGCGCCGACCCCGGCGGCCTTGGCGTTCAGCGGCACCGTCAGCTTGTTGCGGTCGTCCGGCGTCAGCGAGTCGACGTTGTCCGCCAGTGCCGTACCGCTCGGGAAGCTCGACCTGACCACGGGCCCCAGCAGACTCGTCGGCCCGCTGATCAGCGACCGCACGACCTGGGTCATCGGGTCCACGAGCCGGCGCACATAGACCGGATCGGCGACGGCCGTCGGCTCCGCCCGCGCACCGGCCTGCTCCTTGGGGACGGTGTTCGAGGCGAAGTAGTACTTGTTGACCGACATGTAGGTGCGCTGGAAGTCGGACTTGCCCATGACCACGCCCTGCGGCAGCACGTCGATGCGCCACTGCCGGCTCTTCGGGTCCCGGGTGAGGTGCACCGGCTCGCGGTACTCGCCCGCCGCCGGCGCGTACGACTGCTGCGCGTCCACCGTGGCGACCCGGGTGCCGGTCAGCGTGACCGAGTACGAGTAGTCGTCGGTGTCCTCACGGCTCGCCAGGTGGTCGGCCTCGGTCCCGGCCCCGCCCGCCAGCACCGTCGTGGACCGCTCCGGTTCCCAGGTCTTCGCCGCCTCGGCCGTCAGATACTTGCGGGCCGTCTCGTAGTGCGGGTCGTTGCTGGTCAGCGCCTCCAGAAAGCCCTGCACGATCACCGACGGCGAGGCGTCCTCCGCCGGCGGCATCGCGAACACCCGCACCTGCGGGTCCTGGCGGGGCGTGGACTCCACGCCCCGCAGGTCGCCGTGGTCGGGCATGGACGCACACCCCGCCAGCAGTACGACGCCGCAGACCGCGTACGTCATCGCGCGCGTCGGTGTCCGCCGGCCGCTCCCCTCGCGGTCAGCGCCCACGAAATGCCTCCCCTTGCCTGCTCGGCTCCTCCGGCCCGCCGTCCGGGCGGCTCGCCGCCTCCGGCCCGGGCGTGCCGTTCTGTTCACGGGCTCCGGAGACGGGCCGCGGCACCACACGCGCGCCGTTGCCGGGCAGCGCCGTCGGATCGGCGGTGGCGGCGGACGGCCGCGGCGGTATCGGGCCCCGCCCGGACGCCGAGGACCCCTGGCCCAGTGCCGCCTGCGCCGGCACGGTGACCGCCTTGTCCCCGCCCTGTGCCCGGCCCCCGTCGTGGAGACCGGCGTCGTTCAGTCCGCGGTTGCGGCGCGAGTCCGCCGGCTCCAGCGGTATCGGCGAGCCCCGCAGCGGCTCGTCCGCGGTCCGCGGCAGCGTCAGCCGGAACTGCGAACCGCCGCCCGGTTCGCCCCAGGCCTGCAGCCAGCCGCCGTGCAGCCGCGCGTCCTCCAGGGCGATCGACAGACCGAGCCCGGTACCGCCGGTGGTACGCGCGCGTGCCGGGTCGGCCCGCCAGAAGCGGCTGAAGACCCGGGTGGCCTCGCCGGGCTTGAGCCCGACGCCGTAGTCGCGCACCGCGACGGCGACGGCGCCGCCGGCCGCGGCGAGCCGCACGACGACGTCCTCGCCCTCGCCGTGCTCGACGGCGTTGACGACGAGATTGCGCAGCACCCGCTCCACGCGCCGGGCGTCCGCCTCGGCGACGACGGGCTGCTGGTCGCCGACGACGCGTATCCGCGTGCCCTTGCGCTCGGCGAGCGGCTCGGCCCCGCTGACGACCCGCCGCACGACCTCCCGCAGGTCGATCGGCTCCGCCTCCAGCGCCGCCGCACCCGCGTCGAAGCGACTGATCTCCAGGAGGTCCGCCAGCAGCGTCTCGAACCGGTCCAGCTGGTCCGCGAGCAGCTCGGCCGACCGCGCGGTCACCGGATCGAAGTCCACGCGCGCGTCGTGGATGACGTCGGCAGCCATCCGCACGGTCGTCAGCGGTGTCCGCAGCTCGTGCGACACGTCGGAGACGAACCGCCGCTGCATCCGCGACAGGTCCTCGAGCTGGCTGATCTTCAACTGGAGGTTCTGCGCCATCTTGTTGAAGGCCTCGCCGAGCCGCGCGATGTCGTCCTCGCCGGTGACCTTCATCCGTTCCTGCAGCCGCCCGGCGGACAGCCGCTCGGCGATGCTCGCCGCCATCCGCACGGGCGTGACGACCTGGCGCACCACCAGCCAGGCGATGGCTCCGAGCAGGACGACCACGAACAGCCCGGCCGTCGCCAGCGTGCCCTTGACCAGGCTGAGCGACTTCTCCTCCTGCGTCAGCGGGAAGAGGTAGTACAGCTGGTACGGCTCACCGTTCGGGTCGTTGACCTGCTTGCCGATGACCAGGCCCGGCTGCGAGGGCTGGTCGGAGTCGTAGACGATCCGCGTGTAGCTCTGCGCCGCCGCCGGGTCGCCGTCGATCCGCTCCCGCAGCTCCTCGGGCACGCTGGACGACCAGTTGACCAGGCCGGAGGCGCGCGGGCCGCGCCCGCTGCCGCTGTCCCCGCCCATGGGGAGCGTGACCACGTCGAAGGCGCCCTGGCCGCCGCTGGAGAGCGACTTCACGAGGTCGCTCATCCACTGGATGACGTTCTGCGGCGGACGGCCGTCGACGGGGGTGCCCTCGTCGCCGGTGGTGCTCGCCGTCTCCTCGGCCTTCTGCTTGGCCACCGCGAAGCCACCGGTGGCCTGACTCTGCGACGCCTTCACCTTGGCGTCCAGCAGACCGTTGCGGACCTGCCCGATCACGACGAAGCCGAGCAGCAGCACGACACCGAGCGACATCAGCAGCGTGGTGGCGACGACCTTGAGCTGGATGTTGCGCCGCCACAGCCGCATCACGGGCAGCAGCGGACGCCGTACCCAGCGCATGAACAGGCGGAGCACCGGGCTGCCCTGGACGCCGCCGTGCAGCAGCCCGCCCTCGAGCAGACGCGCCCAGCGTGAACGCCCGGACCCGTGGCCGACAGGCCGCCCGGCGCGGTCCCCGGAGCGGCCGGGCGCCGAAGCGGCACTGTCCCCGCTCATGTCAGCTCGGTCCGGCCTTGTAACCGACGCCACGGACGGTCACCACGATCTCCGGCTTCTCCGGGTCCTTCTCGACCTTGGAGCGCAGCCGCTGTACATGCACGTTGACCAGCCGGGTGTCGGCCGCGTGCCGGTAGCCCCAGACCTGCTCGAGGAGCACCTCGCGGGTGAACACCTGCCACGGCTTGCGGGCCAGCGCGACCAGCAGGTCGAACTCCAGCGGCGTCAGCGCGATCGACTGCCCGTCCCGCTTCACGGAGTGGCCGGCCACGTCGATCACCAGGTCACCGATGGCGAGCTGCTCCGGCGCCGGCTCCTCCGACCTCCGCAGCCGCGCCCGGATCCGGGCCACCAGCTCCTTCGGCTTGAACGGCTTCACGATGTAGTCGTCGGCGCCGGACTCCAGGCCCACCACCACGTCGACGGTGTCGCTCTTGGCCGTCAGCATCACGATCGGCACGCCGGACTCCGCCCTGATCAGGCGGCAGACCTCGATGCCGTCCCGGCCGGGCAGCATCAGGTCGAGCAGCACCAGATCGGGCTTGGTCTCACGGAAGGCGGCCAGCGCCTTGTCGCCGTCGGCTACGAAAGACGGCTCAAAACCCTCACCACGCAGCACGATGCCGAGCATCTCGGCCAGTGCGGTGTCGTCGTCGACGACAAGGACTCGTCCCTTCATAAACGACATCATCCCATTCTCGTAACGACTACAGAGGCGCTGGTGAGCGAGGTCACTGGCCTGTGACGATAGTCGTACCGAGCCCTCACTGTCTGCCCCGGCCGACCGCCGCCCCGCCCTCCTCACAGCGTGTCCGTGCCGCACTACGGAACGCAGGCGGAGCCGGCCCGCCGCCAGGGATGTCCGGTGGCCCCGCTCAGCCGGCCGTCGGCCGCCGCACCCCGGCGCCCAGCCCGGCGAGCGCCCGAGCCGTCACGGGCGAGACGACGCCCTCCTCTGTGACGATCGCCGTCACCAGCTCGGGCGGCGTCACGTCGAACGCCGGGTTGTACGCCTGCGTCCCCAGCGGAGCCACCGGAATCCCGCCGCCCGCTCCCGTCACCCGCACCTGGGGCGCCGTCACCTCGGTCACCTCGTACCCGGGGCGCTGCTCGACCTCGATGGACGCCCCGTCCGGCGTCCCCGTGTCCACCGTCGTCACCGGCGCGACCACGATGAACGGCACATGGTGGTACCGCGCCAGCACCGCGAGCGGATAACTCCCCACCTTGTTCGCCACCGACCCGTCGGCCGCGATCCGGTCCGCGCCGATCAGCACCGCGTCCACCTCACCCGCCGCGAACAGCGAACCGGCCGCGTTGTCGGTGAGCAGGGTGTACGGCATGTCGTTGCGCGCGGCCTCGTAGGCCGTCAGCCGGGCGCCCTGCAGCAGCGGACGCGTCTCGTCCACCCACAGGCGCCGCAGCCGACCCGCACGGTGCGCGGCGAGCGCCACCGCGAACGCCGTCCCCTCACCGCCCGACACCAGCGCCCCGGTGTTGCAGTGGGTGAGGACGCGGTGCCCGCCGGCGGGCAGCAGCTCGTCCAGCAGCGCCAGACCGTGCTCCGCCATCCGAGCGCTGGCCACGGCGTCCTCCTCGTGCAGCGCCCGCGCCGCGGCCAGCGCCGCCGCGGCGGCCTGCCGGGTGTCACCGGTCCTGGCCAGCGCCTCCCGGTGCGCGTCCTGGGCCCGGCGCACCCCCACGGCGAGATTCACGGCGGTGGGACGTGCCCCCGCCAGCGCGGCGGCGGCCTGCTCCACCTCGTAGCCACGGACGGCGGCGAGCGCGACGCCGTAGGCGCCCGCGACGCCGAGCAGCGGTGCCCCGCGCACAGCGAGCGAGCGGATCGCCTCCACCAGCGCCGCCGGGTCCGTGCAGACCAGCTCGACCTCCTCGGCCGGCAGTCTCGTCTGGTCCAGCAGGACCAGCACCGGGCCCTCGGGGGGCTCCTCCCAGCGGAGGGCGGGTATCCCGGTCGGCCGCTTGTCCTCGCCGCTGTGCGCGTACTGATCAGCCATGCGGTCAGTCTGCCCCCGATCCGGCGGACAATTGAAGACGGGCTGCCTCCACCTCTCCCGGTCCACAGCCGACCACCCCATGGCACGATGGCTGCCAACCTGCCGCCGCGACCGCGGATGGGCACCGTGAAGGAGCGACGATGAACGACACTCCGGGCTGGACCTCGCCCGGATCCGCCCCGTCCGACGGGCAGGAGCCCGGCGCATCCGGCCCCGCCGACCGCCCGGCCACCGGCGAGCCCGCGGACCGGCCGAGCGCGGAACCGACGAGCCCCGGCACGAAGTGGTCCAAGGAACAGCCGCCACCCGGCCAATGGTCCGCCCCCACCGGCGGCCCGACCGCGCCTCCCCCGCCGCCCCACGGCGGCTGGGGCACCCCGCCCCCGCCTCCGGGCGGGTACGGCGGCCAGGGCCGTGGCTACGCGGGCCCTGGCGGCCCCGGCTGGGGAGCGGGCTGGGGAGGCCCGCCGCCCGCGGCCAAGCCCGGCGTGATCCCGCTGCGCCCGCTCGGCGTCGGCGAGATCCTCGACGGCGCGGTCTCCACCATGCGCACCTACTGGCGCACGGTCCTCGGCATCTCCCTGACCGTCGCGATCTTCACCGAGGTCATCGTCGTACTCCTCCAGGGCCTCGTCCTGGAGGACACCGCCTCCGACGCCCTCAACGACCCCGACGCCACCCTGAGCGAGCTCGCCGACGCGCTCACCTCGACCACGGTCAACTCGGGCGTCGTCTTCCTGATCTCCCTGATCGGCACCGTCGTCGCCACGGCCCTGCTCACCACCGTCACCAGCCGCGCCGTCCTCGGCAGGCCGGTGACCACCCGCGAGGCCTGGCAGGACGCGCGCCCTCAGGTGATCAAACTGTTCGGCCTGATCGTCCTCCTGCTGCTGATGGTCGCCGGCATCCTCTTCGCCGCCATGCTGCCCGGCCTCCTCGTCACCGCCACCGCGGGCGGCGAGGGAGGCGTGGCCCTGGCCGCTCTCGGCTTCCTGGCCGGCGGCGTCGTCGCCGTGTGGCTCATGGTCCGCTTCTCCCTCGCCTCCCCGGCCCTGATGCTGGAGAAGCAGGGCATCAAGAAGGCGATGAGCCGCTCGACGAAGCTGGTGCGCGGCTCCTGGTGGCGAATCTTCGGCATCCAGCTGCTCGCCACGGTCATCGCGAACATCGTCGCGTCGATCATCGTCATCCCCTTCACCTTCCTCGCCGCCACCCTCAGCGGCGACGGGGTCAGCGGATTCCTCGAGGGCGGCGGCGACCTCGGCTGGACCTTCCTCGTCGTCACCGGCGTCGGCTCGGTGATCGGCTCCATGATCACCTTCCCGATCACGGCGGGCGTCACGGTGCTCCTCTACATCGACCAGCGCATCCGCCGCGAGGCCCTCGACCTCGAACTGGCCCGCGCCGCCGGCACCCAGGGCCCCGGCAGCACCGGCGCCGTCCCGGGAAGCTGATGCGGTGAGCGCGACGGGGGGAATGCTCACAGAGGTGCTGCCACGCACCGCCGTACGGACGTTGCTGCGCGCCGGGGACACCTCCGTGCTGTCCCTGGCACGCTCCGGCGGCGAGGAACCGCCGCTGACGACGCCACGCGACCCCGCACGGGAGGCGGCGCGCCGCGAGCTGTCCAGGCCCATGTACCACGAGAACGACCCCAGCTGGGTCCAGCGGGCGCTCAACGCCCTCTGGGACTGGATCGGCGAGCTGTTCGACAGGGCCTCCACCGCGACACCCGGCGGGACACTCGGCCTGACCGTCGTCATCGCCGCCGTCGTCGCGGTACTGGGCGCCCTCTGGTGGCGCCTGGGCACCCCGCGCCGCGCCCCCGCCTCCGCCCCCGCCCTCTTCGACGACCGCCCCCGCAGTGCCGCCGACCACCGCGCCGCAGCCGAGGCGCACGCCGCCCAGGGCCACTGGAACCAGGCCGTCCAGGAGCGCATGCGGGCCGTCGTCCGCGCCCTGGAGGAACGCGCCCTCCTCGACATCCGCCCCGGCCGCACCGCCGACGAGGCCGCCACCGAAGCCGGCCGCGCCCTGCCCGCCCACGGCGACCGGCTGCGCGCCGCGGCCCGGGACTTCGACGACGTCGCATACGGCGGCCGGCCCGGCACGGAGCAGGCGTACCACCGCCTGACCGACCTCGACCGCGACCTGGAACGCAGCACACCGCACCTGGCCGGCAGCACTCCCGACGGAGCGCACGACCCGAACACCCACCGGGGAGCCGCCGGATGACCACCGACGCCACGCTCCCCACCACCTCGGCCTCGCCCACCGCCCACCGGCTGTGGAATCGCGCGCGAGGCGTCACGCTCGCCCTCGTGCTGCTGCTCGCCGGCGCCGTCGCGATCGCCGTCGTCCGCTCCGACGCCCGGCACGGCGAGCTCGACCCACGCTCCGCGGACCCCTACGGCAGCCGGGCCGTCGCCGAACTCCTCGCCGACCGCGGTGTGTCCACCCGGGTGGTCACCACCCTGGACGACGCCCGCGCCGCCGCCGGGCCGGACACCACGCTGCTGGTGGCCGTCCCCGACCTGCTCACCGAGGACCAGCAGACCGAGCTGCACTCCGCGACCGCCGGCTCCGGCGGACGTACGGTCCTCCTGGCCCCCGGCGGCACCTCCGTCGAACGCCTCGCCCCCGGTGTCACCGCCGACCCCGCGATCAGCTTCGACTCGACGCTGTCCCCCGACTGCGACCTGCCCGCCGCCCGCCGCGCGGGTACCGCCGACACCGGCGGCATCCGCTACACGACCACCCACCCACAGGCGGACCGCTGCTACCCCGGCGAGCGCCTGGCCACCCTGCTCCGCATCCCCGAGACGGCTCCGGCCTCCGGAGAAGCAACCCCGGGCGACACGATCGTCCTCGGCGCACGGGACATCGTCTACAACAAGCGCCTCGACGAGCACGGCAACGCCTCGCTCGCCCTCCAACTCCTCGGCTCCCGCCCCCATCTGGTCTGGTACCTCCCCTCGCTCTCCGACACCCCCGCCCCGGACGACGAGCGCGGCTTCTTCGACCTGCTCCCCTCCGGCTGGCTCTGGGGAACCCTGCAGCTCTTCATCGCCGCGGCTCTGGCCGCCCTGTGGCGGGCACGCCGACTCGGCCCCCTGGTGCCCGAAAAACTCCCCGTGGCCATCCGCGCCTCCGAGACCACCGAAGGCCGCGCCCGCCTCTACCGCAAGGCCAACGCCCGTGACCGCGCGGCGACCGCTCTTCGCTCCGCGACCCGCACCCGCCTCGCCCCCCTCGTCGGCGTCCCCGTCGCCCAGGCTCACGCGCCCGAGGCCCTGCTCCCCGCACTGTCCGCCCACCTCCACGGCGACGGACAGTCCCTGCACACCCTCCTCTACGGCCCGCCGCCCCGCGACGACGCGGCACTCATCGCCCTCGCCGATCAACTCGACGCCCTCGAAAGAGAGGTACGCCGTCCATGATGGACCCGACCACTGACAACGCCGGGCAGAGCGGAGACCCGGGCAGCGCCCGCGCCGCCCTGGAAGCCCTGCGCGCCGAGATCGCCAAGGCCGTGGTCGGCCAGGACGCCGCCGTGACCGGTCTCGTCGTCGCCCTGCTGTGCCGCGGCCATGTCCTCCTCGAAGGTGTCCCCGGAGTCGCCAAGACCCTCCTCGTCCGAGCCCTGGCCGCATCCCTCGAACTCGACACCAAGCGTGTCCAGTTCACCCCCGACCTGATGCCCAGCGACGTCACCGGCTCCCTGGTCTACGACGCCCGCACCGCCGAGTTCTCCTTCCAGCCCGGCCCGGTCTTCACCAACCTGCTCCTCGCCGACGAGATCAACCGCACGCCCCCGAAGACCCAGTCGTCCCTCCTCGAAGCCATGGAGGAACGGCAGGTCACGGTCGACGGCACCCCCCGCCCGCTCCCCGAGCCGTTCCTGGTCGCCGCGACCCAGAACCCGGTCGAGTACGAGGGCACCTACCCCCTGCCCGAAGCCCAGCTGGACCGCTTCCTCCTCAAGCTGACCGTCCCGCTGCCCTCCCGCCAGGACGAGATCGACGTCCTCACCCGCCACGCCGCCGGCTTCAACCCACGCGACCTGCACACCGCCGGGGTACGCCCCGTGGCGAACGCCGCCGACCTGGAGGCGGCCCGCGCCGAGGTCGCCAAGACGACGGTCCACCCGGAGATCACGGCCTACGTCGTCGACATCTGCCGCGCCACCCGCGAGTCGCCGTCCCTCACCCTCGGCGTCTCCCCGCGCGGAGCCACGGCACTGCTGTCGACGTCCCGGGCCTGGGCCTGGCTCACGGGCCGCGACTACGTCACCCCCGACGACGTGAAGGCCCTCGCCCTCCCCACCCTCCGCCACCGCGTGCAGCTCCGCCCGGAGGCCGAGATGGAAGGCGTGACCGCCGACTCCGTCATCAACGCGGTCCTCGCCCACGTCCCCGTCCCCCGCTGATGGCACTCACCGGACGCGCCGCGCTCCTCGCGGCCCTCGGCTCCGTCCCCGTCGGCATCTGGGACCCCGGCTGGACGGGCATCCTCGCGGTCAACGCCCCGCTGGCCCTGGCCTGCGCCTGCGACTTCGCCCTGGCCGCCCCGGTACGGCGGCTTCGCCTGTCCCGTTCCGGCGACACCTCGGCCCGCCTGGGTGAAACCGCCGACGTCACCCTGACGGTCACCAACCCGTCCGGCCGCCCGCTCCGCGCCGACCTGCGCGACGCCTGGCCGCCCAGCAGCTGGCAGCCCGGCACGGAGACGGCCGCCTCCCGCCACCGCCTCGCGGTCCCCTCCGGCGAACGCCGACGCGTGACCACACGCCTGCGTCCCACACGCCGCGGCGACCGTCAGACGGACCGCGTCACGATCCGCTCGTACGGCCCGCTGGGTCTCTTCTCCCGCCAGGGCGCCCACCTGGTTCCCTGGACGGTGCGCGTCCTGCCCCCGTTCACCAGCCGCAAGCACCTCCCGTCCAAGCTGTCGCGCCTGCGCGAACTCGACGGCCGCACCAGCGTGCTCACCCGCGGTGAGGGCACGGAGTTCGACAGCCTCCGCGAGTACGTCCCCGGCGACGACACCCGTTCCATCGACTGGCGCGCGACCGCCCGCCAGTCCACCGTCGCCGTACGCACCTGGCGCCCCGAACGCGACCGGCACATCCTGCTCGTCCTCGACACGGGCCGCACCTCCGCGGGCCGCGTGGGCGACGCACCCCGCCTCGACGCCTCCATGGACGCCGCCCTGCTCCTGGCAGCCCTGGCGTCCCGCGCCGGTGACCGCGTCGACCTCCTCGCCTATGACCGCCGGGTACGCGCCCTGGTCCAGGGCAGGACGGCAGGTGATGTGCTGCCCTCTCTGGTCGACGCGATGGCGACCCTTGAGCCGGAGCTGCTGGAGACCGACGCACGCGGCCTCACGGCGACCGCGCTCCGCTCGGCTCCGCGCCGCTCGCTGATCGTGCTGTTCACGACGCTCGACACGACACCGATCGAAGAGGGACTGCTTCCGGTCCTGCCTCAGCTGACCCAGCGCCACACGGTCCTCGTGGCCTCGGTGGCGGACCCGCACATCTCCCGGATGGCGAAGGCCCGCGGCAACACCGACGCGGTGTACGAGGCTGCCGCCGCCGCGCAGGCCCAGGCGGAACGCCGTCGCACCTCCGACCAGCTCCGCCGGCACGGCGTGACGGTCGTCGACGCGACGCCGGACGAACTGGCCCCCGCGCTGGCCGACGCCTATCTGGAACTGAAGGCAGCGGGCCGTCTGTGACGACCCGCTGCCGGCCCGGGACCGAACGGAAAGGTCCCTGAAAACGCAGAAAACCCCGCACCGTAAGGTGCGGGGTTTCCCGGAATAATTGTTCGGCGGCGTCCTACTCTCCCACAGGGTCCCCCCTGCAGTACCA